>CAIOMN010000090.1 GCA_903859415.1 uncultured Methylococcaceae bacterium
AAGTCCGACATGAACGGGTTTTAGCGAAAAACTGTGCAAGTTTTGATCAATTTGAAGTTTGGCATAAGGATAATTTAAAATTTTTCTGAAACCCGTCAGGAACCACTTGTTCGAGTATCATATTCTCGGACAGCCTCCTAGCACGGATATTGCAATTTTCTAAGTTATAATACTTGGTTATTTACTCTATCTGTTCATTGATTTATGGGTAAATCATTGTTCTTGAGTTGGCGACTATATAAATAATTTGGAGATGTGTGTGGCAAAAGCGAGTGAGTTAAAGCGTGGAATGGTAGTTGAGATTAATGGTGTGCCGCATATGGTCAAACAATTTGATGCAAAGAGCCCTTCTTCACGAGGCGCATCAACCTTATATAAGATTCGTTTTACTAACCTTAAAACAGGACAAAAACTGGATGAGTCTTTAAAAGGTGATGACTTTTTAAAAGACAGCGATTTAGTCAGGGCTAAAGTTCAATTCTCTTATGTGGATGGCGAGAGTTATATTTTCATGGACTTGGAGGACTATACTCAGTACACCTTAAGCCGTGAGGATTTGGATGACCAGGTTAACTATTTAACAGAAGGTCTGGAAGGCATTGTTGCCTTGTTGATTGATGGTGTTATTTTGGGTATTGAGCTGCCGAGTTCGGTGATACTGGGTATTGTAGAAACAGCGCCTTCTATTAAAGGGGCAACGGCCTCAGGACGCACTAAAACAGCGCGTCTGGTCACCGGTATTGAGGTGCAAGTACCTGAGTATTTGGAAGTGGATGATTTAATTAAGGTCAATACTGAAAGTGGCAAATACATGGCACGTGTTTAAAGCAACGGCTGTGTTACTGGGTTAATGGATAATAAAACAGAAAATTTACTAAGCGTTCCTCAAGGCGGGTTTGAATTAAATCGCTTGCCGAAGCGCTCCTTAGAGTTACTGCGTGCCTGGGATGCGGCGGATGAATATGTATTAAATACGCTAGCCGAGGATATTAAACCTGCCGCTAATGCCCGTATATTAATTTTGAATGATAGTTTTGGCGCATTAGCTATCGCATTAAGTGACTTTAAACCGGATTCCGTATCAGACTCTTATTTGTCACAGCAGGCTACGCGGCTTAATTTAAAGGCGAATAACCTGGCTGAAGACAGTGTGACGTTGATTAATAGTCTTGAGGCGTTAGAAGGATCATACGATTATGTATTGATTAAAGCGACTAAGACCTTGGCCTTGCTAGAAGATCAATTGATACGGTTACATCCACATTTACATGCCTCAACTCACGTTATTTTGGGGGGTATGATAAAAACCTTACCCGCGGCTATCTGGAAGTTGTTAGAGCGCTTGGTTGGAACGACTACCACATCGTTGGCGCGTAAAAAGGCCCGGCTTATTTTCACAACACCAGATCCTGATTTGATAGTCCCTGTGAGTCCTTACCCCGTTTATTATCAGCTTGAAGGTTCGACGCATTTAATTTGCAATCATGCGAATGTGTTTTCAAGGGATAGTCTGGATATTGGCACCCGTTTTTTTCTTCAACACCTCCCGCAGCATCATGGCAAGGTTGATATTGTAGATTTGGGCTGTGGTAATGGTCTGTTAGGATTAATAGCGGCTGAAAGAAATCCAGAGGCCAGGGTACATTTTGTAGATGAATCGTTTATGGCAGTTGCCTCTGCCAGGGAGAATTTTTTTCGGGCCTTTGGAGAAGAGCGCAAGGCTGTTTTTACAGTGGGTAATGGGCTGGATAATTTTGAAACCGATTCTGCTGATTTGATTCTTTGTAATCCACCTTTTCATCAGCAAAATACAATAGGCGATCAAATTGCTACTGCCATGATTAAGGAATCAAGGCGGGTGCTAAAGAAGAGGGGGGAGCTATGGATAGTGGGTAACCGCCATCTAAATTATCCTATTAACCTTAAGCAGTTATTTGGAAACTGTACGACGGTTGCTGCCAATAATAAATTTGTTATTTTAAAGGCAGTCGTAAAGGATAATTAAAGATACAACTGCACTAAGAAAAAAATATTAGACAATTTTCTCCTATATAAAAGTAATAAGCCACCCCCAAAGAGTCATAGACTCTATAGGGGGAGATTATATTCGAGAGTATTACGCGGGGGTTACATTCTCTGCTTGCGGTCCTTTTTGACCTTGAGTTACTTGCATAGTAACTTTTTGGCCTTCTCGCAAGGTTTTGCGACCGGTGCCATTAATTGCGCTGTGGTGAACAAAAACATCTTTGCCACCTTCTTGTTCAATAAATCCAAAACCTTTTTCATCATTGAACCACTTAACGGTACCTACAACTTGATCTGACATATCACACTCTTAACTAAAAAAACGCCAATTTATGTTGGCTTTGCAAATTCCAGCTCCATGAAGAAGCCGACTCAAACTTTAACTACGGCTAAATAGTAGCACTAAAAATACAGCTAGAGCAAAAAACATTTTAATTAAATACGGAATATTATTGATCTAACAGCTTTGCTAGGTTCATTAATGTTCACAGGGTTTATTTAAGCTTAAATTTAAAGGTCGGAAGACGTTCAAAAAACTCATGCATAATTAGTGCTAAGACTATCAATCCCGAGCCTGTTACTACTTTTAGACTGAGCATTTCATGGTTAATAACGTGACCTAACAATAAACCTAGTAACGGGGTGATCAAGCTGATTAATGCAACGCGGGTAGCTGATAAATGCGTTAGCAGATAAAAATAGAAGATAAAGCCTATTGTGGTTGCTATCACACCTAAATAAATAATCGCTGCCAGACTGGTGGGTGTCCATAATGTTGGCCATTGACCATCAATTAGGCCCCAGGTAACCAGATAGGCAGGTAAAGCGATTAGCAAACCTCCGGTGACTTGATCACGTGCCGGTATTTTTGCACCCACGCACTTTATCAAAACCGAGCAGACGGCTTGTAATCCTGCAGAGAACAGGACAGCGCCAATCCCCAATACCGCGCTATGACCTAATTGTAAGGCTGAACCGAACATAACAACCAGTCCGCCAATTCCTAGGCTATATGAGAGTAATTTGCCCAGGGTAAGACTGCGTTCCCCCAAGAAAATAGCGGCTAATAAAGCGGTTATGAGTGGCGTTAAACCAAACATGACCGAAATCCAGCCAGACGGAATAAATTGAGCCGCCCAGTAGACTGGGAGCATGCAGCCGTAGATTTGTAAAGCTACAGCAAGATACGTTAACAAGGCTTTGGGATGCCAGGCTAAGGGTTGTCGGGTGAACAAGAGTGCCAATAATAAGCAAGCTGTTCCAATGCTCATTCGGGCTGTGACACCGAATAGAAAGCCTGGGCCTTCACCACTCCATTTGATCGCTAGAGGGGTTGTTGTCCAAAGCAAAACAACAGTAAGATAAGTTAATGGAATGCGCATTAGGGTAAATACACACTCCATCTCATGCCACCCAGTTCAGCGCTGGTACCGCCTTCAAGCGTGCCGCCCAGTAGGCTGATTATTTCATGAACGACAGTAACGCCAATGCCGTGGCCATGAATATTTTCATCAGCACGTATGCCTCTTTTTAGGATGTCATTAAATTTCCCCACGGGTATTCCTGGGCCATCATCTTCAATCTGAAGTAATAAACCATAGGTGCGTCTATTTTTACGCGGATTAAGATTGATGGTAACTTTGACTGAGTGATGGCACCATTTGCAGGCGTTATCCATTAGGTTTCCAATAATTTCGTATAAATCACCTTCTTCACAATAGATTAAATGCTGTTCAGGGATCTCCAATTCAAAAGTAAGGCCTTTCTCGATGTATACTTTATCGAGAGAGGATTTAATTTTCATAATGACCTTGCTGATATCAATACTCTTAATAGCTTTAAGCTCCGCCTTAGCTGCCGCCTTTTGTAATTGATATTCAACAATTTGATTCATTCTTGAAATCTGCTCTTGAACGGTTTCTTTGTTATCACTGAAAGATTCAACACAGCCCCGTAATATAGCCAATGGTGTTTTTAAACTGTGGGCTAAATCAGCCAGGTTATTTCTATATCTGTCTAATTGTGCGCGCTCATGAACTATAAAAGCATTAAGATTGCTGGCCAGTCCGGCTAGTTCAGTTGCATAAACGCCATCTAAGAGTGTCTTATGACCTTGATCAACTTCTTCAAGGTCATTGACGATGTCTCGAAGTGGTTTTAAACTCCAGCGCAATAATACAAACTGAATAATGACTAAGGTCACTCCTATTGCCAGTAGCCAGATTCTTAATAGGTCTCTTAAATGCTCGATTTGCGTACTTACAAATCGTGCATCTTCAGTCACGGTAAATATAAATTCCCGCTCAATCCCATTGCTGCTTTTTAAAATGACATCCGAATGGACGGCATAACGATCATGTTTAACAACGACAAATTCTGAGATACCAGCAGTTAACTGATTAGGCGGTATCAGTTCCTCAAGTCCAATCGCCGATTGAGAACGCCAGACGGTATCCTTTTTAGCCTGTTGGATAAAGCCATATAAACCTGATCCCGGAGTTTCAAAGCGTGGCTCAGGGAGTAAAGGGGGCATGATCAAATCGCCAGATTCGTTTAATTTTGCTGCGGATAAAAGTGCATAAACCTGAACTTGTAATCGATCTTTTAAGGCTTGCTCAGCACTGTGACGGAAGCCTTGCTCCAGAATGATGGCGACTAGGGTAAAGAATATTGCTAGTACAAAACCTTCTGTCACTAATAAGCGAAAGCTTAGGGATTTTCTGCGCATTTAAGAAACGCCAGACCCAATCCGGTAACCACGACCACGCAATGTTTCAATCGGTTTACGTGTTCCGTCAGGATCCAGTTTTTTTCTTAAGCGACCAATAAAAACCTCAATAACATTGCTGTCTCTATCAAAGTCTTCATCGTAGATGTGTGCGGTTAAAACAGTTTTTGAAATTAATTCGCCTTTACGAAACATAAGATATTCTAAGACCTTGTATTCAAATGCTGTTAATTCCAGTTTTGTGCCGGAAACGAAGACTTCTTGTGCCATAGTATTAAGTTCGATGTTGTCATGAGTTAATACAGGATGCGCTTGTCCAGCTGAACGTCTGATTAATGCGTTTATTCTGGCCAGTAATTCTTCGTATTGGAAGGGTTTAACCAAATAGTCATCTGCTCCTGCCTCTAGGCCTTCTACCTTTTCCTGCCAACGACTTCGGGCAGTCAAAATTAAAATAGGCGTGGTAATTTTTTCTTTACGTAAGCGTTTGATCAGTTCTATACCTGAAAAATCGGGAAGTCCAATATCAATAATAGCAACATCAATAGGGTACTCTTTACCCATGAAGTAGCCATCGCTTCCAGTATGGGAACTGTCAACAGCAAATCCTTTATTCACTAGATATTGTTGGATTTGATTACAGAGGGTTATTTCATCTTCAACGATAAGAATGCGCATGGGATCTCTTGGGATGGTTAATTGTTGCCAGTTTCTGTGCGGAAAACTTGAGACATTTCATTGAGTAAAGGATGAATGGATACAAGCTTGTCGGGTGTGATAGGCAGATAGATTCTTTTTTAGCATATATTTTACTTGAATAGACATTGTTAAGACTATAATTCTCCACTGTTGTTACAACCCTTGTGTTAAATATAAAATTGAGGTGTTATCTATGAGTCAATCAGTTTACGAAGGCAGTGGTACTCCAATTACGATGCAAAATGGTTTATTGGTTGTACCTGATAACCCCATTATTCCCTATATTGAAGGGGACGGGACAGGTCCAGATATATGGCGTGCAACAGTACGTGTTTTAGATGCGGCTGTTAAAAGTGCCTATTCTGGTAAAAGGAAGATTCACTGGCTTGAGGTGTATGCAGGAGAAAAGGCAAACACTCTGTTTAATACCTGGTTGCCTGATGAAACGGTGACGGCGTGTCGAGATTTTTTAATTTCTATCAAAGGCCCTTTGACTACGCCCATCGGTGGTGGTATTCGCTCATTAAATGTGGCGCTGAGACAAATGCTCGATATGTACGTTTGTTTGCGTCCTGTGCGATGGTTTAAAGGCGTTCCTTCTCCAGTTAAAAATCCTGGAGCCGTTGATATGGTAATTTTTAGGGAAAATACTGAAGACATCTATGCGGGATTGGAGTTTGAGCAAGGCAGCGATGATAACAAATTGTTTATGAAGTTATTACAGGAAAACTTTCCTAAACAATTTAGCAAAATTCGTTTTCCTGAGACGTCAGGCATTGGTATAAAACCGGTTTCACAGGAAGGGACTGAACGTTTAGTTCGCTCTGCTATTGATTATTGCCTCATTCAGAAGCGAAAAAGTCTCACGATTGTGCATAAAGGCAATATCATGAAGTTTACTGAAGGTGCTTTTCGTAATTGGGCGTATGCGCTTGCTGAGCGTGAATACCCCGATCAAACGTATACATGGTCCCAATGGGAAAGAACGAAAGCTCAGTCAGGTGAAGAAGCGGCAAACAAGGAGCAGGCAGAAGCCTTGGCTCAGGGACGTGTTTTAATTAAAGATGCTATCGCGGATATTGCCTTGCAACAGGTATTAACACGCCCGGAAGATTTTGATGTCATTGCGACATTAAATTTAAATGGTGATTATTTATCCGATGCATTGGCTGCACAAGTAGGAGGTATTGGAATTGCACCAGGGGGGAATATTAATTATTCAACCGGTACTGCTGTCTTTGAAGCGACTCATGGCACAGCACCTAAATACGCCAATCTTGATAAAGTGAATCCAGGCTCATTAATCTTGTCGGGTGAAATGATGTTGCGTTATATGGGTTGGACTGAAGCGGCTGATGCTATTATTAATGCCATGGATGCAGCGATTGCAAGTAAGCGAGTCACGTATGATTTTGCCCGTTTGATGGATAATGCGATTGAGGTTAAATGCAGTGAGTTTGCAGATGTGTTAATTGAGAGCCTTTTTAACCTTAAACAATAATCAATATAATATTGAACGAATGAAAGTATTTAATATCCTCACCGTTAGTATATGACTCATTAGGATCAGACAATGACTAAAGAAATTATCCAGACTAATAAAGCACCTAAAGCAATAGGAACGTATTCGCAAGCCGTAAAAGTGGGTCAAACGGTCTATCTTTCAGGACAGATTCCTTTAGTTCCTGAAACAATGATTATTGTTGAAGGGGATATTACTGCCCAGATTACCCAAGTGTTTGAGAATTTAAAAGCTGTTGCTGAAGCCGCAGGCGGTGACTTCTCTGATTTTGTGAAGCTCAATGTATTTCTAACGGATCTATCTCATTTTCCTTTGGTTAATGAAATTATGGGACATTACTTTCAAGAGCCTTATCCCGCAAGGGCTGCAGTTGGTGTGGCTGCGTTGCCTAAAAACGTAGCGGTTGAAATGGATGGTATTATGTTTTTGAAGGAACAAGAATATCCTGCCTCTTAATGTTTGAAAGATTAGTCCCTCCAGTCATTACACAGTGAATGATCTAAATCAATCAATTTCTGTATTGACTGGGGTCGGTGCTCAAACTAAAAGCCGCTTAGAAAAACTGGGTATCCGTGTTATTCAGGATCTTATTTTTCATCTACCACTAAGATACGAAGATCGGACACGTGTTTATCCTATTGCTTCTTTGTCCGCAGGTATGACTGCACTCATTTGTGGTCGTGTCGAATTCGTTGATATTTTGTCTAAAGGCAGAAAAAGTTTAGTGTGTAGAGTGACAGATGATACTGGCCTTATCACACTAAAATTCTTTCACTTTAGTGCTAATCAACACAATATGCTTAAGCCAGGTACTTTAATCAGTTGTTTTGCTGAAGTGCGTTATGGTTTTGGTGGTTTGGAAATGGTTCATCCTGATTATCAGATCATTTCTAATCCGGATGCTGAAATTACCGAAGCACGTTTAACGCCTGTCTATCCTTTAACCGAGGGACTGAGTCAAGGTACGATAAGAAAAGCTGTCAAACATGCGTTAACACTTTGCTATCATCAGCCGAAGTTATTAATCGATTGGATTCCTGAGCAGACTTTAAGACAATATGCTTATCCAACGCTTTCGGAAGCCATAAACACTTTGCATGCGCCTGATGATTCCATTTCTACTGAGGCACTTCTTAGTGGAAATGTTCCAGCACTTAAAAGACTAGCCTTTGAGGAATTGCTGGCTCATCATTTAAGTCTATGTATTAGCCGAAATAAAACGAAAGCGTGGCAGGCACCTGTTTTTGGTGGGAGGAATAAATTAGAGCAGGTTGAGCAGTTTCTAAATGCCTTGCCTTTTAAATTCACTGGGGCTCAACAACGTGTTATTGCAGAGATTGAAGCAGACTGTTGTTTGCCTCAGCCAATGATGCGTCTGATTCAAGGTGATGTCGGTTCAGGTAAAACCGTTGTTGCCGCTTATGCGGCATTATTGGCATTAACTGCGGGGTATCAAGTCGCAGTGATGGCACCGACAGAATTATTGGCCGAACAGCATAAGCGTAATTTTAGCGCGTGGTTTGAATCGTTTCAGGTTAGCGTTGTATTCTTGACGGGGCAAATTAAGGGTAAAGCTCGTAAAGAAATTCTACAAGGTTTAGCTGATGGATCAGTCGATATTATTATTGGAACTCATGCATTATTTCAGGAAAGTGTCTTGTTTCATCAACTCGGTCTGGTGATTATTGATGAACAACATCGTTTTGGAGTCAATCAGCGTTTGGCTTTTAGAGAAAAAGGACAAAAAGGTAATATCAGACCTCACCAATTAGTCATGACAGCCACTCCAATTCCACGAACGTTAGCGATGTTGCAATACTCTGATTTGGATATTTCTATTATCGATGAGTTACCGCCCGGTAGAAAGCCAATTGTCACGAGTGTTATTCCGTCAGAGCGTCGTCTTGAAGTTATTGAACGAATTAACAGTTGGGTAAGCAAAAAACTGCAAGTGTATTGGGTGTGTACTTTAATTGAAGAATCAGAGGTTTTGGAATGTGAGGCTGCAGAGAAAACCGCTGAATTTTTAACACTGGCACTACCTCAGGTGCGTGTGGCTTTGATTCATGGGCGTATGAAAAGCAGTGAGAAAGAAGCGGTCATGCTGTCGTTTAAGAATCATGAAATTGACTTGTTAGTTGCTACCACAGTGATTGAAGTAGGAGTTGACGTGCCGAATGCAGGTTTAATGATTATCGAAAATCCAGAGCGTCTTGGGTTGTCTCAGTTGCATCAATTACGGGGTAGGGTAGGGCGAGGGGAGGTTGATAGTTATTGCTTGCTAATGTATCAATCCCCCTTATCGGATACAGCACGCCAGCGTTTGGGTATCTTAAGGGATAGCAATGATGGTTTTGTTATAGCTGAAAAAGATTTGGAGTTACGAGGTCCTGGTGAAGTGATGGGGACACGACAAACCGGTGCTATTAACTTTAAAATTGCGGACTTAGCAAGAGATGCTGATTTGCTGCATAATATCCCACGGGTTGGTGAGCAGATTTTTAAGCTATCACCTCAGGCCATACAGCCCTTATGTGAACGTTGGCTTGGTACATCTACTGAATTTGCAGAGGTTTAGCTTAGTTTGACTACTCAAAGTGTTTTATTTACCAAAGAACCTTTATGGCTGGAAAATCGCCAAGGCACACGCCATAAATTACCCATCAATGTTCAATCATGGACTTATGAGTCGGGCTCACTAACACAACGGTTGAGGAATTATTATGGTTCAGGTGTTGCTGTTAAGATCTTGTTTCATCGTTGGCAAACGCCTTTTCTAAGCGAGCGTCGTTTACTTAAGTTACCTGAACATCATTACAGTTTGATACGTGAGGTTTTGTTGCATGTGAATGATAAGCCATTGATATTGGCAAGAACTATTATCCCTTCAGCCACTATTAAAACCGCAAAAAGCAATTTATCCAAATTAGGTACTCGTCCATTAGGGGAAGTTATTTTTTCTTATCCTAAGTTAGAGCGTATAGCGATGGATGTAACTTTAATTGATCTTCCGACTTGGACGCCATCGATCATTGAGCAAGAATGGGTCATAAAGCCAATTTGGGGTCGTCGAACAATTTACGCGATTGAACAAAAGAGAATGCTGGTCAGTGAGTTCTTTTTGCCAGAGATAATACAGAGCTTATAGGCTATCGACTTAGTTTTTGGGCCTGATTTGTTTAATACCCTGATAATGTCAGAGTAAGAGGCAGTGAGCATTAAGATAAATATTAAAATTAATTTACCTTGATAAGATAATTGCCCAAAAATGTTATATAATCCTCCAGATAAGAGGGGTGTTAGCTCAGTTGGTAGAGCAGTGGACTCTTAATCCATAGGTCCCGAGTTCGAGCCTCGGACGCCCCACCAAATAAATCAAAGGCTTAGAGTAAAATCTAGGCCTTTTTTATTGTCTGAAAATAAAAATGTCCCAATTTTGTTCCATTTCAAAATAAATCACCGCAACACTTGCCGACAATACAGGCATAAAAAGCTTATAACTTACTTAGCTTCCCTTAACACTGTAAAACAGCCTAGAATATTTGCCAGTTTTATCTTCTGTTTAGCTAAGTCTATTGTTAGTAATATCTTATAATATCAAAAAGATATTAAATTTAGCTGGAAAAATTAGATGCTCTTTTTTGCTAAAACTGATCACTTTTCAACGCTCTTTTACACTCCTAGTTTTATAATATTTAGTTTGCGACTGTTTATGTCGCTTAAAATATATCAATGCTTAATCACGTGGGGTTGATTTTAAAGAGCTCTGGTGAAGCCCGACAATTCTTTGTGTGATTTGCTGATATAAAGCGGGCGGCAAAAAACCGAAGTCGTATTTATCGAGTGTTTTGGAGATGGGCCGTAAATCATATCCCGGCCATTGGAATTGATTAAAATCATCCAGAATTATCCATGAGCGCTCTGCATCTAAACCTAAGTGTTGTTTTACCTTAGGTGGAATTTCAATGGCGGCATTAAGATTTTTAGGTGGTGTATGAGTAATGGGTGCGACAGTGACAATCTGTTCGGCCTCATTTTTTTCGACTACCAGTATTATGGCACAAGGTCTGTTCTTTAGGCCTTCTAATTGTCCGGCTTTATACTCGTTTTGCCATAAATAAGAATATGAAATAACAAGGCCATTTTCAGGCTTAGGATAGGGCATTACAAATCTAATCCATCAAACTATTTAAATGATCATGCTCGTCACTCATTTTTGCTTGGGCAATGGCTGCTATCGTGCCTGAAGGTAATTCAGTCACATCGTAAGCTTGTCTGGAGCGTGATTTAAGCAACAGATATTCGCTATATTCATGTTCAGACACAAAATAACCACTGGTTCGACCATGGCTGGTAATAGCAATAGACTGGCGTTGAACTTGCTCTTTGTATTGACCAAAATGTTTAACAAATTCACTAGCTGTTACCTGTAGCATAATTGTATTTCCTATTATTTTCCGTAAATTATGCAATTTACGTAGTTTACGGAAAGTTGTCAATATGATGATTTATACTTATTGATGTCTCTCTGTTAGATTTGTATATCTTCTTTGTTTGGATCAATTACTAGAGAACGGCGTGTAGTAAATTTGTCACTACGCTACACTGGTATTGGCGTAGAGTGTAGTAAATATGTAGTAGGTTATGACTTGGCGAGTCATGCAAGTTATTGATTATTAAAGTTGTATATTTTGAGTGCTGTACTCTTAATCCATGGGTCCCGAGTTCGAGCCTCGGACGCCCCACCAAGTAAATCAAAGGCTTATAGTTAAATATAAGCCTTTTTTATTGTCTGAAAATAAAAGTGTCCCAATTTTGTCCCATTTCAAAATAAATCATCATAATAAACCACAATCCTTGCTAAAATTTCAGTCGAAAAAAGTCCACTAACAATCAGCATTGTTTTATTACTCCGAAAAATAAAATACAAATACCAAAAATTAATTTATAGTTCATAAGTTTGAAAAAAATAGGATAGTATTGCTTATTTATATTATTTGGAGAGGGTATGCAAAGTTACGTTATTTCTATACCAAAAGGCACTCTATTCTGTAATGCAACTGGCTCTTCGCAAGATACGAGGAAGTCTAACTGGATAAAATATTGGAAAGATTATTCAGGTCATCGAGGAAGCTATGATATCAAATGTTGCTCAGCAGGCTGTGGGAATCAAGCTAAATATGGTGGGCATGTTTATTTTCGTTCAAATGAAATAAATTTGAGCAGGTATCTTTGTATAATTCCTATTTGTAAGACCTGTAATGATGATAAAGACTGTAACTATAACAAAGCAGGTAATAATTTATGGTTTGTACTAAGACGGAATATTAATGCCTTACAACTACCATATCTAGGCAAAAGACCAACTAGTGCAGATGAGTGGAAAGAACTTTATGGTAATTTGCCTCATACATAAATCTAACTAACTGAAGGCATTACTGCTTGGTTAATTTGTATAAAAATGGGTCAATTTAATTACAAATTTTGCTTACGATAACAAGCATCACCTGAGAAAGCTTCGAGTGACGGATATTTATCGGCAGCCCCTTCCAACACCTCGTTCTTCGCTGGGATACTGGGTTGTAACACTTTGCGCATCAATAATACCGTAACTGGGGCATGTCCTGCGCCCAGTTTTTTGCCGATGAAAGGCCGTTAAACGACCCTGGCACTTTTCCCATATGCCACATTTGTTCCACCTAAAATGATAGTATACAGTTTGCCAGGGCGGAAAATCATTTGGCATCAACCGCCACTGAAACCACATATTAACAATATACAGAATAGCGTCAATAATGGTTTTTTGGAATGCTTAAGTCCACTTCCGTGTTTGCTTGCGGGGTCAAAATACACATTTATTAGGTACCACTCTGCATCACTTAGGTCACTTCTGTACGCCATTTCTCGCTTGCCGTCATAATTCCTTGATTTTAACAGAAAGCATTTTGCCAGAAAGCTTCTGAAGGTGTTTTAAGTTTTCCAGCATGTGCGTAACCACCTGCATCTACAACGGCAAGCAAGCTACGCCATTGTTCAATGGGTAATTTGAAATGTCATCTAAACCTATCTAATTATTAGACCATTAATAGTAGATTATTATACTTTTTTATCGTCTCAATAAGAAGTTTAATAGCCCCACTTTCAATGCTACAGAGAACTACCATGAAATACGAACCACAACTTAACTCAAGGAACCATACCATGAAACGCATTACCTTTTTGATCCTGGTAGCTGCTATTTCAACCCCAGTCCTTGCTGCACAGGAAACGTATGTTATCGACAATACCCATACCTATCCACGGTTTTCCTACAGCCACTTTGGTTTCTCGACGCAATTAAGCCGCTTCGACAAAACCTCTGGTAATATCGTCATTGATCGCGAGGCGAAAATAGGTTCTGTTAGCGTCACTATTGACACTACTTCGGTTGATACCGGTTATCCTTTGTTCAACGAACATATACAGGCTGATGACTTTCTGAATACGGCAAAGTATCCAACCGCTAACTTTACCTCCAGCAAAGTCAATTTCGAAGGCGATAAGGTTTCGTCAGTCGATGGAACCCTTACTCTAAAAGGCATCAGCAATCCAGTAACACTGACGCTGACCTCTTTTCAGTGCATGCCACATCCGATGCTTAAAAAGGATGCCTGTGGAGCCAATGCAACAGCCGTTGTTAAGCGTACGGATTTCAACATGGGCAAATATGCACCCAATGTGGGTGACGAGGTGACGTTGACTATTTCTGTTGAAGCGGTTAAAAAATAAATTTTTTGCGTTTAAATATTCCAGGAGAACAACATGACTAAAGTCGCAGTAGTATTCCATAGTGGTTACGGCCATACTGTTAAACAAGCCGAAGCAGTGGCACAAGGCGCTAAGGGTGAGTTAATAGCCATTGATGCAGAGGGCAATATTACCGAAGCACAATGGGCTAGCTTGAGTGCAGCCGACGCTATCATCTTCGGTTCCCCAACCTATATGGGAACTGTCAGTTGGCAATTTAAGAAGTTCGCCGATGCGTCCTCTAAGCCTTGGTTTAGCCAGCAATGGAAAGATAAAATATTTGGTGGATTTACTAATTCTGCCACCATGAATGGCGATAAGCATTCTACTCTGCATTATTTCTTTACCCTGGCTATGCAACATTCAGGGGTCTGGGTTGGAACAGGTCTAATGCCATCCAATAATAAAGCAGCTCAGCGTGATGATGTGAACTACGTCGGTTCTTTTGTGGGAGCTATGATGCAAACCCCATCTGATGCTAGCCCAGATGAAGTCAATGGAGGCGATTTGGAGACAGCTAGATTGTATGGTGCGCGTGTTGCACAAGTTGCAAGTAAATTTAAAGGTAACTGATTAGAGAAGCACTATGTTGAAACTAAGAAAATCTGCAGATCGTGGTTATGCCGATCATGGCTGGCTCAAAAGCTACCACTCGTTTTCATTTGCCGATTACTATGATCCAAATTTTATGGGCTGGGGTAATTTGCGGGTGATTAATGAAGACCGTATTGAGCCAGGTACTGGCTTTGGTAAGCACAGCCATCGCAATATGGAAATTATTAGCTACATTCTTTCGGGTGAACTTGCCCATCAGGATAGCATAGGCAATATTAAGGCGATTCCACAGGGCGATGTGCAGCGTATGAGTGCCGGTAGGGGTGTGACGCACAGTGAGTTTAATCATGCTGAAGGCCACACAACTCATTTTTTGCAGATTTGGATCGAACCCAATGCGCAGGACATCCAACCGGGTTATGAACAAAAAACGATTCCAGTAACAGAGAAGCTGGGGATTTTACGGTTAGTTGCATCACCCACAGGAGAACAAGGCTCTGTAGTGATTCATGCCGATGCTAAACTCTATGCGGGATTATTTAATGGTGATCAAACAGCCGACCTGATATTGAATCCATACCGAAAGGCTTATGTTCACTTGATTCATGGAGAACTTAAGGTGAATGGTCAAAAAATCAGTTCCGGCGATGCCCTATTGCTGGAGCAAGAAAGTCAGATCCAGATAACGGATGCCAAGAAGGCCGAAGTATTGGTATTTGATTTGGCACCTTAATCACAGTTTATAGGTATTAAGTTAAAAATGAACAAAGAAGCAAATAATCGACAAAGTTCTGTTTTATATCTTTCTCATGGAGGAGGCCCGCTGCCCCTGCAGGGCGATAAAAGCCATCAAGCTATGATAGATTTTCTTAAAGCGGTTACGCCAACGCTGATAAAGCCGTCTGCCATTTTAGTCATTAGCGCACATTGGGAAGAAAATAAGCCGACGATTACCAGCGGGGCGTTTCCTTCGCTGATCTATGATTATTATGGCTTTCCTAAAGAAGCCTATGAAATAAAGTATCCTGCCTCGGGTACGTCTAAGCTGGCGAACAAAATTTTTAATCTATTAGGCAGTGCGGGCATTGACGCCCAGCTTGATGATCGCCGAGGCTTTGACCACGGTTTATTTGTGCCGTTAACGCTGATGTATCCGGATGCAAATATTCCTTGTGTTGAATTGTCTCTGGTCAATAACTTACAACCCGAACTGCATATTCGAATGGGTAATGCCCTGGCTGATTTAAGAAAGGATAACGTACTTGTGATTGGGTCCGGTTTTTCATTTCATAATCTTAAGGCGTTTTTTTTACCACCGACACAACAATCCCAGGCCATGAATCAGGCCTTTGAGCATTGGTTGCATGACACCTGTTCTAATAGACAGATGACTGAAGATGAACGTGAGCACCGGTTGATTAACTGGGAGAACGCCCCAGGCGCAAGATACTGTCATCCCAGAGAAGAACACTTGTTGCCGCTACATGTTTGTTATGGCGTCGCCAACTCAGCAGCAGAAAGAGTATACGAATTTGAAATCATGGGAAAAGTGGTAAGTGCTTATAGTTGGTAAAACGATTTTATTCAAAACTAACTATAAAAAATCATTTTTGAGAGGATGTTTTTAAGCAAAGGGTGCAGATGAGCCAAATCGCTCTTCGACAAAAAGACAGTATAGCCTTGGTCCAGTAATCATTAGTTTTGTTGAAATTATTCAGATCAAATATGAATAATCTCGTTGAACAGTATCACCGTTTCATCAAGATAATCACAAAGCTGATGATGCGGTTCAAAGCATTCCACCTACAAGCAATTTATGGCTTTAGCAGAATAGATTTTCCTCCAGAGTATACATTCTCTGGCATGAGCTAAACTTTGCGGCACAACCCCCGTTACAAAACTGCATTAACTTTGAAGTGCGCCCATTTTTTATGTTAGTTTTTACGATAATGACGACATTATTTTGTTAAAGACTATCTAATTAACTGTTATATTGGCTTCATTTTGAGTCATATAAAGCATTAAGGTTAGTTTTGATGAGTTTTGGATATACATTATCAGGTTTTGCAGTCGGAATATTAGTCGGAATTACTGGTGTGGGCGGTGGTTCTTTGATGACACCGTTGCTGGTGTTCTTGTTTGGTTTTAATCCTGCAGTTGCAGTAGGTACAGATCTTTTATTTGCGTCTATCACTAAAACCGGTGGCGTCTGGGTTCATCACGGTAAACATGGCTCAGTGGACTGGAAAATTGTTGGCTGGATGGCTCTAGGCAGTATCCCTTTTGCTGTCATGACCTTGTTTGCACTTAAATATTACATGTCTGTCGGAAAGGAAATAACAGGCGCTATTACTTTTACATTAGGAATAGCTCTAATTTTAACCGCCTGTGCGCTGCTTATTCGTAGTATTTTGTTGAATAGAGCAAAAAATCTTAAGCCCATTGATGATGAGCACAGTAACGCTCAAAATGCGGCTCGGTTTAAGCATTTGCAAATTCCAGCGACTGTCATTATTGGTGCCATATTAGGTGTGTTAGTTACCTTATCCTCCGTAGGTGCAGGTGCCTTGGGTACAGTGGCTTTGTTATTTCTTTATCCTAGAATGACGACCCTGAAAATAGTGGGTACTGATTTAGCTCATGCAATTCCTTTGACTGCTGTGGCTGGAATTGGTCACTTGAGTTTGGGAAATGTGGATGGGGTTTTATTAGGTAGTTTATTGATTGGTTCTTTGCCGGGTATTTGGATAGGCAGTCATTTAAGTGCAAAGATACCTGAAAAATACTTACGCCCAGTATTGGCAACGATTTTGTTGCTCATTGGATTTAAATTTGTTTTACATTAAGGTTAGTCTATCAATATTGCGCCCTGGATAGACGACCTCAGCACATTATCCACAAGCTTGGCCCAATAGCCGCCCCAATGGGTAAAATCTTATCATTAAAATTATAATGGGGATTATGCAGCAGGCAACTGTTCTCAGAAGAGCTGTTACCAATCCAGCTATAACAGTCGGGTTTTTCTTGTAGTATAAAAGCAAGGTCTTCTGAGCCCATGCCAGAGAATGTATACTCTGGAGGAAAAGCTATCCTGCTAAAGCCATAAATTGCTTGTAGGCGGGAATGCCTTCATCTGAAAACTGCCCTTTTCCGATCATATGTGCCGTTTCGATACCATCAATTGTTGCTTTGGCCGAATGAAATGCTTTGAGTCGCATCATCGGCTTTGTGATTTTCTTGATGGAACGGTGATCTTGTTCAACGAGATTATTCATATATTTGATCTGAATAATTTCAACAAAACTAATGATTCCTGCAAGCATCAGCAGGAAGTTAATGTTTTCCAGTCCAACATAATTTGCTGCTCTTGTCCATAACTACTTTCTTCGGAAAACCATTACTTTCTATAGCTTGCTTAAAGAAAGCTTGTTCTGTGACACATGTGAAACTAGAGGTTTTAGTATGTTGTCATCGTCGCCAAGAGGAATGCTGGTCTAATATAATCCATTTGGTAAAAATATATTCTTCGTAGGACTATTTCTCCTTTTGCTACTAATCCATCACCATATGCACTAATTGTCAGCGGTACTTTATATTTCCTTGTTATTGCACCATTTAAATTCGGTGATCCAAAACTTTCGGCTACGGTTTGATAAATAAACAGCAATACTTGTGATAATTTAAAAATGAGAAAGTAGTCGATTAGTTAATTTTAACTATCTTAACTTATTCACTCCTACTCAATGATTCCGGTGTGGTTAACTTATTCAGCAGTGATTGACTTGTCATAGCCTTAATTTTTTCCAAAGTCTGCTCTGTTTTACAATAGTCTGGCAAGTTATCCCATAGTTGAAGTATTTCAAGCTCATATAATTTTGCTTCGTAATCATTCGAGTTAACCTCGAAGTCATTTTTAACCATTATTTTTACCTACAATCTTTAAAGACCAGTAAGACACATTTATTTAAAAAAAGGTCTACATCATAAAGTCCTTATTGTTCAAAACGCAAGTTTTTAATTTGTTGCAGCAAAAATTTTATAAAAGTAACCCAATAAACCGTTGTCTTAGCGAAAGTAATTCAAGGCACTAATAATTTAGGTGCAGTTATTCTATCGAATTGATTTTTTTAAGTTCTAGTTTTAAATGAAACAATTTATGTTTGAGTATCTTTATATTGTTAATTTCCCCAAGTGTTAGCTGATATTCAGTTGTTTCTTTGGAGTTCATGTATTTATCAGGCTGATAAGAATCTTGATTTGTAGATTCGTCATTTTTGTTACGTATTGGACTAACAATGTTCGGGTTATAGTCCTTAACATAAGTTATAGTAGAACTTGCAGGGCCTAATACGTAGCTACTCGCAAATCCTTGGACATACTTGGTAGCAAAGTCGGCAAAAGAAAAGGTTGAAATAGCCATTAACAACATCACACATAATCCTTTTTTCATTTTCTTTGCCTTAATATCTGAGAAGAATAAAGTTGTTACTGATTCCGTTCTATTTGATTATATCAGAAATCATTGGCTGAACTCTTCCAAATGATAGTCTATTATGATAAGGCTAACGACATCCTAATCTACTGCATTAATGCAAATTGCTATGCTAGTTCTATAATAATTAAGTATGGAGCGCGCCAATACAATTATGAGAATGAATCAATGATTAATAAGCCTGCTTTTAACCAGAGGAATTTTTTACCTATCAGCCCTAGGTTTTATACTCCTCCTGCGATTACATATGGTCCTGCTTTTAATGCAGTTCACTCCTTCAATAGAGGTATTGCGCACGAATTTCATGGAGGAGGGGCTTTATCAGGCGGTTCTAGGGTGAGGTCATCGCTAAGGTTTAAATTTCCGATTGGAGGCTGCAATTCAGGTAAAATACTTTTAATTGCCAATATAGGTAAACTTTAGACTACATATGGAAACTAATAAATATGCAGAAAGGTTTTTTTAAGCAATTCATACTCATTTGTCAGTTTGAAATAAAAAGAGGCTTTACAACCCAAAAAGGCCTACTTGTTCTGGTGACTTTTGGCATTGTTTGGAGTGTTATCCTGCTATATCCGATATGTTTTGCTGCTGAGCTGGTGAGGCAGGAAAAAGGCTGGGCGCAAGACTTTAGTTTTTTTGAGTTTTTTGGTTTAGGAGCAATACATCAATGGCCTATTCCGGAGTTCGGGGTTTTGTGGCAGTTAGCTTTGATTTTGTTCCCGATGTTGAGTATTACCCTTGCAGCCGATCAAACCTGTTCTGATCGTGAGCGAGGCACATTACGGTTTATAGTATTACGTAGTAGTCGTGACAGTATATTCTTTGGCCGTTTTGCTGGTGTCCTGGTTATTCAGGCACTTTTAATCTGTGTTGCCACTATTAGTACTTTTATTCTAGTGTCGTTGAGGCAAGTCGAATTGATTTTTTCAGCGTTACCTAGCTTGTTAGCCATAACTATTAACTTAATTTTGGTTATTCTACCTTTTACGGCCATGATGGCTATTTTATCCGTTAAAGTGAAATCGGCTCGACAAGCTACCATCTGGGCTATTTTAATATGGACATTTCTGGCAGGTATTATTAGCGGTTTTGCTGAGTATCTACCGATGCTGAGTTATTTTAAAATATTGGTTCCCGGCTATCAATTATCCGATTTAGCGCAATTGTCAGGTTGGCAAACACTGCAATTATCCTATATTCCTATTCTGCAAGGTTTTTTTCTGTTAATGTTGGGACGTTGGATAATGGTAAGGCAAGCACTTTGAGACAATCAATTATTCAATGCCAACAGCTTAACCATCTTTATTATGGGAAAGCTGCACTCTCTGATGTCAATTTTGAACTGATGGCAGGCGAACCGATCGCCTTGATAGGTCCTAATGGGGCAGGTAAAACCACGTTGCTAAGTATTCTGTCTGGTTTTTTACGCCCTACTTCGGGTGTAGTTAGATTGTTTGGTCATCAGCCGGGAGCGGCTCAACTCGTTGGTAAAGTCTCTGCTCTACCTCAGGATGCAAGGCTCGATCCAAGCTTTACAGTAATCGAACAATTGGTTTTCTATGCTCGACTTCAAGGTTTAAGCCGGCACTTGGCCATCCGGGAATCAAGCAGAGTATTAGAGGCTGTTTCATTAACAGAGTCCGCTAACGAAATGCCGCCAGTGCTTAGTCATGGTATGGCTAAACGTGTCTCGATTGCACAATCTTTGATAGGTAAACCTGAGCTGATTTTATTGGATGAACCTACTGCTGGGCTTGACCCTGTCAATGTCCGAAAGGTACGCGCAATCATCACTGAACAGTCATCAGAAACTACTTTTATTATCAGTTCCCACGATTTAACAGAGCTTGATCGACTGTGTAGACAAATGTTACTACTTGAAAACGGTATTTTGCAGTCAGAGAAAATGGGCGTTAATGAACAACATGGACCTAGTCAGTTTATCACTTTGCAAATGGAAACGTGTTCATCGTCAGATGTTATTGCTAAACTCAAAGCTCTGAAAGGAATTGTGACGGTGACTAATTCTCAAAAAAATGAATATATTGTAGAGTATGATTCTTTCCTGTACTCCCAAATGGATCTGGAAGTGATTCAGTGTATCAAAGCTAATCATTGGAAATATCGTCAGCTGAGTCACGGTAAGACTTTGGAAGAAAAGCTTTTTAATTAGCCTTATTAAAATGACATTTAATAGACCTAAATCAATTCTTTCTGATTTTTGTTATGTATAAATTCACTATTATTTCAGCTCATTTACCTTCAATAGGATATTACGATGAACTATAAACCCGCTGATATTACGCACCCAGCGGATCTAAGCGCACATGAGCAGGGCACGGGTCCAGTTCGCGCTCACCATCCAGTTTATAAAGATTTTCTACCGCCCTGTAATTATGCTTGTCCAGCGGGGGAAAACATTCAAGCCTGGTTAGCCTTGGTGCAATCTGGGCATTATCAACAAGCCTGGCAGCAAATCATGCGAGATAATCCAATGCCTGCCGTGCATGGACGAGTGTGTTACCATCCCTGTGAAACCCAATGTAATCGTGAGCAACTCGACGGCTCGGTGAGTATTCATGCTATCGAACGGTTTTTAGGTGATAGGGCTTTAGCTGAGAATTGGCAAGTGACCGCTGATTTTGAGCCGACGGGTAAGCGTGTTTTAGTGGTGGGTGCGGGGCCGAGTGGGTTATCGGCAGCTTATCATCTTGCGAGATTGGGTCATAAGGTGGTTATTTATGAAGCGGGGCCTATTGCAGGTGGCATGATGCGTTTCGGTATACCTGCCTACCGATTGCCGCGTCATGAACTGGATTTTGAAATACAAAGAATTGTGTCTTTAGGGGTTGATATTGTCTTAAATCGCAAAGTTGATAATCTGCTTGCTGATAAAAAAGAGGGTAATTTCGACGCTGTTTTTGTTGCTGTGGGTGCCCACTTAAGCAAACGTATAGATATTCCTGCCCGAGACGCGTCCAAAATGCTGGATGCGATTACTTTTTTACGTGATGCCTCGGCCGGGAATGCACCACTCTTAGGCAGAAAAGTAGCCATCTATGGTGGAGGCAATACCGCGATGGATGCGGCCAGAACAGCAAAACGTTTGGGTGCTGATGAAGCGTATATCATTTATCGGCGTGATCGTGAGCACATGCCAGCCCATTCCTTTGAAGCCGACGAAGCCATTGAAGAAGGTGTTAAAATCAATTGGCTGCGCTCAATTAAAGAAATGGATGATTCATCCATAAAAGTAGAAATTATGGCATTAGATGCCAATGGCGTTGCGCAACCAACCGGGAAATATGAAACTTTGGATGCAGACGCGCTTATTTTAGCGGTCGGTCAAGACACAGATACCCGTTTTTTACGTTCAGTAACTGGAATAGAATTTAAATCCGATGATACCGTTATTGTGGATTCCAGTATGCGTACCGGGGCTGACGGTATTTTTGCTGGAGGTGATATGGTGCCTAGTGAAAGAACCGTGACGACGGCTGTGGGCCATGGTAAGAAAGCGGCTCGGCATATTGATGCGTGGTTACGCGGTACACGTTATATTGCTCTACCTAAGCATGATCTTGTTACATATGAAAAATTACATATTTGGTATCAAACGGATGCCGAGCAAAAACAACAAGCGCATATTCCAGCCCAACAACGTACAGAAAGTTTTTCTGAAATCGTTACAGGCTTAGAGGCGACCGAGGCTACTTTTGAAGCGCAACGCTGTTTTTCTTGTGGCAATTGCTTTGAATGTGATGGATGTTTTGGTGCCTGTCCCGAGAAAGCGATTTTAAAATTAGGCCCGGGTAATCGTTATAAATATGATTATGATTTATGTACCGGTTGTTCCGTTTGTTTTGAACAATGTCCTTGCCATGCTATTGAAATGGTTGCTGAACAGAGAGATTAAATAATGACCACCCATCAGGATGTAACTGTTGACGGTAATGAAGCCGTCGCCTATGTGGCTTACCGCATTAATGAAGTCTGTGCCATTTATCCGATTACCCCCTCGTCTGCGATGGCAGAATGGGCAGACCAATGGGCTGCGGAAGGTAAAACTAATATTTGGGGTAACATCCCTTTAATTGCCGAAATGCAAAGTGAGGGAGGCGCAGCGGGTGCCGTACACGGTGCGCTACAAACGGGGGCTTTATCAACAACATTTACTGCTTCGCAGGGACTGTTATTGATGATTCCTAACATGTATAAAATTGCCGGTGAATTAACGTCTACCGTGTTTCATGTAGCGGCACGTTCATTAGCTACGCAAGGGTTATCCATATTTGGCGATCATTCCGATGTAATGGCAGTACGTGATACCGGTTTTGCCATGTTAGGTTCCAGTTCTGTGCAGGAAGCCCATGATATGGCTTTAATCGCACAGGCAATTGCTTTGGAAGCACGGGTGCCCTTTATCCATTTTTTTGATGGCTTTCGAACTTCACATGAAGTGAATAAAATTAGTTTGCTATCTGACGAGCAAATTCGTGCCATGATTAACGGAGATTTAGTACGGGCACATCGTGCGCGTGGTTTAAATCCTGATCATCCGTTTATTCGTGGTACTGCACAAAACCCGGATATCTATTTTCAAGCCCGCGAAACCGTTAATCCCTTTTACGCTAAAGTGCCGGCCATTACACAAAACATAATGGATAAGTTTGCGGCAATCACAGGACGCCAGTATCGATTATTCGAATATACCGGAGCCGAAGATGCGACTCGAGTGATCGTCATCATGGGGTCAGCGGCAGAGACAGTGAAACAAACGGTGGCTAGTCTGGTGACTAACGGTGAGAAAGTCGGCGTTATTCATGTGCGTTTGTATTTGCCGTTTTATCAGGATGCTTTTTTAGCCGAGTTGCCACTCACCGTCAGCAATGTGGCTGTTTTAGATCGAACTAAATCACCAGGCGCGACGGGTGAACCACTCTTTCATGATGTGGTCAGTACTTTCGCAGAGGCGTTTAATACCGATAAGCTGGCCAAAATGCCAAAGACTGTGGGTGGGCGCTATGGCTTATCATCCAAAGAATTTACCCCGGCTATGGTCAAAGGTATCTTCGATGAGTTACTTAAAGCGCAACCTAAAAGTCATTTTACGATTGGGATAAATGACGATGTCAGTCATAGTAGTCTGGATTATGATCCAGGCTTCAATATTGATTCCGATAAAGTCATTTCCGCTTTGTTTTTCGGCTTAGGTGCGGATGGTACTGTTGGGGCGAATAAAAATACCATTAAAATTATTGGCGACTTGCCAGGTTTTTATGCTCAGGGCTATTTTGTTTACGACTCAAAAAAGTCGGGTTCACAAACCATATCACATTTACGTTTTGGACCAGACCCTATTCATGCGCCCTATCTAGTACAGACTGCTCAATTTATTGGTTGTCATCAATTCAATTTCTTATTTAAAACGGATATCTTGGCACAAGCAGCACCAGGTTCTGTCTTCTTACTTAATAGCCCTTTCTCTGCTGAGGAAGTATGGGAGCATTTGCCCCGCTATGTACAAGAAAGCATTATCAACAAACGCTTGTCTTTTTACGTCATAGACGCCTCGACCGTAGCCCAGGAAACCGGCATGGGTAATCGGGTCAATACTATTTTACAAACCTGCTTCTTTGCTCTTTCAGGTGTATTACCTCGTGATCAGGCTATTGCTAAAATTAAAGAGACTATCAAAAAGACTTACAGCAAAAAAGGCGAAGAAGTCGTTTTACAAAATTATGCAGCGGTAGATCAAACGCTTGCGCATTTATTTCAGGTGCAAGTGCCATTACTAGCTACCAGTCTTGTCGAAATGCCATTGATTGTCCCAGTTGAAGCACCTCAATTTGTGCAAGAAGTCACGGCAAAAATGATGGCAGGCGAGGGCGATCAACTCGCTGTCAGCCAATTGCCGCTAGACGGTACATATCCATCGGGAACTACGGCTTGGGAGAAACGTAATGTTTCGCAATATGTTCCAGAGTGGGTGCCTGAATTATGTATTCAGTGTGGTAATTGTAGTTTCGTTTGCCCGCATTCGGTTATTCGTGCCAAGTTTTATAATCAAAGCGTCTTGGAAAATGCCCCAACTGAGTTTAAATCTGCAAAGATCAGCGCCAGGGGCTTTCCTGAAACGCGGTACACCCTCCAGATATATCTGGAAGATTGTACGGGTTGTAACTTATGTGTCAGTGTCTGTCCTGCCATGAGTCTTAAAGAAAGTGGTGTTAAAGCGATTAATATGCAGGTCAAAGAACCGCTTCTGGAGCAGGAGCGAGAAAGCATTCGATTCTTTGAAAGCATATCCTACAATAATCGGGCGAACGTTGATTTTTCTTCTATTCGTGGTACCCAGTTTTTGCAACCACTGTTTGAGTTTTCTGGGGCATGTGCGGGTTGTGGTGAGACCCCTTATGTTAAGTTAGTCTCGCAACTTTTTGGAGATCGTTTGATTGTTGCCAATGCGACGGGATGTTCATCAATCTATGGGGGTAACTTACCCACAACACCCTGGACCAAAAACAGTGATGACCGCGGCCCCGCTTGGTCCAATTCCTTGTTTGAAGATAATGCCGAGTTTGGGTTAGGCTTTCGCTTAACGGCAGATAAACATCGTGCCTTCGCGATGCAATTGACCCGTGAATTTCAGCATGAATTAGGCAGCGATCTGGTGAATGCAATTCTTAATGCACCGCAAAAAACAGAGTCCCAGATTCGTATCCAACGAGAAAGAGTGGCTGAATTAAAGTCTATTTTATTGCAGATGAATTCAGAAAAAGCTCTGGATTTATTGTCGGTTGCTGATCATTTGGTTCGCCGCAGTATCTGGATTATGGGCGGTGATGGCTGGGCTTATGATATTGGTTCAGGAGGGCTTGATCATATCCTTGCCAGTGGTCGGGATGTCAATGTACTGGTGATGGATACTGAGGTGTATTCCAATACCGGCGGGCAAATGTCCAAATCCACGCCATTAGGTGCCGTGGCTAAATTTGCTGCAGGTGGTAAAACGGTTGCTAAAAAGGATATCGCTTTACAAGCTATTTCTTACGGAAATGTCTATGTCGCGCGTATCGCAATGGGTGCCAATCCGCAACAAACCTTATTAGCCATGCGTGAAGCAGAGGCTTATCCCGGCCCCTCTTTAATCTTGGCTTATAGTCACTGTATAGCGCATGGCATCAACATGCAAAATGGATTAAAACAGCAAGATTTAGCCACAGCATCAGGCTATTGGCCTCTCATACGTTATAACCCCGTTTTGCGTCAAGCCGATAAAAATCCGTTTGTGCTGGATTCTCCACGCCCACGTAAATCCTTTAAAGATTACGCCTATAATGAATTGCGCTATAAAATGCTGCAAAGAACTAATCCAGCTGAAGCGGATCGATTGTTAAAGCTTGCACAGCAGATTGTAAATCAAAAGTGGGAAATTTATGAACAGATGGCAACACGCTCTGGTAGTCAGTTTCACCCAGATGCCAATAATATTGAATAGAGGAAAATAATATGGATTTATCGACCGATTACATGGGACTTAAGCTGAAACATCCCATTGTTGCCTCTTCATCGCCCTTATCAGATTCACTGGAAGGTATTAAATTACTGGAAGACTCGGGCGCTTCAGCAGTGGTTTTGTATTCACTGTTTGAAGAACAAATTCGCAGGGATAATGAGGCGTTTGATTTTTTTCTGCAATCGGGGACGGAAAGTTTTGCTGAGTCTCTTAACTATTTTCCGCATTTTGATATTGCCCATAAAGGACCTGATCAATATCTGAATTTGGTTCGTAAAGCGGTTGAAGCGACTGATATTCCAATTATTGCAAGCCTTAATGGCGTCACCAGTAAGGGTTGGATTGATTACGCAAAACAAATTCAACAAGCGGGTGCTAGTGCTATTGAATTGAATGTTTATTTTATACCGACTGATCTTAATATGACGGCAGAAGCAGTCGAGCAGGATTACTTTGATATTTTGAAAGCGGTAAAGTCAGCGGTATCGGTTCCTGTGTCAATGAAACTCAGTCCATTTTTTAGCTCTACAGGCAATATGGTAAAACGTTTGGATAAGGAAGGCGTAGATGGACTGGTATTATTTAACCGCTTTTACCAACCTGATATTAATTTAGAGACTCTAACAATAGATCCACATACCGAATTAAGTAATCCGGCAGAAATTCGTTTACCATTACTTTGGATCGCAGTATTGTACGGTCAAATTGAAGCCTCTCTGGCTGCAAGTCGAGGCGTTTATTCTGCAACAGAAGTTATCAAGTATTTAATGGTCGGAGCCGATGTGGTTATGGTGGCTTCAGTTCTGATGAAGAATGGACCACACTATTTACAAGTACTGCTCAGTGAGACAGAAAAATGGCTTTCTGCAAGAGGTTATCATTCATTGAATGAAGTAAGAGGTGTGATGAGCCGACAAAAAATAAAAGATCCTGGGGCTTTCGAAAGGGTCAATTATATTAAGGTGCTAGAGAGTTTCGAGAATCCTTTTGCTTCAGGAATAGTTGGTGCCAGCAACATAACTAACCACCGTTGAAAAATCGTGCTAGTTAAAAATCTCTTGTGTTCTTGAATGACAGTCCGAGAATAGTTCTATTTTCGGACTGTCACTGAGTTAAAATTCCCGGACAGTACGTACTCTATGAGTGAGATTTTTATTGCCAGAAAATTGATTGCCGATATAAAAATTATGAAACCAGGCATTAAAGCTATCGCTTTCTGTTGAGCTCCAATAAAGGTGATTAGCAAAATCGCCAACTAAATTCCTTTGTTCGTATAATAGCTTAAGTTCATTTCGATTGGGTAAATGCCAATCAAAAGGGTGGCTGCCAGTTAATTTTTTGGCTTCATGCCAGGTTGCTTTGATTGATAAATCTACACGGCTTGCTGCTAGTCCATGATGGCCTGAAGTATCAACATAAAAGACAATGCCGTTATCTTCTAAAATATCACCCAATTGATACGTGGTTCTTACAGGCATTTCGTAACCGGTTAACTGGTATTTTTTGATGATAGTTTCAATAACATGATAGGGATTTAAGCGTTCATTAGTTTGAGCAACCAGTTTATTAATTTCTTTTGCTGCTGCACGTTGTTGTGTACTAAGTAACCAACGAGAGAAGTTTTGTATATCAATATTAGTGCCAAAGAATTTTTTGATAAATTCGCTTTCAAGGTTTTCTGCAATTAATTGAGCCTCATCAAACCGTTTACTTTCAAGAATTTTTTGCTTAAAAGAGAAGGCGAGCTCTTTTGATAAAACATTAAGATTCTGATATAAATCATCGAGTCCTTTAACCAGTTCAATGGCAATTAACCAGCCGGGCTCTAATTCTTTGTCTTTATTATTGAGGTTGTTATCTTCAGTGTCTTGATTAGACTCAAAGCCTGTTTTTGTAGTGGCTTGTCCCTGGGTGTATTGTTTCCTTTTTTCAGGGTCTATTAATACGGCATAGGCTTCGTTAATTTCTTTCGTTTTTCTTATGGCTTCATCTGTATCACCTTCATAGCGATCAGGGTGATAGACCATCATTAGCGCCTTGTAGGCGGCTTTAATTACAACCATTTCGGCGCTATCAATGACGCCTAATACGCTGTAGTAATCTTTTTGTATCGCACTCATTTTGCACCGTGTTGCATAAAATCGAAAAGCACTATATCAGTTATCGTTTTTTATATTTATTAGCGTTACAATCACGCATTTAAGTTCAATTGTGATCATCATCCAAGAATTATATCAATATTACTTGATCAACACGCGGAATTGACGAAAATGCTTTTTCTGATTAGAAGGTTGACTTGGGGATTTAATTCTAATTTGAACCAATTTAAGGTGTTTATTGGGAATGAATAATGATACGTTGTTAAATCAGGCTCGTGATCTTTATACGGCGCTGTACGTTGAACAGTTTACTCAGTCAATTGATAATAAAGCCAGAGGTGAGCGCCTTAATGATCTGGTTATACGTGCTTATTGCCGTTATCAGAGACGTTTAAATTGTTGTGTTTTGTGTTACCAGTATCGGACAACTGATTGTGGTCGAGAGTCCTTTTGGAAAGAAGGTTTGATGTGCTCACCTGATATAAGGCGTTCAATGAAATCGAAATAAATAGGCTGTTTTAGTTAGATTAAAATCTGATGTACATAAGTGCTGATAAGAAGCGTTGGGAACTTTTGTTTCAGTGTAACAAAACTGTAAAAAAACAAAGTTAAGCTAATAGGATATGAAAAAAATTAAAATTGAAAAACATAAGCTTTTACTCAGGCATCTTACGCTTGATGATTACGATAATATTGCTATTTTAATGGAGCATGTTTACGGTAATTTAGGTGGGGCTTGGAAGGCTGATCAATATGCCGCTCAAGTCAATCGATTTCCTCAAGGACAAATTTGCATCGAGGATAATGGAAAATTAGTGGCTGCTGCCTTAAGTATGATTGTTGATTATAGCCGTTTTGGTGATATTCATACGTATGCGCAAATTACGGGTGATGGTTATTTAACGCATCATGATCCGCACGGTGATACCTTGTATGGTGTTGATATTTTTGTACACCCTGAGTACAGAGGCTTACGCTTGGGTCGACGCTTGTATGATGCACGTAAAGAATTATGTCGAAATCTTAATTTACGTAGATTCATTGCGGGTGGGCGGATTCCGGGTTACGCTAATTATGCGGACACTTTAACACCGGTAGGCTACATTGAAGAAGTCAAGAACAGAGAAATTTTTGACCCCGTATTATCATTTCAGCTTTTAAATGGTTTCCATGTTAGAAAGGTATTGACGGGCTATCTGCCTGTTGATGCTGATTCTAAGGGGTTTGCGACTCTGCTTGAATGGGTTAATCTTGATTATATCGAGAAAGTACCTATGATTGGCGGCCCTAAAAATATTATTCGTTTAGGTGTCGTTCAATGGCAAATGCGGACCTTAACCAGTGTCGAAGAATTACTTAAACACGCAGAGTTTTTTATTGATGCAGTCTCTGGTTACCAATCCGATTTTGTACTGTTTCCTGAATACATGAGTGCGCCACTCATGGGCTTGTTTAATGATAAAAATCCACCGGATGCAATTCGTGCTTTGGCGGGGTTTACCAGTGAAATCCGCAATGGACTATTAGACATGGCAATGTCTTATAACATCAATATCATAGCGGGCTCTATGCCAGAGTATAGTTCTCATGAACTTTATAATGTTTCCTGGATACTGAGAAGGGATGGTACTTTTGAGGCTCAATATAAAATACATGTCACTATTGATGAGGTGAGTTGTTGGGGGGTTAAAGGCGGGGATGCGTTAAAAGTATTTGATACTGACTGTGGAAAGATTGCAGTATTAATCTGTTATGACTCTGAGTTTCCAGAGTTAGCGCGTTTGGCAACGATGCAGGGGGCACAGATTATTTTTGTACCCTTTTGGACGGATACTAAAAACGCTTATCAACGCGTGCGATACTGTTCGCAAGCGCGAGCTATTGAAAATGAATGCTTTGTTGCAATTACAGGCAGTGTTGGAAACTTGCCGCACGCTGAAAACATGGATATTCAATATGCACAGGCCGCTATTTTTAGTCCGAGTGACTTTTCGTTCCCACATGATGCCATCTTGGCAGAAGCAACTCCCAACACAGAAATGACATTAATTACTGATGTTAATCTGGATTTGTTAAAACAGGTCCGTACCCGAGGCGCCGTTCGTAATTTGGCTAATCGGCGTCAGGATTTATATCGCCTGGAATGGGTCTAGTTGTTAGCTATGTTGACTGTTATACAAATCAAGGTGTTAGAAGATAATTATATTTATCTGATTCATGATGAGGTATCGGGTGAAACTGCTGTTGTTGATCCCGCCATGTCGAAGCCGGTTTTGGATGTGTTAGATGAAAAAGGTTGGCGATTGACTTATGTTTTAAATACCCATCATCATTGGGATCATGTGGAAGGTAATCTTGAGATAAAGCAAAGAACAGCTTGTAAAGTAGTTGCTGCTCAATCAGATCGGGAACGTGTTCCCGGTATTGATCTGGGTGTTAATGAAGGAGACGCAATTTTTTTAGGTGAGCACAAACTTCAGGTAATTGCGACCCCGGGACATACAAGTGGTCACGTTGTATATTATTCCGCAGACAATTTAGCTTTATTTTGTGGTGATACTTTGTTTGTGATGGGCTGTGGGCGATTGTTTGATGGTACTGCCGAGCAAATGTATCAGTCTTTACAAACAATAAAAGCATTGCCACCGGAAACCCGTGTGTATTGCGCCCATGAATATACTGAAGCTAACGGACGATTTGCTTTAAGTATTGAGCCGGATAATAAACAGTTGCAAGACAAAATGCTTACAGTGAGACAATTGAGAGCAGAGCAAAAACCAACTGTTCCGTCAACTATTGAACAGGAACGGGCGACTAATCCATTTTTTAGAGTCGATAGTTTAAGTGTACAACAGACACTAGGACTGTTAGGTGAAAACCCAGTACGTGTTTTTACTGAGTTGCGAAAACGTAAAGATAATTGGTAAGCGTATGCTTCAAAGACCCTTGTCGTGTGAAAGGGTCTTTGAATCCTGCCTATAGTGCGTATTAATTTCTTGGACGCATGTGTGGAAATAACAAGACATCGCGTATTGAAGGCGCATCCGTAAAGAGCATCACTAACCGGTCAATACCAATGCCTTCCCCTGCAGTTGGCGGCATTCCATGTTCCAGGGCAACGATATAGTCAGCATCATAATGCATCGCTTCATCATCACCGGCTTCTTTTTCTTCAACCTGTTTTTGAAAACGGGCAGCCTGATCTTCAGCATCGTTTAATTCTGTAAAGCCATTGGCGATTTCACGCCCACCAACAAAGAATTCGAAGCGATCCGTGACATGAGGGTCTTTGTCATTGCGTCTTGCCAAGGGTGAAACTTCAACCGGATAAGCCGTTATAAAGGTTGGGTTCATTAAGCGGCTTTCAACCGTTTTCTCAAAGATCTCAATTTGTATTTTACCTAAACCATAACTGTCTTTAACTGGGAGGTGCAAGCTCTCAGCGACTTTAACGGCTGCTTCACGGGTTTCAAGGTCACTGGCCGTTAGGTTGGGGTTAAAGTGTAGGATAGATTCATTGACGGTCATTCGGTCGAAGGGTTTACCAAAATCGTACTCTTCGCCTTGATAATTAACCACGGTCTGACCAACCACTTCAACGGCAATGCCGCGCAACATGGCTTCAGTTAAATCCATGAGGTCTTGATATTCCGCATAAGCTTGATAAAACTCCAGCATGGTAAACTCTGGGTTGTGGCGCGTTGATAAGCCTTCATTACGGAAGTTGCGATTGATTTCAAAAACCCTTTCAAAACCACCAACCACAAGGCGCTTTAAATAAAGTTCAGGCGCAATACGCAAGAACATATCCATATCCAGCGCATTGTGATGCGTAGTAAAAGGTCTTGCAGTCGCACCGCCAGGAATGACTTGCATCATCGGTGTTTCTACTTCTAGAAACTGACGTTCTGTTAGAAACTGGCGAATATAGGCAACAATTTTAGAGCGGATTAGAAACGTATCACGAGAGTGCTCACTCATAATCAAATCCAGATAGCGTTGTCTGTATTTGATTTCTTGATCAGCAATGCCATGAAACTTTTCAGGCAATGGTCGTAGGGCTTTGGTTAACAAACGAATGTCATTGACCTTAACACTTAATTCACCGGTTTGAGTGATAAACAAGACACCTTCAGCACCGATAATATCGCCAATATCCCATTTTTTAAATTGTTCATTATAAAAGCCTTCTGGCAGGGTATCACGGGTGATATACAACTGGATTTTTCCAGACATGTCCTGAATATGGGCAAAGCTGGCTTTTCCCATGATGCGGCGGGTCATGATTCGTCCAGCCAGTTTTACGCGAATTGAGGCTGTTTCTAACTCTTCTTTAGTCTTTGCGCCATGCTCCGACAGCAGTTCACCTGCTAAAGCATCACGGCGAAAATCGGTAGGGAAGGCGATGCCTTCATTTTCACGCAGTTCATTTAGCTTGCTACGGCGTTGCTTAATTTGTTCTTGTTCGTCTTGTTGGATTTCTGACATGGGGGAATAAGTAATGTGATTGAAAATTGTAGATTGTGAGAATCGATTTTTTTACCTATAAAAACTGAGATAGATAATAAACGTTATCGTAATTTTGAATACAAACATCCAAATCTGGAGTTGAATTAAACTCAAGTTTTTTACGCTTTGATATTCCTTTATCCGGCGTTATTCTATCGAGCCTAAATAAAATGCCTTTATAGTGTAAATTATCGTTGTTCAAGTCTTGAAAATCAGAAGAGCATAATTTTATTCTATCGATGATAAATTTAAAAAATAACTTGCCGGCTCTCAGTTGTTTTAAATAATCTCCGATATTTTTTGATTTTAATTCAATTAGAAATATATAAACCTGATCACCTTTTTGATGTACTAAAATAAAATCATTTTTAGTGCAAAGTCCTTTTATGGTAGGATTAAAGAATGGAAATAAAACATCGTTCTTTGATGTTTTATCCTTATCAAAGCTAAAACAAGAGGTATTATTGAAATCCTTTATTTTAATATCAACAGATAAGCTCTCTTTTTCTTCTTTAAGGCGTAAAGTGTTTTTGTCTACAAGTGGGAAATGAAAATCTTCGGAAATGATTACATTTAATGAATTAGGTAGCGACCGCATTAATTATTTAACTCCTTTGCATCCTGCATAGCATAATATATCTCATTCGATGATTTATTGAGATCATTAATGACAGTGTCAAAAGTTTCAGCAATAACCCCTTCTTCTTCATCCATTATCATCGGTATAATTTTTTTATTATCAAATAAATAGGCAGAGACGTGCCTAATTGCTAATAATTCATTGTCCTGATAATCGTATTTTTTTTGTAAGTCTGTAGCACCAACGAAATCTTTTTTTAGCATGATTAAATTATTGAGTTCGCGCACAAAATAATCACTGTGGGTACTAACAATAACCTTTAGACCCGCATTAACCAATTGAGCTAAAATTCGTGCTACCTGTCGTTGATTATCAGGATGTAAATTAAGCTCAGGCTCATCAATCATTAAGCAATCGCCTTCCTCGGCAAGATGCTCTAAATAAAAAACTAATCCAAAAAGAGTTTTAACCGTTGATGAGCTAAAATGCAGAGGTAGTTTTTTATGGTTGCTTCTATAGGGTAAAAAGAAAACATTACCTTGACCATCTACTTCATATTTACCACTTAAAATCTTTTTTTGTATGTTTTGTGCATACTCTCGATAAATACTTTTTTGTTTTTGTGTGCGTCCAATTTTATTAAGCGTCTGAATATAATCTTGAACCGGATCAGCATAACGTGAGTCTAAAATATCCTTTAAGAGCTCCATGGGATCGACTTTATCTTTTTGTGCATGTTGCAATAATAAATTACGGGTGCTGGATAATTCCTTATAAAATAAATTTAGTCCTGCTCTCTCTGAAGGTAGTAAAAAAGAGTCTTTAGATAAGCAAGTAAAGACGATACTCAGTAATCCTTTTGAAATAAAGTCTTCTAGCAAACCATCGGGAATTTCAGTATTACGCAAGGTTAGTTGAATGGTTTCATTGTTTTCTTCTTTTTCTAACAATAGCGACCAATCCTTGTTTTTTCCTAGAGAGAGCATTCGCTTGGCCGCTTTTTTAAATGCTCGTTCTTGTAAGCTATCATTATTAAAATCTAAATGTATTTTGGTATTAGCAAAGTCATCATCGGTTACACCAAATAAGCGAGGTAAATAACGCTTAAAGTCTCGCTCAATATGTTTAATCATTTCCTTTTGGTGTAAATTAAGGATATCACTGACTGTTAGGTGATGTGTTCCATTTTTTTTAAGAAGAGTTACTACTTCCTTAACAAAATTGAAACGAATATCAAATTCTTTTTCTAATAACCCATAAAGTGAGTACATAGCATAAGTCTTCCCTGAATTATTTTTACCACAAAATAGGGTAAAATCATTGAGTTCAATGCTACCGATATCAATGCCACCCAAATTTTCAAATTCAATTTTCATTTTGTTACTCTGTGAATTACAGTCCACTCTTTAAGCTGGCTTCAATGAATTGATCCAGGTCTCCATCTAATACCGCTTGGGTATTACCTGTTTCTACACCTGTGCGTAAATCTTTAATACGGGATTGATCTAATACATAAGAGCGAATTTGACTGCCCCAGCCGATGTCGGATTTTGTGTCTTCCAATGCTTGAGCCGTTTCACTGCGTTTACGCATTTCAAGTTCATACAATTTAGCTTTTAACTGCTTCATTGCGGTATCACGGTTCTTGTGCTGTGAACGGTCACTTTGACATTGCACCACAATACCGGTTGGATTATGGGTCATTCGCACAGCTGATTCCGTTTTATTGATGTGCTGACCACCGGCACCACTGGCACGATAGACATCAACACGAATATCGGCTGGATTGAGATCAATGTCGATATCATCATTAATTTCAGGTGAGACAAACACGGAAGCAAAAGAAGTATGACGACGATTGCCGGAGTCAAACGGCGATTTTCTAACCAGTCGATGCACACCGGTTTCAGTTCTTAACCAACCAAAAGCATACTCGCCTTCAAATCTAATGGTGGCGCTTTTAATACCCGCGACATCACCTTGAGATTCTTCAATCAGTTCAGTTTTAAAGCCTTTGCGCTCACCCCAGCGTAAAAACATCCGTTCTATGATAGAAGCCCAGTCTTGCGCCTCAGTTCCACCAGAGCCGGATTGAATATCTAAGAAGGCATTGTTAGGATCCATTTCACCTGAAAACATCCGGCGGAATTCAAGAGCTGCGACTCTTTTCTCAAAGTGCGCTAAATCATCAACGACAGTATCAATAGTTTCTTCATCTTCTTCCTCAACGGCCATCAGCAATAATTCTTCGGCATCGGTTAAACCACGCTCTAATTCAGTGATGGTATTAACGATGACTTCTAATTGACCGCGCTCTTTCCCTAAGGCTTGGGCCTGTTCAGGGTTATCCCAAATTTTAGGGTTTTCTAATTCGCGTAAGACTTCGACCAAGCGTTCGCTTTTAATATCAAAGTCAAAGATACCCCCTGAGTGAGTTACCACGGCTTTTCAGGTCGGCTATTTTATTTTTAATCGGATTTATTTCTTGCATGAAGGATGATTTAACCAATGACAGTCGATACCCAACGGCATTAAAAGTGAAGCGCGGGTCGATGAAAACTTAAAAAAGATTCTGATTATAAACTATTAGCTGCTTGTGTTCATGTAGAAAAATGGTCTACCCATTTAAAACCGGATACGGCGCGAGTCTTACCCGTTCGCTCACCCAGTACCGCATAGGGTGAATTTAATTCGTTTGCTTTGGCGTGTGCAATAACTGATGCAAATCATTGGTGATTTTATGCTAAAGTCCATTGAGTAAAAACAATCCGCAATTGAATAGCAGATGCTCAAAACTTAATTGAAAGAATCAAAAATGTATTATGTTACGGAATCCTACACATTCGAAGAAAGTATAAAAAAGTCACGCTTTATCAGTGTGATTTTTCCCTGCACCAGTGATCAGGTGGTATTGCCTCAATTAAAAACGTTACACGCCGAACATCCACACGCAAGTCATATTGCCTTTGCCTACCGTATCAAAACCCATGAAGGCATTATTTATCGGTTTCATGATGCAGGTGAGCCTACTGGTACAGCAGGAAAACCGATTTTTCAATACATTGAAGGCAAAGACATTATTAATGTGCTCATTGTGGTGATTCGTTATTTTGGTGGTGTTAAGCTGGGGGCCGGAGGACTTACCAGAGCTTATGGTCACATGGCGAAACAGGTGATTGAAATATCGACCTTACAACCTTACATAGAAATGACAACACTTCAATTCACGTTAGATTATGAACGGTTTCAGTCTTTTGATTACGCATTAAAAAAAGTGAATGGGCAAATTATAGAGCAAGTCTTTGCGGGACAAATTCATCTAATCGTTACACTGCCTGCTGAAAAGCAACGCGACCTGGAAAGCCAGTTTTCTTCTGATATAAGCAGATGAGGAATAAGAAACTTGATGCCTGAATTATTATCCTGATAGACAGGATGTAGCAGTCCAAAGAAAGCGTAAGGACCCGTGAGTATCAATTACAAAGTTCCAATCTGATTAGAGATTAGGAGGCATAGCTCCTATATAGCCAAGAAGATCTCTGCAGACAGACCAATGGTGCCAGACTTCCGAATGGCAGTATACCTACGGAAAGCTGTCAGTTGACTTGATCCTTCTTTGTGTTGCGTAAATGCAGTGATGTTAAGTAACGTTATCCGAAGCATCTTGATAGTGTTTACAGGCATCTTTAACTTTGGCGCACCAGTCATTGCCTTTATCAACTGGTTCTCCGTTCTCATCATTACGCGCTGTATTCACAGCGTTGCGCAATCGCAGCAAAGCGGCTTCAAGATTCGCAATATCTTCCTGAGAGTAATCATTAAATATCTGATAAATGAAGGCCAGATGTTCAGGAAAAGTACGTTCGAATAAGGACTCCCCCTCCGCAGTCAGCCGGACAATCTGACTGCGCCCATCCGTTTCTGAGGCAACCCTTTGAACTAGCGCCTTTTCCTCTAGGCGACTGATTATACCGGTTAAGGTCCCTTTAGTAATCAAGGTTTCCTCGCCTAATTTCTTGAAGGTCATGCCAGCGGTATTGCCTAACGTAATGATAATATCAAATTGTGGCAGCGTGAGATTCAGCGTGTGAACATGAGTTGCTGCATAAGATAAAAAAGTCTGATGTGTCCGTAATAGCTCACGTAGCACCGTTGGAAATGTTGAGGAGGGATTCATAGTACTTAAATCTATTTGGTTCTAATTAGAACCAAATACTAAACCTAATCAAGAGTAGTCTCAAGTTTTTAATGTAATTTGTGTGTAATCGGACTAAAAGACAGTTCATTCTAACAGAGCCAGCAGTTAATCAAGTTTACAAACAGGATGAGCTGTAAGCCATTTTACATATCGATGATTAGATAGTTGATATAGATGAGTAGAAATGGCTAATAAAAGTGCTTATAAATAATAGTACGCATTAGAACAATAAATAGTTCTAATGCGTACTAAGTGTGCTAAACTTTAACCATACCTAACAAATGATTTGAAATTTTCTTATACAGAGGTTCATTTTAATTGTTACGTATCAATATCCTGTTTATTAACTTTGAGGTTTATCCTAATGAGCACATTTAAAAAAGTCCTGGCTTCTTTCGTTATTTCTGTAATGTCATCAACCTCTTTTGCGGTGGCGAATCCCTCGTATGAAGAAGTTAAAGCGGCTATCGATAATACCCTTGCTAAAGTAGAAGAAACTAAAGCCGCTCTGGACAATGGAACTGACAATGAAAAGCTTATAGATTTGGTCACTGATGCCCGCCAATTACAAAAAGATATTGCCAATAACGTGCTTGATGTAAAGCGTAATCAAGCCAGCAATGTGTTGAAACAAGTGCGTGCTGCTCTCCAGAAAAATGAGTTGCAAACAGCTAAAGAGTCTTTAACGGATGCTTTAAATCGGTATAAAGAAATTAAACAGCTCTACGCATCTAATCACTAAACCAAAACAGGAGAAAAACATGTCTTATCTTTCCTCAAGTCCGGATTTGAATTCCTTAGTAAGCATATTAACGAAATATCCTCGCCGGGGCGTTTTACTATTTAAATTGTTGGAAGATATTGGCAGAAGTTTTTCTCCGTTCAATAAGGGTGACAGTGAATTGATCATAACTTATGTCTCAGCGTTAATTCACTGTAATTATTGTTACAACGGCCATCAAGCGAAATCTGTAGTGTTAGGCATTAATGATGTGATTATTTAACAGTTGCAAACCGATATTGATAGCGCCGATGTTGATGAGAAGTTAAAGCCTGTTCTGCGTTTTGTAAAAAAATTAACCCTTACGCCCAAGGAAATTACGGCTGAAGATGCTCAATACATATTCGATGCTGGTTGGGACGAACAAGCTTTTCTTGAATCTGTTTATTTATGCGCTATCGGCAACTGTATGAACCGTTTTATTATGGGTATTGGGGTTGATGTGGTTGGCACAGGTAATTTTTTACTTGCTAAAGCCGAGATTGCATAATTTGTAGAGTAGATCCTCCTACCAATCGGCTTTCAAACGATATGCCAAAGCATCCAAGGCTCTTTTTTGGATGTGCTCTACCAGTTCTATGATTTGCTGATCCAGCCTGAAGCGTAGCTCCCATTCCATTGCCAAATCAATCGGCAAGTTGTCTATGCGATGGTGTTCGGTGTAACGTTTTTTCAGTAGCGCGTGGATGTCGGAAACGTCAGTCAGTGGCACCAGTTGCTCGTCTTGCAGCGCTCTTGCCGCATTCTCTAAGGCATTTGTCAGTACCCTATCAAAAGCACTACTATGCTGTAGCAGTTCATCGGGAAAACTACTGAACTGTGGGCCACTTAGCAAGCGATAGCGTCGCCGGATTTGCAGTAAACCGGACAAGTTGCTGGCGTCTTCAATAACCGCAGTCAAGGCTTGTCTTTCTTTGACTTTGTTGGTAAGCCTAGCATCCGGTTCCAGTATAGCGTGAGCCACCAAACTTTGGGCAGTTGCCAGGTCTTTTTCCGCTGATAAGCGTAAGAGTAAATGGGATTTAAGCATCATGCCTGTATCCGGCAACCAGCTTGTGAGTTTGGCGAGGGTGTGCAAGGTCGCTGTGCAATGATGTCGAGCAAGTACAATCGAACGCCGAGGCCATAGCGCGTAGTCAATTATGCCCATGACGATGATGCCCAGAAAAATCCCGATGACGCGGTCACGCGGCACAGCGAGATCGGTAACCTGACCGAAATCGTGAAATACGAAGGTTGCGAATGAAAATCCGAGCTGCCTGCCTAGATAAGCGATACGTTCACTGCCGGCGGAGATCCATGCGGCAATGGCCCAAAACGGGGCTGTTGCCAGTGCAAAACCCGCGATGGTATCGAGTTGGGATTGAAATATCCACACATATACATAAGCGCATAGCCCACCAACGACTGCGCCCGACAAACGTAACAGCGACAACCGGTAGTCGGCCCCAAGACTGGTTTGCGCAGCAACCAGACAGGTGGGAATGGCGGTATTGATACCTGGCCAGCCTAGACTTTCCACGAACAATGCACAGAGTACCGCACCCAGAGAAAATTTAATACCAAATTGCACGCTGTCGGCATGTGTGGCCCAGAAATCATAACTAAACCAGTCGGGAAGCCAGTGAACAGCATCTTTGCTTTCAATTTCTGGTTCCAGGGTTTTAATGTTAGGCACTGCGTCTGGATTGTGTAGGTGATTTATTAAGCCTGCGATACGTTGTATCCCAATCCACATCGCAGTTAAAATCGAAGGGTTGGTTTGCAGCGAAGCTGTCGTTTTTAAGGTATAACTGTGCAGCACGTCATCAGTCAGTAATGTTTTTATTTGTGAAGAAACATCGTGAGATTCTTCAATACCTCCCCGTAGTGTTGTACAGGCACTTTGTAGTGCCAGATAGACATTAAGTTTTTCCTGAGTCATTGGCTGAGCGCGGTACTCTGCGGTCAATACCTGATCAAGCCAAAGGGCAAATTCACGTAAACCGTCAATTTCCAGCAGTAGCGCCAGATAAGTTTCATGCTGTTGTCGCAGGGACGGATGTATGAGTGTTGTATTTGCTAGCAAACTCAGTGTGTTACCTAAGCTGCTCACGTTTGAAAGATTTGAGGCTAACTGCTGATGGAGATTCACACCGCTGTCGGCCAGACGCGCAGTAAAAATGCTTTCAACTGCCGACAGTTGCGCCGTGATACTCGCCTTTAGCAGCTTGTGCGGGTCTTTTGGTTTGATTGCCCAGTGCACGACAGTCCATGAGCCAATAGCTAGCACGCCGATGATTGGGATATTCCACAAGGCATTATAGATGCTTGCCTCGGGTGTGCTTGGGCTGTACAACACTGCTACGGAATACCAAAGCGCGATGCCGGTAGGCCAAGCAATCAGACGGGCATGAAACAAGGCGAGCGCAATAATAATAAGCGACAAGGGTAAGAGGAGCCAGGGCTCATTGCCCGCAAACATCAATGCAAGCACGGATACCAGGGTGGTGATGATGATATATCCGAACTGACGCAGGCCGAACGCCAGCGCTTGGCCAGAATTGGCATAGGCGTCGTAACTCAAACAGATCAGCAGGGCAATCGCACCCAAAGGCGGGACATGCAGGGTTTCGTTGACGATAGCAATAATCATCGTAACAATAAAAAGACGTAAAGCTGCGACGCGCCGTTCTGGAAAGTCCTGAAGTTCTGTTTTCAGGAATTGTGTCAGGCTGGTTCCGAACCAGAGGCGACTTTGCTTTTTGTGCATAACCCAAGGGCGTGGCGTATCACCTATGTTCATTAGTTTCGGCGGGGCGATCCAGAACAGTGACAAAGGCGGTCATGCCCATGCGTAAGGGATGCTCGGAGTCGCGTTCGGATATGTCGATGCGAACCTGGAAGCGGGATGCCAGAATGACCCAGTTCAGGGTGCGTTGAACCTCTGGCAATACGCCTTGTTGCTTGGCATTGTCGGGGTAATTGGCCCAGCCGATACCGCTTACTACGCCACGGTAGCGTTTTCCTGGATAACCAACAAGAAATACTTCGGCTTCTTGTCCTGGATGGATGGACTGTAGATAAGTTTCTTTGAAATTGGCGATAACATACCAGTGGCGATCATCGACTAAGGCGAAGCTTTGTGTTCCAACTTTAGCGTATTCACCTTCGCGGGTGTTCAGGTTGGTGACATAAGCATCAAAAGGCGCACGCACCGAACAGTATTCCACGTTGAGTTCAGCGGCTGCAACTACCGCTCTGGCTGCTTCGATGCGGGCATTGACATGACCAACCTGAGCGATCAATGATATGGCGCGTTGACTTTCGCTTTTGGCTTCGGCTATCGCGCTCTGAGCCGAAAGTACTTTGGCCCGGGCATCTGCCAACTCGGCGCGTGATGCAGCGTACTTGGATTTAGCTTGGTTGAGTTGGTCTGTTGTGACGTATTGTTTTTCTACCAATGGCTCAAGGCGATCCAGATAGTTATGCAGATACTCGTCCTCAGCTTCTACCCGCTTAACTTCTGCTTCGGCGGCAGTACGCAGGTGTTCCAGTCGTTCAATAGTACTTTCGGCGGAACCGCTAGAGGCACGCTTTGACTCTACCTCTTTTTCGGCCAGCATTAATTCCGCCTTGGCCTGGGCCAGTTTGGCCTCGTAGGGGCGTGGATCTATCAAATACAGCAAGTCACCTTGTTTGACGTACTGATTATCTTCAACATGCAACTCCACAATACGCCCACTCACTTCGGGTGCAATGCCGACAATATTGGCACGCACCATTGCATCGTTGGTGCGGGGATGCTGATAGTTGATGCGCCAAACCATTATTCCAGATACCAGAGCACCCAGCACGATTAACGTTCCGATTAAACGCCCCAATAGCATACGACGTTTAGGATTTATAACGTGATGACTCGTTTTTGTATTTTGCATAATGGGCAGTCTACCTAGCTACGTCGAGTAAAATAACAACCAAATAACAAAAGTGCATAACGCCCACAGACTAGGCACAATTAACAGTGGCGAACCGAGATACTGGGCGAGTTGGTGTCGCACCAATTGCCACATCAGCACTATGCCTGCCGCCAAGCCAGCAAGAATACAGATAATCCAGGCAGGCCAGAACGATCCTTCAATGCTGATCATCGGGTCGCAAGCCGTCAAAAGAACCGAAAAAACCACTGGAATCCCTATTTTCCGCAAGTCCAGCAGCGCTATCATCATTTTTGACAGAACTGGGAGCCGAACTTGAAGAATTTTCTTAAACATAGTTGATTTATTTTAAGCCGTGGTTTGGATATTGATCAGGTAATTAAAAAGCTATTCTCTTATTACACCATAGTATTTGTTCAGACAATAGTTTTAATTAGAACTAAATATGGTAGACTTTAGACTATGCCATCATCGCGACATTCATGTCATCGTTTGCCTTTACGTTTACGACAAGATTCAAGCAGTATATTTACTTAAACCTGATAATCTTTGCAGCCGTTCTCTGGGCAACATTCCTTCTTATGCAGGGCGCAATGATAGTCGTAAGCGTGTTTATGTATGCATTTGCCGGTTGTATCAACATCTTTGCATTCTTGTGGGTTGAACAAAATCCTGATGAGGAGCATTTTTTAAAGAATTATTGAAGAGGGAAAAACTGGTTTTTAATAAACACAATACAAAATTTTATCTACTTTTTTGTATTACAATACTATAGAACAAACTATGACCGTTAATGATGCTCTTCTCAGACAGAAACAGGAACTGGATCTCAGAAAGAAGGAGCACTATATAGAGCGCACTTCAGTGATGCGGGACGGGAACAACCGGCTGATCCGGATCGTGATTGGTCCACGAAGAGCAGGCAAATCGTTCTTCGTAACCCGGTACCTGATGGCGCAGAGTCCTTTTGGATATGTAAATTTCGATGACGAAGAACTCAATGATGCGATAAAAATTCCCGAGATCCTCACAGCAGTAGCGGACCTGTATCCCGGAACAAAGACGCTACTGCTCGATGAGATCCAGAATATACCGGGATGGGAA
>CAIOMN010000091.1 GCA_903859415.1 uncultured Methylococcaceae bacterium
CGGAAAGTTTGGCTATATCATCAGATAATATTGTGATTAAAATTTTGATTGTTGCCTACAATTGATAAACAACTTGGAATCGAGGGTTTATGATATTGAGGCTTGTAAAATAGACATACGTTAAGTCGCGTAAAACGAAAACATAACTAGAGAATTAATATGCAAGTCTATTATGAAATAGAAACCGATATACCAATAGATCATCAATTACATCTGCAATTGCCAGATACTATTCCCGCAGGTCGGGCTAAAATAGCGGTTATAGATGAATTGGACGACGCTAAAGTCACAAAACAAAGCTTGATGACTGAGTTTTTAAATAGTTTGCCAATAACAAATACGCAAGGAGTAAGCGTTGAGAAAATACAATCTTATATGACCGAAGAACGCGCAAGTTGGGAAAATTAAGGTGTTAGGCGACATTATCTCACCTATCATCGATGAAAATTTCCTTTACGGTTGTTATGCTGGGTCTTGTGTAATGCCCGGGAGTCCGGTGCGATAGCACCGACCCGTTTTATTTTCAGGCTTAGAGCCCTTTCTAATAAGTCGATTTGGAGGATAAATGGTTAACAGTACTCCGAAAGCAATAGAGGATTGTCATGAGTTATTGCTCTGGATTATTCCACAAATCGATAAATTTCCAAGGAATCATCGCTTCACACTGGGTGATCGTATCGAAACGGGCTTATTAGATGTGTTGGAAGCCTTGGTTTCAGCCGCTTACCGCCGCGATAAAAGTCAGGGTCTGGACTTGGCACATGGGTAACTGGCTGGGTTAAAGTTATATTTACTTAAGAAAACTATCGGCTGGTTCACCGGAAAGAATACAGGCATGTCGCATAGCAGCCCCTAATGTATCTTGCAATTTTGCAAATCTTTCATTGATTGCGGCCATGGCTTCAAATAGCACAACATCAAGAAAGTAAACGCATCGTTGAATTGCTTCTAATAGCTCTGCTAGATGCTGTTTTTGTGAACTAAGCAGCGTTAAGTTCAATTAAATCCCCAATAGAACTGCTTGAGACTTGGCAATATTTTGAAATGCGGAGGTGGCGCCACTGCGAGTTTTCGAAACGATATCAACGGGCAAGCCAATTTTTGCTTCGAGTTCCATTTTGATTTTTGCTCTGAGTATTAAGGATAGGGGGGTATCGGATTCAATTAACAGATCAATATCTCCACCCTTGGTGTGATCGTTAAGTCTAGAGCCAAATAAGTAAACCTCAGTTCCAGTGCCAGCTAACCGAGAGACTGTTTGAGTAATTAAGTCTATTTGTTGTGTTGTCAGTCTCATTTATTTATTTCCTGCTTCAATCGATGGGTATCAGACTTTGTCGCTAATTGTAAATCCATTGCTTCTGAAAAATCGGTTACTTGAGCCTGTACTGACGTATTGGATGTTAAAACTGGCTCGACTTTATTTAGTCTAGCATAAATAATTATGAAGTATAGATCGTAACAGTCAGTCAAGCCGATTTTCGGGTGACGAACTTTTATTTACCCTCCCACTATTCAGATTAAGCGCTGAACTTGTTAGAATTAGAAACCAGATAAAGCCCTACGAGATTCTAAACCAACATGCAGCTTAAACACCGACTCATTCTTCTACTATTTTTCTGCTGGCTACCTGTAGTCTCTCTTCAAGCAGCTTCATCAAAAGTGGCTTTAGTGATCGGTAATTCCGCTTATGCACATGCGCCACTGACCAACCCCATCAATGATGCCCATGATATGGCGGCCAAGTTACGTGGTTTGGGGTTTGATGTCGTCGAACGTGACAACATAAAAATGAGTCAAATTGGTGGGACCCTCAGAGAGTTTCGAAGCAAGCTGTCACCCGGTGCGGTTGCCCTGGTTTTTTATGCCGGTCACGGCGTTCAAATCAAGGGCGAAAACTACTTTCCTTCAGTCGATGCAGAAATCAGCAGCGAAGAAGATGTACCTAACCAGAGTATTTCGATCAAGCAAATCATGGATGTGCTGGATGAATCCAAGACCCAGCTTAATCTGGTGTTTCTGGATGCTTGCCGTAATAACCCGTTCTCACGAAGTTTTCGTTCGGCTGAAGAAGGCTTAGCACGTGTCACCGCCCCATCCGGCACCCTGATCTCTTATGCAACCCGTCCGGGTAGTGTCGCAGCAGATGGTAGTGGGCGTAATGGCTTGTACACCAGTAAATTGCTCAAGCAACTGGATAGTAACCAACAAATTGAGCAAAGCCTTAAAATGGTGGTTAGTGAAGTTAAAGCCGCTTCATTGGGTAAACAGGAACCCTGGATGGAAGGCAGTATCGAAGGTAACTTTTGCTTTGTTGTTTGTGGAATGGATATCCCTGCCGTGCCACCGCAACAGCCGATTTCTGCCGGACTCGATTCCGCAGCGGTTGAACTCAGCTTTTGGGACAGCATTAAGAGCAGTACAGATCCAGCCGATTTTCAGGCTTATTTGGAACAATATCCTAAAGGCCGGTTTGCAGCATTGGCACGTAACCGCTTAAAACAACCTGCGCCTGTGGCCGTTGCAAAGCCAGAACCGATAACACCGTCTTACACACCCCCCATAAATACCTGTACCGATTGTCCCGAAATGGTCACGATTCCAGCCGGTAGTTTTATCATGGGTTCTTCAAGTGCAGAAAAAGATAATCAAGCGGATGAAAAACCCACTCATACCGTTCAGATTAGGCGCTTTGCGTTAGGTAAATATGAAGTGACTCGCCAACAGTTTTCAGCTTTTGTTGCAGAAAGTGGATACAGCGCCGGAGCAAGTTGTTATACATTGCAGAATGGTCAATGGGGTGAGCATGACGGATTTAACTGGCAAAACCCAGGATTTAACCAAGGAGGTAGTCATCCAGCTGTCTGTGTCAATAAAAACGATATAGACGCTTATATTCGATGGCTAAATCAAAAAACGGGCAAACGGTATCGATTACCGACCGAAGCAGAATGGGAATATGCGGCACGGGCTGGCACTCAAACGGCACGGTACTGGGGCGACGATGAAGACACTGCCTGTACCTATGCGAATGTTGCCGATCAGACCGCAAAAGCAAAATGGAATTTTAATACGACATTTTCATGTACCGATGGTTACGCTGATACCGCATCTGTCGGTAGCTTTCGGGCCAATGGGTTTGGTTTGTATGATATGTTGGGCAATGCTTGGGAGTGGACGTGTTCGGCTTATACTGAAAGCGGTTACAATGGAGTGGAAAACACATGCACAAATGATGCCAGTTCCCGTCTGGCTGTTCGCGGTGGGTCTTGGGGTAGTGGCCCTGCCGGCGTTCGCTCGGCTAACCGCGATAGGGGTGAGCCCACGGACCGCGACGACCGTCTGGGGTTTCGGCTTGCCCAGGACAATTAACTTTACTCTTTATACTCTTTCCTTTACGGTTGTTATGCTGGGTCTTGTGTAATGCCCAAGAGTCCGGTGCGATAGCACCGGACCCGTTTTATTTTCAGGCTTGGGGTCCTTTCTGATAAGTCGATTTGGAGGATAAATGGTTAACAGTACTCCGAAAGCAATAGAGGATTGTCATGAGTTATTGCTCTGGATTATTCC
>CAIOMN010000092.1 GCA_903859415.1 uncultured Methylococcaceae bacterium
CACTCTAACAATATCACCTTCATTCAAACGATCACTGACTTTATCAACGTGTTCATCTGAAATTTGGGAGATATGAACCAAGCCATCTTTACCCGGCAGAATAGTAACAAAAGCACCGAAGTCCATCAGTCTAACGACTTTACCTTCATAGGTTTTACCGACTTCAACTTCAGCAGTAATTTCTTCGATAAGACGACGCGCTTCTTCGCCAGCCGCTTTATCAACAGACGCAACTTTAACGATACCATCATCAGTCAAATCAACGCTAGCACCGGTTTGTTCTGTGATGCTACGAATAGTTGCACCACCTTTACCGATAACTTCACGTATTTTGCTAGGATCAATTTTGAAAGTAATAATACGCGGTGCAAAATCAGACATCTCATCACGAGTGCTTGATAACGCCTTATTCATTTCATCAAGAATATGTAAACGACCTTGCTTGGCTTGTTCCAGCGCCGTTTTCATAATCTCTGCAGTGATACCATCAATTTTGATATCCATTTGCAGTGCAGTGATGCCGTTGACTGAACCAGCCACTTTGAAATCCATATCACCTAAGTGATCTTCATCACCCATGATATCGGATAAAACTGCGAAGTTATCACCTTCTTTAATCAAACCCATTGCAATACCAGCAACCGGTGAACTAATAGGCACGCCAGCATCCATTAAGGCTAAGCTACTGCCGCAGACAGAAGCCATAGAGCTTGAACCGTTTGATTCAGTAATCTCAGAAACCACACGAATGGTATAAGGAAACTCATCCATGTTGGGTAGAACCGCAGCAACGCCGCGTTTGGCTAATCGACCATGACCAATTTCACGACGTTTAGGCGAACCTACAAAACCTGTTTCCCCTACGCTGTAAGGAGGAAAATTGTAATGGAGCATGAAGGGTTCTTTATATTCACCGGCTAATGCATCAATAATTTGTGCATCACGCGCAGTACCTAAGGTTGCAACAACCAAGGCTTGAGTTTCACCGCGTGTAAATAAAGCAGAGCCATGTGTTCTTGGTAATACACCCGTTCTGATAGTGATCGGTCTAATTTTGTCCAATGGACGACCATCAATGCGTTTACTTTCATCAAGAATAGCATTACGTACAATACGGTACTCTAAGTGCTCGATAATACCGCGAATGTCATTTTCAGCATAATTCTCTGATAACTTCTCAATGACCGCATTACGAATTCCTTTCAGTTGCTCTTGGCGAACCAATTTTTCTGCAACGGTATAAGCTTCTTTAATGCCTGCTTCAACTTCGTGAGTCACCAATTCAATCAGTTCTGCATTAGCGGCTGGAGCGACCCACTCCACTACGCCGGTTCCAGCTGATTGAGCAAATTCATTAATTGCAGTAATAGCCACTTGCATTTGCTCATGACCAAATAAAACGGCACCCAACATTACTTCTTCAGACAGTTCTAATGCTTCTGATTCAACCATTAATACGGCTTGAGAAGTACCCGCTACGACGAGAGTAAGCTGAGACTCTAGTAATTCAGCTGGAGAAGGATTTAATAAATACTCACCGTCTTTATAACCTACACAAGCGGCGCCAACTGGGCCGTTAAAGGGTAAGCCTGAAACGGCTAAAGCTGCAGAAGCGCCTAAAAGAGCGGCGATTTCAGGATCGACATCAGGATTTAAAGAAATCACTGTGGCAACAATTTGAACTTCGTTAGTATAACCTTCTGGAAAGAGCGGTCGAATCGGCCGATCAATCAATCTTGATGTTAACGTCTCTTTTTCGCTGGGACGACCTTCTCTCTTAAAAAAACCGCCCGGGATTTTACCCGCTGCATAAGCTTTTTCTTGATAATTAACTGTTAGTGGAAAAAAGTCTCCTCCATTAGCTTCTTTTTTACCAACGACGGTAACCAGTAATGAGGTTCCATCTATATCGATTATGACAGCGCCATCGGCTTGACGCGCTATTTCACCAGTTTCTAAAGTAACAAGTTTATCGCCGTACTGAAATTCTTTCCTAATAGGATTCACTATTGGGTTCCTTTGTTTAAATATTATTTAAAGGCTTGTGCTGGGTTAATTTACATTAACCCAGACTACAGTTGTACCATTTTTAGCTCTGACTTAAGCTACGGAAAATCAAAACTACTGATAGCCGTACTCATTCTAATTTGAAGAGTGATTAAAATCGCTAATAACTCGATTAATTCAACACGAGTGACTTAATCAATACTACTTGCATCTTAATATCTTAAAGACCAGAGCGATTAAGCAAGAAATTTTTACTTACGTAAACCTAGACGCTCAATTAATGAACGGTAACGGTTGCTATCTTTGTTTTTTAGATAATCTAACAACTTACGACGTTGGTTAACCATCCGTAATAATCCACGACGTGAATGATTGTCTTTTTTGTGGGCTGCAAAGTGCGGTGTTAAGTGCAAAATATGCGCTGTTAACAGTGCAACCTGTACTTCAGGTGAACCGGTGTCAGTTTCTGATTGACGATACGCTTCGACAACCGCTTTTTTTTGTTCTGCTGTAAATGGCATTTATAATCCCTAAGATTAAAATTAAAATTAAAATCGTCTCATGACGACTTTGGGTACACTGATTTCCACGATAGGGAGTAGAAACCAATATCTGTACTAACAATCCACTTGAATTGTTAGTGATTAGTCATATTAAATAACTTTTTCGGGGCTATTTTACCATCTAATCCCATTTCCCCCAACCCCAAAAAGACATCTGCATGATACATTCTAATTGCACCTTGCGAGATTATCCCGTTGATATTAGAGGAGCCTGGGCAGTTTATGGCTTGTCCATAATTTATAGAGGCCGCTTCTGCTTCCGATAACTGAGCAGATGGCAAAAACTCTAAAGGCTTATCGACCGCAATTAATGAAGCAAATAATGCCTGCTCATCCATTGCAGTTAACTGCTCAATCGTTTTAGCTTGTTCAATACTAAATTGCCCCGCTTCTAGCCTACGTAAAACCTTAACGGTTCCGCAAGTACCTAAAGCATGAGCAATGTCCTCTGCCAGTGATCTTATATAAGTGCCTTTAGAACAGTGCACTTCTAATGCCAGTTGATCTGGACCACTTAACGTGACACCTTCAAGCTGAACACCTTCCAACAAGTTCAATTCAAAGATAGTAATATGCCTTGCTTCTCGCTCAATTGTTATACCTTCTCTCGCTAATTCATAAAGCTTTTTACCATTGTGCTTCAAAGCCGAATACATGGGTGGAACCTGATCAATTTCACCTATGAATTGCTGCAAACAAGTTTTAAGCGATGCCATAGAATAATCAGGAACAGGCTTTGTTAAAATCACTTCACCCTCGGCATCCCCTGTATCTGTCATAACGCCCAATTGGACAACGACCCGATAACGCTTATTATCATCCAGCATTAATGAGGAGACTTTAGTCGCCTCGCCAAAACAAAGTGGCAACAAACCAGTCGCTAATGGATCTAAACTGCCGGTGTGTCCCGCTTTATTGGCATTAAATAAACGCCTTACTTCCTGCAAGGCTTTATTTGAGGAGACCCCTAAACGTTTATCTAACAGTATGATGCCGTGAACATTGCGTCCAGACTTACGTTTACTCATAGTTCCTTTTGTTCTAAATCATGCTTTTCCACTTCACTTAATAACTCAGCGACGCGCATCCCTTTATCAAAAGAATCATCGTAATAAAAACGTAGCTCTGAAATATGTCTTAACCGCATTCTTTTAGCCAACTGATGTCGAATAACTGGCGATAGCTCATTCAACAACTTAACATTAGCTCGTTTACCTTGCTCATCTACATTGAGAACAGTGACATACACTTTTGCAACGGCAAGATCCTTGGTTACCTCAACTTCATTGATAGTAATAAAACCTAACCTTGAATCATCAATATCGCGTTGCAAAATATAAGATAGCTCTTTTTGCATCTGGGATGAAACGCGGGCATTACGGCCAAATTCATTTGCCATTAGCTTACAGTTCCCGCTTGATTTCTATGCGCTCAAAGACTTCGATTTGATCGCCAGGTCTGACATCGTTGTAATTTTTCACACCGATACCACATTCCATGCCCATTTTAACTTCAGAGGCATCATCTTTGAAACGACGTAAAGATTCCAGTTGCCCTTCATAAATAACCACGTTTTCACGTAATACACGAATAGGCAAGTTTCTCTTAACAAAACCATCGATCACCATACAACCGGCAATCGCGCCGAATTTAGGTGATTTAAAGACATCACGTACTTCGGCAAGACCCACAATCTGCTCTTTAATTTCAGGTGCCAACATGCCGCTAATCGCTTTCTTGACTTCATCGATTGCATCGTAAATTACACTGTAGTAATGCAAATCAATGTTTTTCTCTTCGATCATTTTTCTAGCGGTTGCATCGGCTCGAACATTAAAACCAATTAAAATAGCACCAGAAGCTAAGGCTAAGTTAGCATCACCTTCATTAATACCACCCACGCCACCAAAGATAACTTTAACTTCGACTTCGTCATTGGACAGACTGACTAAAGAGCCACGTAAAGCTTCCAGACTACCTTGTACATCCGTTTTAATAACCAGATTGACACTGGCTATCTCACCCGTCGCCATTCTTGAGAAAACCTCATCCAGTTTTGATGCTTGTTGTGCTGCATGTTTACTGAATTTTTTACGGTCTTCACGATGCTTCGCTAAATCTTTGGCAATACGTTCATTTTGCACAACCAAAAACTCATCGCCTGCATTCGGAGTACCCGATAAGCCAAGAATTTCAACGGGAACACAAGGTCCTGCCTCTTTAATCGCTTTACCGTTTTCATTAAACATGGCACGAACACGACCGTATTCTTGTCCACATAAAACCATTTGACCACTTTCTAAAGTACCCTTTTGGACCATAATAGTGGCAACGGCTCCACGCCCTTTATCTAATCTTGATTCAATAACCAGACCCGATGCTGCACCTTCAACTGGCGCTTTTAACTCTAAAATCTCAGTTTGTACAATTAATGACTCAATTAAATCATCAATACCCTGTCCGGTTTTAGCTGAAATTTTAAGAAACTGTACATCACCACCCCATTCTTCAGCCAACACATTAAGAACAGAAAGTTCTTGCATGACTTTTTCTGGGTTTGCGTCAGGCTTATCCATTTTATTGATTGCGACAATAATGGGCACATTAGCTGCTTTCGCATGCTCAACCGCCTCTTTAGTTTGTGGCATCACCCCATCATCGGCCGCAACAACAACAATAACAACGTCAGTTATATCAGCACCACGCGCTCTCATTGCTGTAAATGCAGCGTGACCAGGAGTATCTAAAAACGTTACCGAACCGTGATCGGTCTTTACTTGATACGCACCAATATGTTGTGTAATACCGCCTGCCTCACCTGCTGCAACACGTGTTTTACGAATGTAATCCAGCAATGAAGTTTTACCGTGATCAACGTGACCCATAATGGTAACAATAGGCGCACGAGGCAATTCAACACGATTATCTTCAATTTGAGCTTCAGCTAACATTTCTTGCTCAAGATCATCATCGCTTTGCATAATCGCTTTATGCCCCATCTCTTCAACTAAAATGACCGCCGTTTCCTGGTCGATACTTTGGTTGATGGTTGCCATAATACCTAGCTTCATCAAATGCTTAATAACCAATGCGGCCTTTACGCTCATTTTTTGAGCCAAGTCAGACACAATAATCATTTCAGGTATAGTAACCTCATGAACGATTGGCGCTACCGGCATTTCAAATTGATGTTTTCCATCAGATTGAACGTTATTACGTTGAGGAGGCTGCTTACCTTTTTTCTTACCTTTTTTTGCATCTTTTCCAGATGAACGTGATGAGCCACCTTCGTCCTGTTTTTTTCTATGCAATGTTTCTTGTTTAACAGCTGCCTGTTGCCTTACTTTATCAGCATTTTTTCTAATCGACTCTTCTAGACGGCTTTCTTTTTCTTGCTGTTTTTTTCTAGCATCTTCCGCTTCTTTAGTTTTTATAGACTTTTCCTGTTTAATTTTCTTTTCTTCTTTTATTTTTAATGCTTCAAATTTAGCTTCGGACTCAACCGCGTCAACAGGCTCAAGCTCTATGTCAAGATCAATATCAAGAATAGGTGAAATTTCAATCTCTGGCTCTGGCTCTGGCTCTGGCTCAATTTTTGGCTCGGACTCAGAAACTGCAATTGCAACTGTATCGATAGTATCAGCCTCTTCAACTATTCTTTCAGTTGCTGAAACAGTGACTTCAATCTCAATAACCGGTTCAACAGCAGGCTCAATTTCTTCAGTAGTTAATAATTTTTCAGGCAATTCTAGATTCAAATTATCGCCTGTTTTTTGTTCGGCTAAAATTGGTGTAGCGACGACTTCGTTTAGTTTCTTTGCTTCCTGTTCATCAATTTGACTACGTTTGATATACGTTTTCTTTTTACGAACTTCAACGCTAATAGTCTTCGTAGAACTACCAGGTACACTGGCTTGTTTTATTTCAGTAACCTTTCTACGTTCTAAAGTAACTCGTCTGGGAGAATTTGCTGATTCGCCGTCCGCCTTTCCATGACGCTTACGCAAATGCGCAAGCAATTGCATTTTCTCATCCTCATTAATAAAATCATCTGGCGAGCTAGCCGATAAACCTGCCTCTTTTAGCTGCTCCAATAAACGTTCCAGAGGTATTTTTACTATCTCTGCTAATTGCCTTACCGTCTTATCACTCATCTTAAACCCCTTAATTACTCGCTATGTGCCTTAAGCAAACCAAGGCTCACGCGCCTTCATAATTAATTTTGCCGCCCGCTCTTCATTAATACCTGAAAAATTAAGCAAATCATCAACTGATTGTTCTGCTAAATCATCCATTGTAATAATACCTTGTCCTGCCAACTCATAAGCCAAATCAGAATCCATACCGTCCATTTCTAACAAATCTTTTGCTGGCTCGGCTGAATCGATTTTTTCTTCCAGTGCAATAGCACTAATTAACAAGGCATCTTTTGCTCGACTTCTTAATTCATTAACAAGAGCCTCATCAAAGCCATCAATTTCAAGCATTTCATTGACTGGAACGTAAGCAATTTCTTCTACGCTGTTAAAACCTTCTTCAGCAAGAATTAGTGCAATGTCTTCGTCAACATCTAATTGGTCAATAAACATTTGCTTTATTTTACCAACTTCAGCCTCTGCACTTTGCTCTGCTTTAGACGCATCAATAACGTTTAACTCCCAACCGGTCAGTTGGCTCGCTAAACGAACATTTTGTCCGCCTCGGCCAATCGCTTGGGAAAGATTATCAGAACTCACAGCCAAATCCATGCTGTGTTTATCTTCATCCACCACGATTGACTGAATTTCTGCAGGTGACATCGCATTAATAACATACTGGGCTTCACTAGGATTCCAAAGAATAATATCAACCCGCTCCCCTGCCAATTCATTGGTCACTGATTGCACTCTCGACCCTCTCATACCAACACAGGCTCCCACAGGATCCAACCTTGGATCATTACTCTTTACTGCCAATTTAGCTCTAGACCCAGGATCTCGGGATGCGCCAATCACAGAAATTAAGCCTTCACCTACTTCAGGTACCTCTAAACGAAATAGAGCAATTAATAATTCTGGTGCAGTTCGGCTTACAAATAATTGCGGTCCACGAGGCTCTGATCTTACATCCTTTAAGTACCCTCTAACCCTGTCGCCGATTCGAACAGATTCACGCGGGATCATGTCTTCTCTAGCAATATAAGCTTCAATATGACCACCCAAATCTAAATAGATACTTCCTTTTTCAATGCGTTTGACAACACCTGTAATCAATTCGCCCACGCGACTTTTGTAAGCTTCTACAATTTTACTACGTTCAGCTTCTCTTACTTTATGAATAATGACCTGTTTAGCTGTTTGAGCAGCAATACGTCCAAAATCAACCGATTCAATCTCTTCTTCAATAATGGCTCCTACTTGTATAGCTGGGTCATCTAGTTGGGCTACCTCTAACAAAATTTGAGTCGTAGGTGATTCAACATCTCCGTCACATGCCAAATTAGCAGCGACAACCTCCCATTGTCGAAAAGTAACGTAATCCCCTGTTTTTCTGTCAATCGCAACACGCGCTTTAATTGTATTAGCATGTCGTTTAATGGTAGCAGCTTCTAATGCAGATTCTATAGCCTGAAAAACAACTTCCTTTTCAATTTCTCTTTCATTAGAAAAAACCTCAACTACTAACAAAATTTCTTTATTTGCCACTTCGGCCTCCTTTGTCAATTAAGTATTCAGGTACCAAACGCGCTTTACTCATAGCGTCAAAGGGTACCTCATAGTTCTGCTCGCCTTCTTGAAGGGTAATAACATCATCTTCAACCTTTTTTATCAGGCCGGTTATCTTCCTTCTACCATCTATTGCTCTAAACAAATTAACCGTGACTGTTTCGTCAAGGTATTCCTCAAACTGACTGACTTTAAAAAAGGGTCGATCAGATCCTGGAGAAGATACTTCTAACTGATAGTTGCCTTGTATAGGATCTTCTACATCTAATACGCCACTAACCTGGTGACTGACCTTAGTACAATCTTCGACTAAAATTCCGTTTTCACTGTCTATATAAATTCTTAATAAGCCATGTCTTGGATGTGGGTTATAGTCAATACCAACACACTCATAACCTAAACCTTCTACAATGGGCTCGATTAAGATAAGCAAATGCTCGGGAGCCTGTTTCATGGTTTCCTCACTTATTTTCGCACAAAAAAAAAGAGCCAAAGGCTCTTCCATTAACAATCAAATTTTAAGCTCCCACAAACCGAAGCCCAGAAAATAAAAAACCCCAAAAAGGGGTTCTAAAATATGGTAGCGGGGGCAGGATTTGAACCTACGACCTTCGGGTTATGAGCCCGACGAGCTACCAAGCTGCTCCACCCCGCGATTGATTCAATGTATTATAAAGACTTATTAATAATAAGCAAGCACTTTGTTTAACTTATTCAACAATAAGCTCAACTAATTAAAAATCGTTCTAAAATCATAGGGGGGCTCAAAATTTCGTACAAATAATAAAGCCCCCGTTTTACAAACTTCCTGACAATCTAAATAATCTCAAAAAATACAATTCAACTATATCAATGAAATCGTTTCCGCCCGGTTAATTATATCGATTGAAACCTTTCCCTCTTGAGCTAACCAGCCAATACCTCTCTGAATAGTTTTCTCGTCACTCTCAATTTCCTTAATTAACTTAGCGACGCTAATAGGCCCATTTTTATCAAGAAAATTCCAGATCTCACCTGCTGTAGCACCAACTATCTCTGACATATTTATCACCTTGAGTTATTTTATTTAGTTACCGTTATATTACATGACACTTTGCTTATCAACAACTAGGCTTCTGCAGTAATTTGATCCAGCTCAAATGCTGCATGCAAAGCCCTGACGGCTAACTCCAAATATTTCTCATCAACCACCACAGAAATTTTTATTTCTGATGTTGCAATCATACGAATGTTAATACCTTCTGAAGCCAGTGTTTTAAACATCATACTTGCAATACCTGCATGTGAACGCATACCAACACCCACAATTGAAACTTTAACAATTGCATTGTCCCCTGTCACTTTTCTAGCGCCTAATTCAACACAAGACTCTTCCAATATCGCTTTTGCGCGCTGGTAATTATTTCTGTCCACAGTGAATGTAAAATCAGTAGTGGCATCATCAGCAATATTTTGCACAATCATATCCACTTCAATATTAGCATCAGCTATAGGGCCTAAAATTTTATAAGCAACACCTGGTAAATCCGGGACGCCAGTAATTGTTAATTTAGCCTCGTCCCGGTTAAAGGCAATACCAGAAATTAAAGCACTTTCCATTTGTGATTCCTCGTAGGTGATGAGTGTGCCACACCCTTCTTTAAATGATGACAGTACACGTAAAGCTACATTGTATTTACCGGCAAACTCTACCGATCTGATTTGTAAAACTTTTGATCCTAAACTGGCCATTTCCAGCATTTCTTCAAAAGTAATATGATTAAGCCGACGGGCTTTCGGCTCAACTCGTGGGTCAGTGGTATAAACCCCATCAACATCCGTATAGATATGACACTCATCCGCTTTTAAGGCCGCTGCTAACGCTACCGCAGTTGTGTCCGACCCTCCTCGACCCAAAGTAGTAATATTGCCCTGTTCATCAACTCCCTGAAAACCTGCGACAACAACGATTTTACCTCCATCAAGATCAGCCCGGATCTTAATGTCCTCAATCTCGCGAATTCGAGCTTTGGTAAACGCACTATCCGTTAAAATTTTAACCTGAGTCCCCGTGTATGAAGTGGCCTTACAACCCAGTTCATGCAATGCCATACAAAGTAAGGCTACAGTGACTTGTTCACCCGTCGATATTAAAACATCCATTTCACGATCAGTTGGCTGCGTCTGCATTTGTTTTGCCAAAGCAATTAATCGATTCGTTTCGCCGCTCATAGCGGACAATACAACGATAATTTGATCACCTTGATCTTGTACTTTTTTTACTTTTTCAGCGACCGACTTAATGCGTTCAACAGAACCCACCGACGTTCCGCCGAACTTATATACGTATAATGCCATTCAATAAAACCTATTATTAAGCGCCTAATTGCGCTTGTATCCAAGCAGGAACACCCGCCAACGCTTCAGATAATCCAGATGGATTATTACCACCTGCCATTGCTAAATCAGGTTTTCCGCCTCCTTTGCCACCCACTTGAGTCGCTACAAAGTTAACCATATCCCCTGCTTTTATTTTTCCTACATAGTCTTTTGAAACCACAGCAATCAAACTGACTTTATCACCTTCAACGACGGACAAAACAATAGCACAACTACCTAATTTATTTTTCAATTGATCTGCAAGATCTCGTAAGGCTTTAGAATCCACATCATTCAACTTAACAGCTAACACTTTAATACCCAGCACATCAATCGATTGAGCAATAAGCGAATCACCCGCAGCACTTGCCAACTTCGAGTTTAAACGCTCAATTTGCTTCTCTAAGGAACGGGTCTTTTCAAGTAACTGCTCTACTTTTTCAGCCGCTTTATCTGTTGAGCTTTTCAAAATTCCTGCAATACTACTTAACGCAGCATCACGACTGATAATCCATTCAACGCCACCACCACCAGTAACCGCTTCAATCCGTCTGACCCCAGCAGCAACACCGGTTTCAGAAATAATTTTAAAGCAACCAATATCCCCTGCTCTTTTAACGTGCGTACCGCCGCAAAGTTCAGTCGAGAACTCGCCTATCTTTAATACTCTGACTTCATCACCGTATTTTTCGCCAAATAAGGCCATAGCGCCGGCTTGAACCGCTAAATCCTTAGCCATAACTTCTGAGGTAACTGGGTTATTTAAACGAATTTGCTCATTAACCAAACGTTCCAGAGTCGTAATTTGTTCTACCGTCACAGGTTCAAAATGAGAAAAGTCAAAACGTAACCGCTCAGGATTGACTAACGATCCCTTTTGGCTCACATGCTCACCTAAAACCTGTCTTAAGGCAGCATGCAATAAATGCGTCGCCGAATGATTAAGTTCGGTCGCTTTTCGATCTTCAGCATTGACCTTTGCATGACATAACAGATCTAGACTCAAAGTACCTGACAGCACCTTACCTTTGTGTAAAAATAAATTGCCTCCCTGCTTTTGTGTGTCCGATACCTCAAAGACAGCACCTGAAGCTATAATTTGACCGTTATCACCGACCTGACCACCGGACTCGCCGTAAAAAGGCGTTTTGTCTAAAACGACCAAACCTTCCTGTCCTGTCTGTATACTGGAAACTGTTTGCCCATGACTATACAAAGCAATAATCTGAGCCTCATCATCCAAGCGGTCATAACCCGTAAAATCAGTCTGACTATCCAGTTTAATGTCTTGGTTGTATTCTGCACTAAAACTACTGGCAGACCGCGCTCTATCTCGTTGCGCGCTCATCGCCACTTCAAAGCCTGCTTGATCAACCGTCAAATTGTTTTCACGAGCAAAATCAGCCGTTAAATCTACCGGAAAACCATAGGTATCATATAACTGAAAGACAGTTTCACCGGGAATAACTGTGCCTTGTAATTTGGCGACACAGGCTTCGAGAATTTTCATACCTTGTCCAAGCGTTTCTGCAAAACGCTCCTCTTCTTTCTTTAAAACCCGCTCAACCTGCTCTTGTGCGGCTTTAAGCTCAGGAAAAGCAGACCCCATTTCAGCCACTAAAGGTGCAACTAATTTGTAAAAGAACACCTCTTGAATACCTAAGCGGTATCCATGACGAATAGCACGTCGAATAATACGACGTAACACATAACCTCGACCTTCATTAGACGGCATCACACCATCCGCGACCAAAAAGGCGCAGGAACGAATATGATCGGCAACAACCCGTAAAGAACTCAGTGTTAAATCAGATGTCCCTACTATTTGAGCGGCTGCTTTTAAAATGCCTTGAAATAAATCAATTTCGTAATTGTTATGTACACTTTGAAGCACTGCGCTAATGCGCTCAAGGCCCATCCCTGTATCAACTGAGGGCTTTGGCAACGGTGTCAACGTACCATCTGCAGCTCGATCATATTGCATGAATACTAGATTCCACACTTCGATATATCGGTCACCCTCTTCATCGGGTGAACCCGGAGGCCCCCCCGGAATATTTTCACCATGATCGTAGAATATCTCTGTACAAGGACCACAAGGCCCCACATCGCCCATAGACCAAAAATTATCTTTCGCACCTATCTTGGATAGCCTATCCTCTGGTATACCTATATCATTTAACCAGATATTAGCTGCTTCTACATCTTCTTCAAAAACAGTCACCCATAATTTACTGGCAGGAATTTCTAATTCTTTCGTTAAAAAATCCCAGGCATAATGAATGGCATCTTTCTTAAAGTAATCACCAAAGCTAAAGTTACCCAGCATCTCAAAAAAAGTGTGGTGCCTAGCCGTGTAACCCACATTTTCTAAATCATTATGCTTGCCGCCGGCTCTTACACAACGTTGAGTCGTTGCAGCCTTATTGAAGTTACGCTGTTCTCTACCTAAAAACACGTCCTTAAACTGAACCATCCCTGCATTAGTAAATAATAAGGTTGGATCGTTACCTGGAACAAGAGAACTAGAAGGTTCTATGGAATGCCCTCGCTGACTAAAAAAGGCTAGGAAGGCAGTGCGCAACTCGGCGCTTGTCATTTTTTTCATGGTAATAAGTGATTTTTAAAAGGTGCTAACAACACCCTACAATTTAATATTTAAATGATCAAACAAAGTACTAATCATCGAGCCAGGAAAACCGCGCTGAATTAAGAAACGGCTACGTTTTGCCCATTCATTACGATCAACATGTGCATCATGCCCATATTTCTTAATATAAACCTGTTCAAGCAAGGTCATCCAACTACCGATAGTCTTTTGTACAGTCTCGTCAAGGGAAAACCCGCTAATCCCATTTCTCTTTAGCTCATAAGCCAGATAAATAGGGCCATAGCCCTTTTGAATACGATAACGGGCATAACTCTCTGCATATCTTAAATCGCTTTGCCAGCCTTGTAGAGCCAAATCTTCAATAACAGCTAAAATTTCGTCTTTTTCAAAGCCCTTTGCCAATAACTTGTTCAATAATTCAATTTGGCTATGTTCTCTCATTGCCAGAAGACGGATACCAGTTTGTTCAATCTGCTTAAAGCGACTCTTTTTCCCGTCTTTACTCTCAACCATTTACATTAGATGTAATAAATTACTCGCCTTATATCTCGTCAATTTCAGCGACATCAATCAAGTCAACAATAGGATGCAACTTACTAAAAGCTTCAGTTCTTATTTTAACTTCAATTTCTTTGGCTTTCTCAGGATGTTCTTTTAAAAACAACTTAACATTCTCTTTGCCCTGGCCAATTTTCTCATCTCCATAACTGTACCATGATCCTGATTTTTGAATAAACCCATAGCTCACACCCAAATCAACAATTTCACCCAGAAAAGATATACCTTCTCCATATAAAATTTCAAATTCTGCCTGTCTAAAGGGCGGAGCTACTTTATTTTTGACAACTTTTACCCTGGTTTCGTTACCGATAACCTCATCGCCTTTTTTCACCGAACCAATCCGACGAATATCTAATCGCACTGAAGCATAAAACTTAAGCGCATTACCACCTGTGGTCGTTTCAGGACTGCCAAACATAACCCCAATTTTCATTCTGATCTGATTGATGAAAATAACTAATGTATTCGAGCGCTTGATATTACCCGTTAATTTCCTTAAGGCTTGAGACATCAAACGGGCCTGCAAACCCATATGAGAATCGCCCATATCACCTTCAATTTCAGCCTTGGGTGTTAACGCAGCGACCGAATCAATAACCACTATATCAACTGCACCAGAACGCACCAACATATCTGTAATTTCTAAAGCCTGCTCACCTGTATCAGGCTGAGAAACTAATAACTCATCAACATTAACCCCAATTTTCTCCGCATAACCGGGATCCAGAGCATGTTCAGCATCAACAAAGGCAGCCGTACCACCTAACTTTTGCATTTCGGCAATCACCTGCAGCGTCAAGGTAGTTTTACCGGATGATTCTGGGCCATAAATTTCAACAACCCGCCCCCTAGGCAAACCGCCACAACCTAGAGCAATATCCAAACCTAGAGAACCCGTAGAAACAACATCAATATCACGAGAAGCCGCTACATCACCCATCCGCATTACGGAACCTTTTCCGAATTGCTTCTCTATCTGCATCAGTGCTGCACCTAACGCTTTCTTTTTGTTCTCATCCATTATAAATACCTTGTAGGTTTGAAAAATGCCGATTAAGTAATCTGATTATTATCACATAGACCTATTAGCTTCGGGTAGTTCAACTGCTTAAAAACTGTCCGCTTTTGCTCTGGCTTCTTTACCACCATTAATATCACCCTGTACTTCACGGGCCCTGGCAATCAACAACCAACTGTGTTTTTTCATATTAGCATCGTTAGACGCTAATAACGCGGCTTTTTTTGCCAGATCTTCTGCTAAACGGGGTTTTGACTGCTTTAGTTTTAATAAAGCCAACTTATAATACAAAGTAGCATTACGAGGTTCGATTCTAATCGCTCGTTCTATGGTGGTTGTTGCTGCTTCAATATTCCCTGATTGACTACTTTGATTAGCCGCTGATGCTAAAGCCCCTACTGCAGGAGACAAAGGCGCAAAGTTTTGTAAGGGCTCAAAATCAGGTGGCTTAATGACGACCGGCTCGGGTTTGAGTTCATGTACCATGGATTCTGGAGGTTGTTGGGCTGGATTTGAAGCTTCTTGTTCAGAAGTTGCTGATGTCCCTTCCGGCGCTTCATTTTGCAATTCCGGCGCCATAAACTGAGGCTGCAACTCTTCTAACTTTGGTCCAAGGCTTTCTACATCGCTGAGCGGTTTAGTTTCTACTATTTCAGGAGTAGGTTGGGGTATCGGTTCGGGTACAACTACCGGTGCAGGAGTTTTTGGCTTTTTCAACAGGGGAGGCATTGTTTGGCTACGAACAACAGCACCACTTCCATATACTGGAGCAGGTACCTGGGTCGCACAACCAACCACCAATAGGGTCAATGTGCCAAGTAAAATGAGTCTTAGAATTAGCATACTTATATTTAAAGGGTTGTCATAAAGGTGATTAAATGCCTCACCTAAAAAGGGATGTCGTCATCAAAATCTTCATAAGCTGGTGGCGATGGTGGCATACCGCCATCCGTATGGCTTGGAGGCACAGATGATTTAGATTGATACGTTGACTTTGAAGAAGGAGCAGAATACCCAGAAGCTGCTTGATCAGCACCAAAATGGGCTGTACCTCCTGTACGACTATCTAACATTTGCATTTCTGTCGCAATAATTTCAGTCGTATAACGATCCTGACCATCCTGAGCTTGCCATTTGCGAGTTTGTAAACGTCCTTCTACATACACCTGACCGCCTTTTTTTAAATATTCACCAGCGATCTCAGCTAACCGATTAAAAAATACCACTCGATGCCATTCAGTAGATTCTTTTTTTTCACCCGACTTATCTTTCCATCTAAAATTAGTCGCTAACGTTATATTGGCTACAGCACCACCCGAAGGCATATAGCGAACCTCAGGATCGGCACCCAATCTTCCAATCAATGTAACCTTATTAAGCATGTATTCTCCTAAATTTTATTCGGTTTAATTAACATTTAAAACGATATAGGCATATAGTACCCGATCATCGTTATTAAATTAAGCAAATTACACGATTAACTCTGTAGTCATTGAGACTCTGCTAAAATCTGGATGACATCCCCCATCTTTTTAGTTGCTTTCCATCCCAGCTTTTCAAATGCCTTACGTGGGTTACCCTGACTCCAAGGAATTTCATTGGGTCTCATAAATTGAATATTTTGTATGACGTGATCCTTCCAGTTAAGTCCGTAATGCGCAAAAGACTGAGCAACAAACTCTTGTAATGAATTAGCCTCTCCAGTAGCAATTACAAAGTCTTCTGCTTTTTCAGCCTGAAGAATTCGCCACATAGCATCGACATACTCAGGCGCCCACCCCCAATCTCGAACTATACTTAAATCACCCAAATTAAGCTTGTCTTTTGATCCCTTCGATATTTTATATGCAGAACGAATCACTTTTTGAGTAACAAATCGTGCCGGTCTCAAGACAGACTCATGATTAAACAAAATTCCATTGACTGCAAATATATTGTAAGCTTCACGATAGTTTTTTACTAACCAATGTGCAGATGACTTAGCAATCGCATAAGGACTGACCGGTTTAAATGACGTATACTCATCAGCAGAAACACCTTGAGAATCACCAAAACATTCACTAGAACTTGCATGATAAAACCGCGCTGGCAATTTAAGAAACCGCATGGATTCCAAAACATTCAAAGTACCAATTATGATACTTTCAATGGTTTCCGACGGCTGTTCAAAAGATAAGCCCACAGATGTTTGACCAGCCAAATGATATATTTCATCGGGTAAAACTTTAGAAATTACCGTCAGGGTACTTTTAAAATCATGTGGCGCCATAGATAACAAACTAACATCATCAGCAATACCCAATCGCACAAGGGAAGAAAAATTTGAAGCCTCTGCATCTCTTGAAGTCCCGTAAACTGTGTAACCCTTATTTAACAAAAATTGTGCTAGATAGGCACCATCTTGTCCACCAACCCCAGTAATAAGTACTTTTTTATTCACTTTTATCCTTTAAGTAAGTTGGTTCAGTCCAATTATCGGATGATAAGACAATGCCGTTATGAATCATGCTTACAATTTTTAAACAAGTTGAGAATACCTAGCGATCCAATCAGAAAATCATCAAGATCAATGTGGTATGTTAAAACACTTGCAGTACCCATTAGCCGCCAATCAAAACGGTGGGTAACCCTAAAACGATAGTACCACCGTGAACTGTTGAGTCACCCAGTCTGGCAGCTGGCAAATTATTAATTAATACAGTTGAAGAGCCTTTAATAATTACATCAGGTGGTCCTACGCAAGTTGCCTGATCAAACAATCGAGCAGCAGGTAAACTACCTATCAATACGGTGACACCTCCTGGTGGAAGAATGGGGCCACCGACATGAGGAACCGGGCCCGTAAACATTGGACAAACATGCATATCTGTTATACGTGCAGCGGGCATTCCCATAGCACCTCCTATTGACAATCAATTTCTTAATTTTTCTGTTTATGCCTTATTGTTTGGCATAAAACGATTATTCTAGACGATTATTTACTTTTAAAATATCGACTGCTGTTTCCAAGAGGTGAAAAACGATATTAATCGTTGTACTATTAATATCCAAACTAGGATTAAGCTCCGTAATTTCGAAACAGACAACTCTTTCATCACGTAAAATAACACCGATGAGATCTGCTGCTTCCTTGGGCATAATACCATTCTCAACAGGTAGTCCTGTACCTTTTGATATAGAGCCATCTAAACAGTCTGTATCAAAGGAAAGATAAATCTCCGTACACTCTTTCAGATACTCTAAAATCTGCTCACCTAGTGGCATTGCTTTCCTATCATGTAATTCCGCAGTTGAAAAGTTTCGTATGCCTAATTTTTCAATAAGATAAGCTTCTTGTTCTTCTAAATCACGGACCGATACATATACCACATCCGAAGGCCTGGTTTTTTCGAATACCCCCCCGATTAATTTTAACTGACTCCAAAACTCTTGAGTCATTTTATCAGGGTCTCTGAATAGACAGGCTAAATTATCTACCCCTAAAGCTGCCGCTACCGGCATTCCATGCATGTTTCCAGAAAAAGAGGTAAACGGCGTATGCAAATCTGCATGTGCATCAACCCAAATAACACCTAGCCGTGATTCGGGGTTAGCCTTTTTAATGCCTGCTATTGTTCCTGCTGCACTACTATGATCACCTGACAATACAATTGGAAAATGACCAGAGACCCGTGAGTCACACACCACCTCACAAACGGATTCAGAGATATTAAGAACCTGTTCAATGTGCTTGGCATACTGAGAGCTAAAACCTTCTGGAAAAGCGACAACACACGCGGTGGTCTTTAACTGATCAAACTGACGGGATTGCTTGGCTAAATTTAACAACGCATTGATGCCTTGATCAGCGCCTCTAACCCCTGCCCCTATGTCAGAGCAAACTGTAATAATCACAACTAACTCCCTAAACCTATTACTGTTTATGATTATTCTAAATAAAAAAGGCTGTTCCTCGAAATGCAGAAACAGCCCCCATCATTTACTATTCAGATAATGTTACTATTTATCTTTTTTCTTGTCAGATTTCTTCTTTTTATCTGAATCCGCTTTTTTAGGTGTAACCGCAATCATGGGATTAGCTGCAGACACTGTCACAGTTGCAGTTGAGTGCTGAAGCTCTTTCTCAAGGGACCTAACATAACCATCAAATGAATGCTTACTATCAGGCTTAATTTCTTTAATCTCAGTTGGCAAGCCAATTCGATCAAGAATTTCAATAAACGGCTCTGGATCAAGCTCTTCAACATTGACCATAGTTTTTGCATCCCAAACCCCATTAGCCACTAACATAGCCGCCGCTACAGGTGGTACACCCGCCGTATAACTGATACCTTGAGACTCAATCTCTTCATAACATTGCTTATGGTCAGAGACTTGATAAATCAGAATCTCACGCATTATTCCATCTTTTGAACCTTTAACAAAGGTTCCAATACAGGTTTTACCGGTATAGCCAGGTGCCAAAGTCATAGGGTCTGGCAGAAGCGCTTTAACAACCTTTAACGGCACCACTTCTTGCCCAGTGGTTAAGGTAACCGGCAGATGCGACAGGAAGCCCAGTGTACGCAATACCGTAAACACGTTAATATAATGATCACCAAACCCCATCCAGAATCGAATACTGTTTGCATCGATATTTTTAGACAAAGAATGCAACTCATCATGACCATTCAAATAAACTGGTTGATGACCCACCACAGGAAAATCATATTCTCGTTTCACAGAATGAGTAGGAAACTCTTGCCACTGACGATCTATCCAGGTCCAAACCTTAACGAACTCACGGAAATTGATTTCAGGATCAAAGTTAGTTGAGAAATACCGACCATGACTTCCCGCATTAACATCCAGGATATCAATCGTATCAATCGTGTCAAAATAACGTTTAACCGCAAGCGCACAGTAAGCATTAACAACTCCCGGATCAAAACCTGCACCCAAGATAGCCGTAACGCCTTTTTCAGCACAACGGTCTTTACGTTTCCATTCATAGTTAGCATACCAAGGTGGCTCTTCACACACCTTATCCGGATCTTCATGAATGGCTGTATCAATATAAGCAACACCTGTTTCAATACAGGCTTCCAATATCGACATATTCAGGAAGGCCGATCCAAGATTAATTACAATTTCGGTCTTGGTCTCATTGATCAACTTAATGGTCGCAGGAATATCCAGAGCATCCAGTTGAGCAGAATACAGTCTACCTTCTGGATTTTTTAAGTGACCTTTACGAAGTACACTTTCAATAATTGCATCGCATTTAGCTTGCGTCCGCGATGCGATACAAATGTCACCAAGAACATCATTGTTCATAGCCGCCTTATGAGCGGCAACGTGTGCTACGCCGCCTGCTCCGATAATCATTACGTTTTTTTTCATACTTATGGATCCTCTTCTTATTATGATAGACAGCCAATGTAATCGTTATAGTCAAAACTGCGTACCCGTTCTATCGTTCCATCCAACCTTCGCACCACAATAGCAGGCATTGCGACCCCATTAAACCAGTTCTTCTTTACCATTGTATAACCCGCAGCATCTGCGAAGCGTATTTCGTCACCCACCTTTAAGGGGTGATCCAGCTCATAACTGCCAAACAGATCACCCGCCAAACAAGTTCGTCCAGCAATCATAATAGGGTAAGCGCCCTCCTCGGGTGATGAAACTCTCGGATTTGTTTGGTAAATCAAATGATCCAGCATATGTGCTTCAACAGACGCATCAATAATTGCAATATCTACTTCGTTATGAACAATATCAAGCACAGTAGTCACCAACTCGGCACTGTTCGTAATGGCCGTTTCACCGGGTTCAAGGTAAACCTGTACGCCATAGTTCTTTGCAAAATCTTTTAGGACCTGGCAGAATTTTTCCAAGGGATAACCCGCCTTAGTAAAATAAATGCCGCCACCAAAACTAACCCAAGCCATCTTTTTTAACAGACTCGCGTAATTGATGCCGATTTGCTCAATGGCTTCGGTAATATTATCCACATCATCATTTTCACAATTAAAATGAAACATCAAACCGCTTAATTTATCAGCAACCGACTCCAGATCTTGAACATTACAGACGCCAAGTCTGGAACATCGCCGTGCAGGATCAGCCAAATCAAAATGAGAATAACTGATACCGGGATTGGCTCTAAGTCCTAGCTTTAAATGGCTGACCCGACCGTAAAATCGGATTAACTGGGATACAGAATTAAATATCACCTTATCGGCAAACTTAGAAACTTCATCGATCTCGTCAGATGAATAGGCGACGCTGTAGGCATGAACTTCTTTCCCAAACTTTTCGTAACCCAATCTGGCTTCGAAAAGTGAACTGCTGGTTGTACCATCCATGTATTGACGCATCAGGTCGAAAACACTCCACGTTGAAAAACATTTTAGTGCCAGGACGGATTTGGCTCCGGATTGCTCCCGTATGAACTGGATGATTTCAAGATTTTTTTTAAGTGCGACTTCGTCAATAAGATAATACGGGGTGTGTAACTGCGACAAATTTAAAACCTCGTAAAATGTTATATACAAAAAACAGCATAAAGTCATCGTTACGGTTTGTCAACCCAGTGAAATTTAAACTGGAAGTTGCAATTATTTAATCAAACTTTCATAATTTTTTAGTAATATTCAAGTAATTTGAGTTAAATTTAAGCTTCTAAACTAATCAAACACAGCTTTTTAAGTTAAAAGTCGCGAGACATACTATAATACTCTTGCATACTTTCCTTACAACACGCTAAATATAAACCTTGAGGTATTCTCATGAGCGTTGCAGATACTTTTTTCCCTTGGATCATATTAATTTGTTTTATCGCAACAACCTACATCGGTTATCTAATCGGTAAGAGACAAAAAAACTAAAGCAACAATGTTCTGGCTAATAACAACTTTACTACTTTCCATTGTAAACGGTGCATGGATTCTAAATCGTATCGAACAGGCACATTATCCAGTTTGGCAAGATTTGGGTAAGCCAACCGTATTACTTAGTACAGGTTTCCGTCCACGCATGGCTTTAATAAAATATATCTGGTCTCTAAGATTCAAAAAACTGAAAGACCCTTCCCTATGCCTATCAGGTTATACAGCAATCACTTTAGAGATACTGCTCATCATTCAATTTCTTGTTCTTGCTGTTGCCATCTTATAAAACAGTTCAATCGAAAAAATTATATTCATTGACCCAGCCCCAATCGGCTCACACATTTTAAAATGTGTGAGCCGAGAACATTCTCCTATAATCCTGTTTATAATCCTGTTTCTTGCCATTACAATAAACCAGTCAGCAACAGTTCACTTTTCATTGGCTAAAATGAAGACTGATCAAACTATTTTTTGAAACAACTACCCCTATTGATTATGTCGCACAACAAAACTATACCAAAGGTCAAAGGCGATTTTTTATTAGGCAATTTAAGACAAATTGCAACCAATCCGTTTAAAGCCCTTCGAGGTTGGCACCAAAGTAATGGCGATCTAGTTAGCTTTAGATTAGCGACTCGCAAATTTTATTTAGTAAGCCACCCAAAACTTATTGAACAGGCATTAATCAAACAAAGCGATATTTTTAATAAAATCTACAACCCTAAAAAACCAACGGGCCTTTCATTAGTTTTAGGTGAAGGTTTAGTTACAAGTAAAGGCGATATTTGGCAGCGACAAAGACGCTTAATGCAGCCAGTTTTTCAAAGAAGTAATATAACAACGCTATTACCGCAAATTGTCATTGCTGGTAATAATATGTTAAGTAGATGGCAACTACTAGGAGAAGGAGCTCAAGTTAACCTGTCAAAAGAAATGACGCAATTAACATTAGAAGTCATCACACAGACCATGTTTAGCACCAGTGTTCTGGACAAGGTAGAGCAGATTTCTCCAGCATTAGATACCTTACTAAAATATGCGACTAAAACCATCATCAATCCGTTTACTCTGCCATTATTGATTCCGACTTCGGCCAATCAGAAATTTAAACGGGCATTAGAAGTCATCGATAATGTCATTTACGAAATTATCGAGCAACGCCGGACCACATCATCAGTGCACAATGACTTGTTGGAAATGTTCCTACAAGCTCGCGATGAAAAGACTGGTGAAAAAATGACAGATAAGCAAATTCGCGACGAGGTTATTACCATTTTTAGTGCTGGCCACGAAACCACCTCAAATTTATTGAGTTGGACCTTATATTTACTCGCTAGACATCCAGAAGTGCTGGCTAAACTTCATCAAGAACTAGAATGTGTGCTTCAGGGAAAAAAACCAAATGCAGAATATTTACAACAGCTTCATTATACAAAAGCTATATTGAATGAGTCGATGCGCTTCCGTCCACCTGTTGGACTTATGTTACGCAAGATTAACAAGGATACAGAAATAGATGGCTATCTTTTAAAGGAGGGAAGGTTTGTAATATTCAGTATTTACAATATCCATCACCATCCTGATTTTTGGCAACAGCCAGAACAGTTTGACCCTGATCGGTTTTTAACGCCTGAAAATCGAAGATTTTCTTTTATGCCATTTGGAACTGGAGAGCGGGTCTGCATAGGTAATCATTTTGCTTTAATAGAAAGCCAACTGCTTTTAGCTATGATTGTTCAGAATTATGATTTACAGTTACTTCATAATGATGAAATTGAGATTGAAATGGCGGTATCCTTAAGACCAAAAGGTGGAGTTCCAGTCCGTCTAAAGAGACGATAAAATCAAATAACTTTTTGAGTTATCGATTTATTAATTTAAATAAGGTGAAAGTAAGATGAGAATAATTTTGGTTTGTATGTCAGTGTTTGCATTGGTCTCCTGTGCAGAGTACCCCTATCGCGGTAATTATTATGGCAATAATCGTTACGTGACTACACCTTATTATGGTGGTTATAGCGGATATGGTGGAAATGGCGGATATGGTGGCGGTTATCGAAGCGGGAATCGAGATCATGATGATTTCGGTGGAGGCAATCGCGGTGGTTATGGCGGCGGCTTCGATAGGGGTGGTTTTCGCGGTGACGGTGATGGAGGGTTTCGTGGCGGTGATCGTCGATAATTTTGCTGGATTTGTGATCGAAACTTAACTTCTTAGGTAAATCAAATGAATTTAAAAAGCTTGTTGTTAATATCCTGCATTGGTTTTTCACCTTTTCTATGGGCAGATCAACTGAGTGATTTAAAGCAACGCGCAGAAGAAGGGGACGTGAGCGCCCAAACTGAATTGGGTGTGGAATATGTTTTGGGTATTGATGTACCGAAAGACTATTCACAAGCCTATAAATTGTTATCAGCAGCGGCTCAAAAAGGTAATAAATTAGCGCAATACAACTTAGGCTTAATGTACGATTTGGGTGAAGGTGTTGTTTTAGACAAACAAGCCGCTGCAAAATGGTTTAGAAAATCGGCAGAACAGGGAGATGTACCCGCGCAGTTTAACTTAGGCTTAATGTATGCACATGGTGAAGGGGTTGTCAGACATTATGAAGAGGCTTTTAAATGGTTTCATAAGGCGGCAGAACAAGGACATACATTGGCACAAGTTAATTTAGGTTTAATGTATGTACGTGGTGAAGGTGTCGTAAAAGACTTGGAAGAAGCGTTTAAATGGTTTAAGACTTCTGCTGAAAAAGGTGATGTAATCGCTGAATACCATTTAGGTTTAAGTTATTTAGAAGGTGAAGGTGTTAAAAAAGACTTAAGTGAAGCCTATTTCTGGCTGGCAATCGCCTCTGCGCATGGCGATCAGCATGCACATCAATTGATCAATGAGCTTGAAGCTGAATTAACGGCAAAAGAAGTAATAGATTTGCAAAAAAGAGCGTCTGAATGGAACCTTAAGTTCTTAAAATAAGGCCTCTAGTGAAAACATAACTGCGTTTAATTTAATGACATCAAATCTATCTCTTTTGGCAATTATTATCTTATTACTGAGTGGTTGCACAGCGCCAGCTCGATCAATTATCGACATTTCATTGCCCTATTCAACACAGCCATCAAATCCTAATGAAAAAGAAGTTTATATTAATTCCTTGGTAGATGATCGCTCATTTGAAGCTCAACCTACAGACCTGAGTACCCCATCACTTAACCCGAACGCAGAACAGGGAAACAACATTAACGCCCGTGCAATTGCCCGTAAAAGTGGTAGTGATGGCAAAGGATTAGGCGACATTTTATTACCAGAGGGTAAATCAGTAGAGTTGCTTGTTACAAACGTTCTAAAACAAGAATTGATAGCCAATGGCTACAAAATCATTTCGGATAAAGAACTAATCACTGATAAGACCTCAATTGTGGACGCCAAAATAGATAAATTTTGGGCCTGGATGAACCAAGGACTACTTGCTTCATCCATAACCTCGCAAATATCAACAAATGTAGTCATTAAAAACAGTAATAACACTGAAAAAAGAACTACTTCGGTAAAACAATCTGATACATTCCAGTCAACGTCAGATAATAATTGGAAAGAAATTATTGAAAAGGTTTTAAACGTATACGCAGTTAAATTGAGCTCTCAACTCAAATTATAATCTCACCTTGTAGGAATTTTCCGCTTGGAGCAAAAAGATGGTGAAAAAATGCGTATCAACGTATCAACCAGTATTCCTCATCCCCGCAGCGATAGCATTAATGGACCGCAACAGTGGCTTCATCCAGGGACTTTCGGCCGGATTAGTTGAATCAATTTCTCGCACCTTACGGAGTAAATACACCTGCAGATAATTGAGCGGCCCAAGATAGGCATCTCGGCGATGTAATGAATCTGCCAATACCGGGTTCTCCGACAACAATCTATCCGTATCTGCAACTTTTAGAATCCAGTCCACAGCTAGCCGGTGTTCGCTCGCAATTAACCCATAAACAAGCTGACTAGTCTCAGTATCGAGACACAGACTGGCATATTCCTTGGCGATATCCATGTCCGATTTGCTGAGCGCCATCTGGGCGTTACTCAACAGATTACGAAAAAATGGCCAATCCCGGTACATTTCCTGCAACTTTTCCAGACGCTCTGGCCTGCCGTCACACCAGGTCGACAGACTTAAGCCAATCCCGTACCAGGCTGGAAAGGTTTGCCGTGACTGCGCCCAAGAGAATACCCAACCAATCGCACGCACCGAATTTTTGGAGCGATCACCCTTTTTACGGTGTGACGGGCGTGAACCGATATTAAGACCACCGATTTCGCTGGTCGGGGTAGCTTCGTAAAAATAATCCAGAAAGCCGGATGAGCGCTCAGTCAGGTCACGATATCCTTGCTCACCGATCCGTGCCAACTCATCCATCACGGCCAAATTCTCCGAACGATCGCATTGCACGGGTTGCACCAGACTGATACTGGACTTGAGCAAACCGGTCACGCCCATCGTCAATTCATAAACGGCGGTTTCCATATTATTGTAACGGTAGAACAGCACTTCGCCCTGTTCGGTGAATTTGATCTGACCGCGCACCGTATCAGGTGGCTGCGCCAGAATTGCCTCATGAGTTGGACCGCCGCCCCGCCCTACCGTACCACCTCGACCATGAAACAAACGGCACTTAAGTCCGTGCTGTTCTGCGATAGCAATAATTTGCCGCTGTGCTCGTGACAGTCCCCAGGATGAAGCTAAAATACCGCCGTCTTTACAGGAATCAGAATACCCCAGCATAATTTCCTGGCTATCACCAGAAACTCGCAATAATTCCCGATACACTGGAGTATCAAACAGCCGGGTAAGCACCTCTTCTATCCGGTTGAGATCATCTATGGTTTCGAATAAAGGACTCACCCCGATATGACAATGCCAATGGCCACCAATACGCCCAACCAGACAGGTTTGTGCAGCCAGTAACATCACCTCCATGACATGACTGGCATTGTGCGTCATGGAAATTACATATTTACCAAAACAATCCGAACCAATTTCTCGTTTCATTCGAGCCATAACTTCAAATGTTTCTAAGGTCTCGCGACTGGTCGAAGACAAAGAACTGAGATCAAACATCAGCCCACCGGGAACAGCGATGGCCTCGCTTAGCAGATCGAGGCGCTGCCCTTCATCCAAAGCGCGATAATCCACTCCCAGTGCAGCCGCCAAAATATCCGCCACCGCCTCGGTATGCCGTCCCGATTCCTGGCGCACATCCAATTGCATCAAATAAAAACCAAACGTTTCAGCAAGACGAATTAAATCATGCAGTTCTAAATCGGCAATTGCTGCATCACCGTGGCCGCGTAAGGAAGCATCAATTTGCCTTAGATCGTCCAAAAACGCATTTATACCCGGATAGGCATGACGATTCGGCAGGTCCGGTTCGCCCCTCAGATTTTGTTGAACTTGCAGAAGAGCACACTCCATCCGGTACTTCATCAATGCTAGTTTGTGTCGGTAAGGTTCCTGCAAATAGGGTTTTTCTAGCTCCGCTACCGAAGCGCCCAGCATAACCCGATCGACTTCGAGGCTGGCTAAAAAATCCGTCGATAGTTCGCAAAAGCCCTCAGAATGGGAAAGCTGTCCGCGCAATTCATCAAGTCGATTAATGTATTCCTGTAAGATAGTTTGGGCCTGCATACGCAAAGCCAAAACCGTCGTTTCCGAGGTAACATTGGGATTACCGTCGCGATCACCACCAATCCAGGAACCGAATCCTAAAAAGCTGGGGACACGGATTTTCCGTGCCACTTCTTCACCATAGACATCACTCAGAGACCGTTCAAAATTCCGATAAACGCGAACAGTTGCCTGAAACAGAGACAGTGGAAAATAGAACAGCCCAGCGTCAATCTCGTCTGCCACCCCTAACTTACGTGCACGCACCTCATCAGTCTTCCAGAGCATTTGAATCTGACATTGCAAACGTTCGAGCGCTACTTCATGAAAATAGCCTTTCATGCGATTATTGCTCAACGCTTCCAGCGTAAGAAACACATTCCGCAGGGCACTCTTGACCGTACGCCGTTTAACCTCTGACGGATGGGCTGTTATCACCGGGAGATACAATAGTTCATCCAGCAGCACCTGGAGCTTGTCTGCGGTAACCCCTGACTCCTTGAGCGTCAATAAGGTGTCGTGAAAAGAGCAAGGCCAATAGTGACCACCTTGTTCTGCTTTATGCCGACGTATACCGAGGTAATGAGATTCTTCGGCAATATTGAGCAAGCTAAAATAGAGATTAAATGCACGCACCACTTCACCAAGGGCATCAGAATCCAGGCCATCTACAACATTCTCCAAATGCCAACGCTTGGACAAACTGCCGTCACTTAGTGATCCGGCAAAACGCTTTTGCAATTTTTCAACCGTATCGACCGTTTCAGGCCGAGCCTGAGTTTTTAATACCTGCTTCAATACGGAGTCCATCTGGTGAATCGTGTCATCGAGTTCTTTATCTTCAAAGGGTATGTTCACAGCTAGGCTCCTTCTGGTTAATAAATGCAATTTTTTTACATGCGTCTGATACTAAGGGTTATTAATAATTAACGTATCTTCATAAAAACTGACTTCACCTGTTGAAATGTCGTGGATGCCTCCAACAATCGCAATTGCGCCCGTTTCAATCATGTCCTTTAAAATAGGGCTGCGTTCAATAACAGCCTGTACCGTTCTTTTTACATTGATGGTAGACACTTTTTCTACAAATTCTTTATTGCCTGAATGTCTATTTTCAGTTTCGGTTTTTTCATCATAAACCGCCGGCTGAATCTTACTTAACAGTGCGGTCAGGTTGCCCATTTCCACATGGTCACAAGCACCTTTTATAGCGCCACATTTGGTATGACCTAACACCACTATAATTTTTGACCCCGCCACTTTGCAACCAAATTCCATACTACCCAGAATATCTTCGTTAATAATATTACCAGCAATCCGCACACTAAATACATCCCCCAATCCCTGGTCAAATATCAGCTCAACCGAGGTACGGGAATCAATACAACTTAAAATAACCGCAAACGGATGTTGTCCGTCAGACGTTTCATTAGCCTGTTGCAGCAAATTACGGTTTACTTTAAGGTTATTGACAAAGCGTTTGTTACCTTCTTTTAATAACTCCAATGCCATTGCAGGCGTAATGGCGGCTTGCATCTCTTTGGTTAAAGTTTTCATTTTTATGCCTTGAAAAGTGTTATGTTTCAAACCGGTTTATAATTGTTTAATCGTTCTTTAAGAATTCAACTGAGTTGCCGCTGTTCCAACAACGTCAGGCAATTTAGTTTGATACTGTCGCAAATAGAGTGCAAAGGTAAGTGACTTAAATTTTTAGTGCTGAAAGGATTTTGTAGCTCGATACCAATTCTATCTAAAGATAACAATGGATAAGCGACTAAAAAATAAATAAATACGGCACTGAACTCCAAATTTTCAATTAATGAAAACGGCAGTAATAACAAAAAAATAAAAATAAATCGTCTAGCTTTAATAGCATAAACCAATGGCATAGGTGTTTTAAGAATTCTTTCACAGCCGCCAATGTGGTCAATCAGCAAAATACGTTGCCCTTCTAGTTTTTCAAAAACAAAGCCATCTATCTGATGAGTAACCCGAGCCTGTTGTAATAAAAACGCCAGTTTGTTGGCAACAAATAGCGGCATGTGACCAGAAGACCTCAGTGCCTCAAGCTCCTGCTGACTGAGTAAATCGGTTAACTCATCTAAGTTCTTGCTATTGCGTAAGTATTCTCTGGCCGCAAAAGAAAAGGCAACCGTCCACTTCACCATTTCTTTACACCACTGCCTGTCTTGAGGATTGTCATTTAAATCTTTACTGTAATTTAAAGCCTGAATGACGAGGTTTCTGCTTTGGTTATTTATACCCCCCCATAATTTTCGAGCTTCCCACCAGCGTTCGTGACCGGTATTTGTTCGAAATACCAGAACCATACCAAGTACTACGCCAGTATATTCAAATGGAGTCACAGCAAGATGTGATAATGGTCGCCAGTATTGATCTAGGGCAACTATTAGTAAACAGTAACAAGTCAATAACAGCAGACTGGGTAATATGCGTGGTGTAATCGAACCTCGCCACATGACGGCGCCACGCAAAAAACCCGATGATTCATCTTTATTGCTATGTAACTCTATAGAATTTTTCATAGTGTTTATCCTCAAACAAAAATACTATTGGCCAACTTTCTTTAGCGTTTCTTTTTATAAGTCAGTACAAAAATAGTAAATAAATCTTGGATGATAGTAACACTATCTTTGCAAATTGCAAAACTTTCGGTTATGCTTTTTCCATGAACATACAATTAAAAATTAATATGAATGATAAATTATTCATCAGGGACCCAGAGCAATCCGAACTGGGAAAAAAAATCATTCTGCACAGTATTCAGTTAATCCACAAAAACGGATTTGAAGCCTTTACCTTTAAAAAACTGGCCTTAGACATTGGAACGACAGAAGCAGGTATTTACCGATATTTTGAAAACAAGCATCGGTTGCTGATCTACCTGACCGCCTGGTATTGGAGCTGGCTTGAATATCAGGTTACTTTTCAGACCAACAATATCAAGGACCCGGCTGTTAAGCTCAAGCAGGTAATTAAATTATTGGCTACTACAGTGGAAGACGATAACAGCACGCTTTATGTCAACGAAAGTATCCTGCATCAAATCATTATTACCGAAGGCACCAAAGCCTATCTAACCAAACGGGTATCCGAAGATAACAAAGATCATTTGTTTAAACCCTATAAAGATCTTTGTGCATTAATCGGCAATATGATTTTGGAGTGTAATCCCGACTACACATACCCGAAATCATTAGCGTCCACTATTATTGAAATGGCGCATTTCCAGAATTTCTTTATGAACAACCTACCCTCACTGACTGACTTTGGGCAAGATAAAAATGAGGCAGAGATTGTGAAGTTTCTGGAGGATTTGGTGTTTTCAAGTATAAAATAGGCTAAAACTCACTATTCCTGCACTAAAAGATATTCAATATAGGTTACTCACTAACAAGTTTTTGATATCAATCAAAATGACCCATCATAAAAAATTATCATCGACTTAATTTAACCCATGGAATTGAAAATGGAAAAATTACGCCTTGCCTACATTTTAACAGCTTTGCTTTTTACGCAAACTTGCCTGGCAACGGACAAAGCCTTACTGGACATATTGTTAAACAACAAAGTAATTGGCCAGGAACAATACAATACTTTGATCAAATCGGGTACAGGCGATGTCAACCCTACGCTGTTGGAAGTGCTCAAACAAAACGGTGCGATTAACCAGGATCAATATAACAAATTGGCAAAAGAACAAGAATCCACATCTGAAACTACTGAGATATCGACAGCAAATCAGAATGCCTTTTCTGTCAATAATCAAAGCCAGGGGAATAATGACATCCTTCACATGCACCCGGGTATCAATGAGGGTGGCGCGCCGGAACCTCATCGAGTAGGTACGGAAGTTTTTCCTGGCGTTCATGCAACGTTCGGCGGCTTTATCGAGGCTGCTGGCATTAATCGCTCAAAAAATGAAAGTCAGGATGTAAATTCCAATTCCAATACATTTATCCCTTTTAATAACAGCACTAACGCCTATCAGTCGGAGTTTAGGGAGTCAGCTCGTCAATCACGAATTTCTTTGTTAATGGAAGGGAAGTATCAGGAAGACATAAAATTGGCCAGTTATCTGGAAATGGATTTTCTGGGTGTCAGTTCTGCGAATTCGATTCAGGCTAGCCCCTACTCGCCACGATTGCGACTAGGCTATGCCACTATCGATTGGATAGAAGAAGGTTGGCATTTTCTAGGAGGGCAATCATGGAGTTTGGTGACGACCAACAAAGTCGGCATTAGTCCGCGGACGGAAAACCCGCCATTAACGATAGATGGGGGATTTATTCCAGGTTTCAATTATGCACGCAGTTCACAACTCCGATTAGTGAAAGATTTTGCCGACCACACCATTTGGGCCGCTCTATCCCTCGAAAGTCCACAAGCGAATTTACTGGGCCTAACCGTACCAGGAACCGCCTATAACAGCAGTGCTGCTGTTACAGCGAATAATCCCGGAGGTGGCTCATTGAGCCCTTCCGTCAATTATTCAACTGATGTCGCACCTGACATTATTACCAAGCTGGCTTTCGATCCGGGTTGGGGGCACTATGAATTATTCGGCATGACACGTTTTTTCCATAGCACTATCAATAATGCCGCCAACACCCAATTGTCCAATCATACCGTAGAAAGCCTCGGAGGCGGTTTCGCCGCGTTGCTGCCAATTGTGCCCAAACTTTTGGATGTGCAATTGAATGTTATGGGTGGTAGCGGCATAGGTCGTTACAGCACTGCCCAACTTCCGGATGTTGCGTTTTCCACGTCCGGTGCGCTAATGCCTTTAACCCAATATACTGCTTTATTGGGCATCATTGCACATCCTGATCCGAAATGGGATTTTTATACCTATTGGGGGGGTGAAGTCGTTAATCGCTATAACCAATCCGTCACCGGAAATATGCCTTCATCGACAATACCTATGGCGGCCGCCTACGGTTACGGAAACTCTAATCTGAACAATTACGGTTGCGCTGTGTTAGGAGGCGCTTGTTTTGCTCAAACATCAAGTGCATGGCAAATTACGCCCGGTTTTTGGACGACGATTTACGGTGGTAATGCGGGTACAGTTAAAGCCGGTTTGCAATATGCATACACCAGAAGAAATGCTTTTAGTGGTCTGGGCGGTTATGCGCCTCATACCGATGAGAATGCGTTTTTGTTTTCATTTCGTTACTATCCTTTACAAAAATAAGTTCAATAGCTCTAAATACTGCTGGGAATGAACAATTTCTTGCCTTAACCCAACTTAAAAAACAAATAAATCAGCTGCGAGGTTATAGACTATTTGGCTATTGGAAAACATTTTTCATCCAATGGTATATGTATTTTATCCAATTCCAAACCTTTTGAGCTAATTGTTAATGCTCCCGAAAACGTCTGGCTTTGCCATTGAATCTTACATGCCCTTAGATCTACAACATAAAGGGTATTCAGACTACCCGAATAGGTGGGCACATACAAAAAGTGCCCATCAGCAAGCTTCAGTGGTTGTTCGATTATACCGATATCAAGACTGCAATAACCAAACACCAGCGGTCCTTGCCATGCTGTAGGACGCATGGCGTCGTCAGCAACACCTAGTTTGATCGTCAACTCATTAGCATGAATTTCATCTCCCTTTGGAGTTAAAGTTTGCAGCTTACATTCCGCCTGAATCACGGCACTGAAGAACAGGCAGGAGAAAATAAGGCTTCCGCAAAATATACATTGCGTAAGCCTGTTCATCATTTCACCGCATAAAAGTGCACATTGGGCAGATCGGCATGAGACCAGCTCCAATTTATTGTGGCATTTTTTCGGCCCGTTCCACCCAAACGCCCCCAATAAGCCACAGGGTAATTCTGTGGGGGCGATTTGACAACGACTACAACATGGCCGTTGGGAGTGGATTTTAGTCCTCCAATAACAAAATAACCTTGAGACGCATACTTTATGGCTTTTTGACTATCAGCGCCCAAGTTTTCCCACATAGCAGAAGAATCCAGAAAATCAATAATGCTGTTAGCTTGTCCTGTTAATGAGACACCTATATCTTTAGCGACAGCTTTTACAAAACCGCTACAGTCGCTCTTCCAAGCATCCCATTCTGATTCGCAAAAACTTATTATCTGATCTGCGGTAATTGCCATACAACACCCCATACTTGTTTAGTTATTTAGTTAAAGGATTCCTTCTAATTATCGGCCACCCTGTAGAAATAGACAATACAATAGCTTCGTTTTACTTTACTGAGTAAATTTACTCAGTAAAGTAAAACGCATCTCGGTTGATGAAGAACCCGCCATTGCCAATAATAATTATACGCCTAACAGAACGGACTGAATGTTACTCCATTCTCCATGGGCGACACTTTTATCCCACCAGCGTAAGCGGTATTCTCGCGTTTCATGGGTATTGCCTTCTGCAAGCGGGCTCTCATCGTAATAGGGCTTAAGTGTATCAATAGCTAAAAAAGTCCACTCCCCGCCATTAATACGAACCTCGATCAAGACACCATCATGACCATATTTATTAAAATTGATGGCAACACGCTGTCCAGACTCACCCAGTTCAACCAACACAGTAGCAATAGGCGTTAAATGTTCAATTGTATTGGATACAGCAATAATACCTAAGTCATGACCAATAGCTTCGGTATATTTAGAACTTGCTTTAATACGGACAACCTGACTAATCAAACGTTTTTGAATACCCGGTGCTGGCGCAGGCGGAGCATCAGGAAATACAGTGGGCTGAGGGTAATTAATACTGCTATCACCAGAAATAGTATCAGAAATCATCATTATTTTATAAGCAGTTGACTCCTTGGCATCACGTTGAATGCTGGGGTGCCAGTGTTGCAGCATCCAGATATAATAGGCAAGATCCGTCTGGGTACTGGCTAACTCTTGATCTGTAATACCACAACTGGTGCCATAAATCGGCAGTTTTAAATTGTAATGAGAAAGCCAGACGATTTGGCCGTCCTGCGTGTTAGGAAAATAGGATTTAGAAGACATGATAAAGAAAAATTACGGCAAGATCATGCTACATGCTCAACATGATTATGAATGCTGAGATGAGTTACGAGAAAATAAAAGCAACTTTCTTATATTTTCTAAGGTACAAGCTACTCGCCTTATGCAATAACTGCAATGTAAATTAAATATTTCTATTTTCTTACTGTGAAAGTTCGTCAATTTTCACTAATTATCTGTTTTTGTGATATATGAAAAACTTTCATTTGCTGGGGTGATGCCGAGCCTTCATGATCGTTAGGTTATATCTGCCCTACCTTTAACCCAATAAGAAAGTGGATCAAACCTCAAGGATTGTTCTTGAAGCCTGGAGCACAGTGCTTTGAGTTCCTAGCCGTTTCTATGGCACTTACAGCAACAAGGGTGGAATTTAAATCGCTAGGCTTCAGACTCTTAGCCCGTGAGTTGGAGGTGTTAACCCGATTTCTGGAACTCCCAAAAACATTGCCCAAGCTTGGAGGTAAAGCCCTGAACCTTCTAGCGCAAGCGGGCGGTCTTCTATTGCACACACCCAGACTGTGGGTGCGCTCACTAAAAGCATCAATACCAGATTATGACAATTAACTAGACCACTAGAACTCTGAGCGCTTTCCCTAGGACATCGGCTGCCTTACCTAAAGCTTCGGCTGCTTTACCTACGACATCGGGCGCACTACCTGTAACCCTCAGCGCTTACACTGGGAGGTTAAGCGCTTGCGTTAGAACATCGGCTGCACGCTATAGAACTGTAAGGAACTACCTTAGGAGAGAAACTTATGGCGTAAAAAAGAGCTGTGGGACTAAATATCCTTGAAGCAATTCTCGAAAACCTGGTAGAAATACAGCAATTCAGAGCATTCTAGTTCCATCTACAAATCAATCAGTTGCTGAGTATTGAAATTTAATTTTTCCGGTTGTTTTAGTGAATAATAAGCAATTTTCTATTAACTTCACCTTTAAAAACCATACTCCCGATGAAAAA
>CAIOMN010000093.1 GCA_903859415.1 uncultured Methylococcaceae bacterium
AAGGTTTCATTCGATACATCGGCAACAAATGACTGCGTCCCTAACTCCACCGCTGTTAAGCAAACACCATTAACGGCGATACTATCACCCAGCGCTACCCCCTTTAAGGATAATTTACCCGTATCGATTTTTAAACGACAATCACCGGCTTTACGCTCGATGGCCGCTATTTGTCCAATCGCAAGAATGATACCTGTAAACATTAAACCTCTTTAACTCGCTAATGACAGCGTTAATTTTAAATCAGGACCCACCTGTCTAACCTCACGCAAACTTAGGTTTTTCTTGTCAGCCATGGTGTGTAAACCGGGGATAGAAAACAAGCCTCGACTTTGATCACCTAAAACACACGGGGCCATATAAACAATCCATTCATCGACCCAATCTCCCGCCATCAAAGCGCCATTTAATAGGGAACCCGCTTCAACCAGTACCTCGTTAACTTCCTGTTCTGCCAAGAACGCCATGACGGCTGATAAATCCAGGTGGTCATCTTTGGTCTCTAATTGATAGACCTCAAAACCAACAGCTTGCAATGCTTGACGCTTATTTAAATCGTTAGAGCCTGTTAGAATAAGTGACCGCCCTTCCAAGCCTGCCATCTTTGCAGTCAATGGCATCTTTAACTGAGAATCCAGAACCACTCTAATCGGCTGAAGCACTTCCTCAATACCCCGCACATTCATTTGTGGATCATCTGTCAAGACCGTATTAATGCCCGTCAAAATAGCTGAACTCTGTGCTCTTAAACGCTGTACATCGGCTCTGGCCTGGGTCGAGGTAATCCATTTGCTTTCACCCGATGCCAATGCGGTTCGACCATCCAGACTCATCGCCAGTTTGCTGCGCACAAAAGGGCGGTTTTGAGTCATCCGTTTGATAAAGCCCGGATTTAAGGCTTGCGCATCCTGTTCTAATACACCGCAGGTAATCGCTATGCCAGCAGCGAGTAATTTTTGAAGACCCTGACCCGATACCAGACGATTAGGATCTTGCATGGCAACCACGACCCTAGCCACTTTTGCCTTGATTAACGCATCACAACAGGGGGGCGTTTTACCTTGATGACTACAGGGTTCCAGGGTGACATAAGCCGTTGCACCTGCTGCGTTTTGATCGTTCGGAACACTTTTTAAGGCATTGATTTCTGCATGTTCAAAGCCGGCTCTGACATGCCAACCTTCACCAATTATCACGCCATCCTTTACTAAAACACAGCCGACACGCGGGTTGGGATCGGTGGTATAACGACCCTTCTTTGCCAACTCTATGGCTCTAGCCATGAAAAAAGCATCTGGTGAGTCGGTCATTATTTTTGTTTTAAACTTTCAATCATTTCAGTGAATTCACTCACATCCTGAAAACTTCGATAAACAGACGCAAAACGGACAAAGGCAACGTGATCTAATAAGCTGAGTTCTTTCATTACTTTTTCACCCAAGGCTTGTACCGGAATCTCTCGCTCACCGGATTCCATTATTTCTTTTTTAATCCTGGTAAT
>CAIOMN010000094.1 GCA_903859415.1 uncultured Methylococcaceae bacterium
TTGGCTTTGCGCAAGTGTCTCCACTATGCAGTGCATGGGTTTGTCTGCAACCAATGGCACAATGCCACTCACGGATCATTTGGCGATCGATACCACCCGTCTTAATAGCAAGGTGCCAGGAAATACCACGACACTGGGCGGTAGTATTAATGGCTGGAGCAAGGGAAGTAGCTATTTTACGGTGAATATTCTGCTTAAGCGTTATATAAATCCTGATCTTAAGGTTAATCCGAAGGGTTATGTGAGTCCTGATGGGCCTTATGATAATCTGAAACTGGGGGCTAAACCGCTGGATTTAGACGGTGTTACCTTACCACCTAATACGGCAAGCGATACCCGTCATTGTGTTAATTTAGATGTGTTAACCGGTGCTGAAAATGCTGATTGTATGTTTGGCATGGCTGACGAAACTAATTTGCGAAGGAAGCTGGTTGAGACTAAAGTCCGCTTTGGCCGCCTAAATCTTGCCAATGCCTATGGCTCAGAATTACTGAATTTAATTATCCCCGTTGAGGCGCAATACTGGAATGGCAGTAGTTTTATCAAGAATAGCGATGATAACTATACCCTGCTGACAAACAACAATATCGTTGTCGGGAATTATCAGGGCGACTTGGCCAAGGCCGTTTCCATACCTCCCACATTGGGCAGTTTTGATGTGGAGGGTCGTTGTATTATCAACAATCCTAAAACAAACGGTGTGGTGAGCGAGGGTAAAAGCTGTATTCTGTTCTATAAACCTTTGGTTTCAGGGAGTGTCGATGTGTTGATTAATTTAGGGCTTACGAATAATGTGGCTAGTTGTCTTGATCCCCTATTATTTTCTGGTACTTCAACGCCTGCTGATTTGGCTTATTTGAGAAACAACGGGTGTGCCGACTACTATGACCGCGATCCCACCGCGCATATTACTTGGGGTATTTATAAAGATAATGGTAAGGGTAGCAATGGTTTAATTTATTTTCGTGAAGTTTATTAAGGTAATAAGGGATTAGGGGAGAATAAAATCAAGCAGTCAACCCACCGCCCGCACCGCTGGATATTTTGGTTTATCGCGCTGTCATTATTATTAACCGGATTTTCGGTACAGGCGATGGACTATGTGTTTTCTGCCGATCCGCTTGTTGCCCATTTGTATCCGGGGTGTACAGGCCCTGATCTTGCCAATAACTATCTTTGCGGTGAATTAACACTGATTGAGGGTGACACGGTCAAGATTGACCGCCTGGGATCTACTATTCGTTTTGGCGGTCAAGTAACCCTTGGCGCTAACACAACCATTAACAAAGGCGGGCAGTCCGCTGATTTGACTCTTGATCTGGGTGCCAGCATTTTTTTGGGCGCTCACGCCACTATAACAGCGAACGTGATCACCACCTCTTCGGTAACTCTTGATGTGGGTAGCACAGTCTATGGCACTATAAGTACCTCGACTTCATTGGGCATGGTGGTTACTAAGGAGGGTTGTGTCGTGACCGGTGCTATTAGTGCTACGGACGGTGCCATCACTATTGGTAATCATAATACCGTTAACGGCCTTATTCTCGCGATGGCAGGTGCTATTACGATTGGCAGTAACAGCCAGATTCAGGGAGCTATCACGGCCAGTGCGGGAGCTATTACTGTAGGTAATTACAGTCAGGTATACGGCGACATCACGGCCAGTGCGGGGGCCGTTACTGTTGGTTTTAATAGTGTGGTATACGCCGCCATCTTCGCTAGAAGCGGAATAATATCCATTGATCATGATACTGTCATTGAGGCCGATATTAACGGTGGTGTGGGTAACATTACCACCGGTGAAAACGTGATGCTCGGTACGGCTTTAAATCCCCGCAATATTTATAGTTTAGCGGGCATTGTGACTCTAGGTGCAAATAACATCATCGGCAATGTCAGCACTCATGCGGGGGGTGTTTTTGTCGGTAAAGGTTCGAAAATTCTTAGCATTAGCTCGATGGCGGGTAATATCACCATTCAGGATAATGCGGTCATTGGTCCAATTACCAGCACTGTCGGCATTATCACCTTACTAAAGAATATCATCGTTAATGGTAATATTCTCAGCGGTGATGGTGCGGTTAATGTTGAGAGTTATAGCCGTGTTTGCGGCGATATTGGGGTAACGGGGGCCGGTCTTGTTACCGTGACAACGAATGTCGGTATCGGCGGCAATATTACCAGTGATGTAGGTGCCATAACGGTCGGCGGCAGTTTGGGTAATTTAACCCCGAACACAACCGTTGGCGGTACTATCGCCTCGAATATTGGTACGCTATCGATTGCTTTTGCGATAGTCGGCGGTAATATTATCAGTAACGGTACTATGACCGTGATTAACTCCGCGGTAGGCGGTTCAATTTCTGGGGGAACCATAACGAATACACTGGATCATGCGACTGTTTCGATTGCACCGCCTAATTGTACCTTTATACCCCTACCCGAGCTGCCGATAGTTGGTTCGACTGCAAGCGGCCTGTTTGATTGTCTGGAAACGGGTGGTCAAACGGCTGCTTTGTATACCAAGCTAGCGGGCACTTCGTTTACGTTTGATATTGTCGCGCTTAAGATCGACAAAACAATTGAAAATAATTACGTGGTCGCGGGTGATCCGCCTAAATATACCCGAGTGGAGTTGTTTGACGATGCAACGCCACCGGCCAGTTGTGCTGCTTATGCCAATCCGGTGGCTGCACAAACGATTGCTTTTACCTCAAGTTCAGCCGGGCGTGCACCAACGAGCGCATTTAATCTTTCCAATGTTTACCAAAAGCTGCGTTGCCGTGTTACCGAATGCACTGATAATACTTGTACCACGATTAGCGCGACAGCCAAACAATCCTGTTCATCGGATCAGTTTTCAGTGCGACCCGTTGCAGTGACTTTGATAAGTTCTGCCAATGCCTTGGCACCTTCCTCTACTGCCACGCCTATTATAAAGGCGGGGGCTCTTTTTAATCTCAGTGCGAATACCATCAGCGGCGACCATTATTCAGGTGTATTGACATTGGATAGCAATAAACTCACTGTAGAAAATCCCAATCAGGATATCACTCAGCCAAACAACGGGGTGATCGGTACGCTGACCCCTGCTAATTTAACAGCGAATACCGCCGCCGTTAATAATGCAACTTATAGTGAAGTCGGTTATCTTTATCTGGCACCCGGCGCTTATCGTGATGACTCTTTTACAGCGGTGGACAGTGTTAATGGCGATTGCATGACTAGCACCGTATCCGATAGCCATTTATCCACTGTGTTAATGGGAGCGCAATACGGTTGTAGTATTGGTAATATCAACGCGGTGTCGTTGGGACGGTTTGTACCCGATCATTTGGGTGTGGTGGGTGCGGTAATAACCCGTAGTGATCTGCAAACCACGGAGTCTCAGGCTGTTCCGTTCACCTATATGGACGAACCCATGCAACTGGCTTTAACAGTGACGGCCTATAATAAAAGCGAAGGAGCGACCTTTAATTATCAAGGAAAATTTGCCAAGCTCAACACAACAGACTGGAGTGCGACCGATTTATCTCATTGGACGTGTAGCGACTTGTCGTGCATGGGTTTGTCTGCAAACAATGGCACGATGCCACTCACGGATCGTCTGGCGATTGATACCACCCGTCTTAATAGTAAGGTGCCAAGAAATACCACCACACTGGGCGGCAGTATTGATGCCTGGAGCAAGGGAAGTAGCTATTTTACGGTGAATATTCTGCTTAAGCGTTACGTCAATCTTGATCTTAAGATTAATCCGAAGGGTTATGTGAGTCCTGATGGGCCTTATGATAATCTGAAACTGGGGGCTAAACCGCTGGATTTAGACGGTGTTACCTTACCACCTAATGCGGCAAGCGATACCTTACATTGTGTTAATCTGAATATTACAACCGGCCTTGAGAATACCCGTTGTACATTTATTTCAGATAATGATAACGATTTACGGCGAAAAATTGCAGAGACACCTGTCCGCTTTGGTCAACTACAAGTCTCGAATGCTTATGGTTCAGAGCGACTGGATTTGCCGATATTAGTTGAGGTGCAATATTGGAACGGCAGTAGCTTTGCCACGAATACCTTTGATAACAATACGATGCTGACCGTCAATAATCTAGTTGAGGGGAATTATCAAGGGGCACTTTCTGGAGCAACCTTAACAACACCGACGTTTCGGGTGATTGATAAGAATGACAGTTGCTCGGTTAGCAGTGTTTTAAGTGGTGTCATGACGGCAGGTAAAAGCTGTCTTCTATTGAGTAAGCCGTTCATTATCGGCAGTTTTGATTTGCTGATTAATTTAGGGAATCAAGAAAGCACTGCTAATTGCCTAATCTCAAGCCTGACTTATGGTAGTTCAGTCTCAGCTACCTTGCCTTATTTGAGTGGTAATGGGTGCGGCGCAGCTTATGATAAAGATCCCGTAGCGCATATTACTTGGGGTATTTACAAAGATAATGGTAAGGGTAGCAATGGTTTAATTTATTTTCGTGAAGTTTATTAAGGTAAAAAAGCTCATTAACAATAGGGATTAGTTGCAGTATGTGCTAACATAAGTGTAATAACTGCACTAACTAAATAAAAATAAATAAATCAAATAGTTACTTGCATTATTTAATTTAAGGTATATGCTTATACACACGCCATACTCTCATCTATGATTGATACCCTCCACTCACCTAAAGGAAGGGGCTTTACGAGTCTATTGGCAATTTCTGAAAACATATAAAGTACAACGAGTACTTTGTAAAACTAATCCCAACAACTAGTGTAAGTAACTTGTACGCTAGATTTCCAGCTATAAGAAAAAGTCTTTATTGTAATTTTAGGCAGCGTCACTGCCGCGTTAGGCGGCTCACACTGTCAAGCCTCCTGCTGTACCCGAGGTTTTGATCGATTTTGCCATTTAAACAAGGAACACTGATGAACACACCATTGAATAGGATTAAACAAGGTGGTTTTACTTTGGTCGAATTGATCATAGTGATCGTGATTATAGGTATTTTAGCCGCCACTGCATTACCCAAATATACGAGTTTGAAAAGTCAAGCACGAATTGCAACGTTAAATGGCGCATTAATGGCGGTCAATGCGGCGATAGCAATAACTCATGCTGAAGCACTGGTAGAGAATAAATTATCAGCAGCAGCATCAGGAGCTCCGAGTATTACTGTAGAGGCGGCTATGAGCGAGAGCTTAAATGGCACAACTAACACCAACGCAACAACTAACGTAAATACCATAGTAACACTTACTTATGGCTATCCAACGGCTGACGCAGCAGGTATTGGAGCAGCGATTAATCTCTCTTCTGATTTTACAGTCAGTGGTGGAGTTATACAGTTGTCAACTGCTACTACTCCTGCGTTGTGTCAAATTACTTACACGGCTCCCAGTGTCAATAATGCAGTAACAGGTTCTATGAATCCCCCAACTATAAGTACTACCACCACAGGCTGTTAACCCCCACCTAAGCTATTACTAATCGTTTAATGGCTTATCCGATCAATCAAAAAGACTTTACCCTAAGCGATTCACACACTCATGCCTCCCGCATTGCCCGAGGTTTTGATCAATTTTTCTATTTAAACAAGGAACACAGATGAAAACACCATTGAATATGAACAAACAAAGCGGCTTTACTTTGATCGAATTGATCATAGTCATCGTGATTATAGGCATTTTGGCCGCCACTGCAATACCTAAGTATGCTGATTTACAACATCAAGCACGAATTGCGACATTAAAGGGGGCATTGGCAGCAGTCAATGCGGCGATAGTAATAACTTATTCTCAAGCAATGACAAATAAGGTGACCGGTAGTTCGGGGAGCGTTACTGTAGAAGGCCAACCAGTAACCGTAACCTATGGCTATCCAACAGCAGATGTGGCTGGTATAGCTAAAGCTGTTACCCTGAGTGATGATTTTGATACTACTAGTATAACTAGTCCATATTATATAACTCTTAATGGAGCAACAACCGTCGGAATAACTTGTGCTATTAAGTACACAGCTGCTAGTTATACAGCTGGTACTACTGGCACTACTCCTACTGCTGCTATTACTCTTCCCGCAAAGGCTGAAGCTGTAATAGACGGCTGTTAATCCCATCACCACCCCATTAAGCTATCGCCAATCACTTAATGGCTTACCCGATCACTCAAAAAGGCTTTACCTTAGTTGAGTTGGTCACTACTATGCTGTTGCTGGGGATACTCTCAGCAACGGCATTGCCAAAGTTTTTTTCTGTCTCCGGTTATCAGCAACAGGTTTTTTTTGATGACACCCTAGCCGCAGTGCGCTTTGCACAAAAGCTAGCTGTCGCAACTGGTTGCAACGTGCAAGTGTCGATTGCGGCAGATACTTATACCCTAACGCGCCCCACTGATCGAACGGTTTGCACCAGTCTATCCTCCACTGATTTTAATCAAGCCGTTAACAATCCCGGCACAGGCACCCCACCTTATAGCAACAACCCATCCGGTATCTCCTTAACCGCAAGCACCTCCCCTTTTTATTTTACAGCCCTAGGCACCGCCTCTGCAGATGTGACCTTAACCATTGCAGGCAGTCAAACATTTTATGTCGTCGCTGCCACCGGCTTCGTGTATGAACAAGAATGAATAATGCCATAAAACACCCACAAGCCGGTGTGACTCTGGTTGAACTCATCCTGTCCATCGTGGTGATCAGTATTGCGCTGGTCGGCATTTTTAAAGTGATTAACTTAACGTCTTCCACAAGTGCTAATCCCATGATTCAGTATCAGGCCATTGCCATTGCAGAGTCTTATATGGAAGAAATTTCCCTACAAGCGTATTGTGACCCCATTCTGATTACAAGCTGTACCTTTGGCAATGGCGTTGGCCCTGATGCAGGTGAAGTCCGAGCCATCTATAATGATGTCGATGATTATAACGGCTTAACCGATATCGGTGCCATGGATAGGCAAGGCCATCCGATAGCCGCCTTATCCTCTTACACGATCTCGGTAACGGTTATTGAAGACTACGGTACGACGGGGTTACAAGAAAAAATAATCACTGTTAACGTAACAGGGCCTGCTACCCCTAACCTTGCCTTAACAGCTTATGCTTTTTTTAATTAAGCCATCATGAGAATCTATCAATCCCAAGGCTTTACCCTCATTGAATTGATTACGGTGATCGTTATCATCAGTATTTTAGTCGCCATGAGTACCCAACTGATCACCCTGCCGGTCAATAGCTATCTGAATATAAAACGGCGCACCACCTTAGTGGATACCGCTGATATGAGCTTACGTCGTATGCAACGGGATATTCGCCGGGCATTGCCCAATTCTATCCGTATCACTACTGTATCCAACGGCGTTTTACTTGAGTTATTACACACCCTTGATGGTGGGCGTTATCGGGCTGATGCGGATATGAGTATCACGGTGCCTACCCAAACAACCTGTACTAAAAATTCATTTGCGCCTAATTTAATAGATGATACTCTAGACTTTGGTTCCCCGCCCGATCTGTGCTTTGAGATAATGGGTAATTTAACCTCGTTTGACCCTACTGCCCCCCACAATGAGTTTTTGTATATTTATAATGCTTCCACCGATCCTCAAAGTGCTTATGTGCCAATAAGCGATCCAAAAAGTAATAGAAGACAGGTAATAAAAGCGCCTGACCCCAATCATATCCTCTTTTCTCCGCTTACGTCTTTACTGCCCTTTCCTTATGAATCCCCTCAGCAGTTGTTTACCATTGTCGATACCCCCGTCACCTATCATTGTGATCTGGCTCATCAACAGTTATTACGCTATGACCATTACGACATCCTATTAAACCCCGCTATTCCAAATGTTACCGGCCAATTACAAGCCAATAAGTTAAAGGATTGCCAGTTTAACTATAACGGCACCACTGGCTTAGTATCTCTCGCCATAACTCTACAAGATACCGCTGGCGATACCGTCACTTTAATGCATCAGGTGCATGTGGATAACGGTTTATGAGAGACGGATTAATCAATAAACAACGCGGCTTTACGCTGGTGATGGCTATTTTTATGGTCGTGGTGTTAAGCTTATTAGGCAGTTATATGGTGCGCTTTAATAAAGTACAGTTGGCAACGGAAGTGTATGCCTTGCAAAATGCGAGAGCTTATCAGGCTGCCAAAGCGGGCTTGGGTTGGGCGAGCGCGACGCTCATGGTTCAAACAAGCAATGATCAAGGCTGTAACAACATTAACATGACCAGTACCAACCCGTTAATTCTTCCGGCTATGGCAGGGTTTACCATGACCTTAACCTGTACCCAATTTCCTAATAAACTGTATCAAGAAAATCAAGGCGCTTACTACATTTACCTGATCCAGTCACGCAGTGAATGGGGCGCCTACAATAGTGAGGATTATGTTTCCAGACAACTTGAGAAAACCGTTATTACTTATGCCCTGCTGCCTTAATAAAACCCGCTTAATTCAAACAGGATTTTTAGTGTATGACACTGGCTAAATTCCACATAGGTAAAAAGATGCCCAGCGCCAACACTAACACCATCATTCCAATGATAACAATTAAAATCGGTTCAATCACCGAGGAAATGTTTTTTAAGTCGGCATCGACTTCTATTTCATAAAAGTCTGCGACTTCTAACAGCATATCGCCAATATTACCGACTTCTTCACCCACAATAATCATTTGTATCACCAGCGGGGGAAATAGCTGAGTGCTGGCGGCCATGCGACTCACGGAGTCACCTTTTTCAATACCGAGACGCATTTTCTGCAATTTGGAGGCAATATAGCTATTACCAATCACTCCCGAAACAATAGTAATGCCTTGCAGTAAAGGAACACCGGCTATCAAGGTCATGGCAAATGATCTTGAGAAACGCTCCATGGTGGCGCGTTGCACAATACTACCGATCACCGGAATATGCAGCATTAACCAATCCCACTGTAAACGCCCCTTGTAGGTGTTGATATATTTGCCCGCCATGACTGAAACAAAAATCAGCACGCCCAGCATATAAGACCAATAGCTGACCATAAAATGGGACATCGACAGCAGCCATTGAGTTTGCCAGGGCAACTCGGTGTGCATGTTGTCATAGACATTTTTAAAGGCTGGAATCACATAAACATTAATAATAATCATGGCCACGCTGATAGCCATCAACACCATCATGGGGTAACGAAAGGCCGTTTTAATACGTCCCTTGGTTTCTTTTTCACGTTCCAGATAGTCGGCTATTTGTAAAAACGACCGATCCAGGTCACCGCTCATTTCACCGACACTAATGATATTAATAAATAAGGCATTAAAGACTTTAGGGTGGTTATTCATGGCTTGACTTAAGGAGGAACCGGTTTCAATACGGCTGGCCACATCACCTAATGCCTCAGATAAAGCCTTATTGCGCGTTGATTCGGTTAGGCAGCTTAAGGCTTTGTGTAGAGGTACGCCGGCTTTGGACAAGCTGTACATTTGTTGGCTAAACAACATCAGGTCGTTAATATTAAGACTGTGTAAGGCATGCCAGTCGGTGAATTGCGCCATAAGATCAGGACTAACCACTATGGGGGTAATCACAATCGGGGTCATTTTCTGACGTATGATGATCTCTGCCGCTTGTCTGATCGTTTCAGCTTCGAGGGTGTTATTGATCTTTAATCCGCTAGCATTACGGGCACTGTATTTAAAAAGTGTCACCTTATTCCCCTGTACTGGTGATGCGTAAGACTTCATTAACAGTGGTAATGCCTTGTTCAGCATAATCCGCTGCGCAGGTTGAAAAGCGAACAAAACCCGGCGTTCGCAAAGCGGCCTCGTTAAAAGCCACGGTATCATTACAGCGCAAGGCATTCAGCGTTTCGGCATGAAGATCAAGCAATTCATAAACCCCAATACGGCCTTTGTAACCGGTATGATTACATTCATTACAGCCGCGTCCGTGCTTAAATTGGCTTTGGCTATAGTCTTTGTTTTGAGACTTTTCCAGCCAGATTAACTGACCCGGTTCAATTTGGATTGGCTCAATGCAATAGCGGCAAATTCGTCGCACTAAGCGTTGGGCGATAATCACTTGCAGCGCACCCGCTAAAATATAACCCTCAACCCCCATGTCTAACAAACGGGTGGCGCTTTCAATAGCTCCCTTAGTATGCAGAGTGGACAACACTAAATGGCCGGTTATTGAGGCTCTAATGGCAATGTGTGCGGTTTCAGTATCACGTATTTCGCCGATCAGGATAATGTCAGGATCTTGACGTAAAGCCGAGCGCAGGACAGTCGCAAAGCTGAGACCTATTTTTTCATTAACCTGTACCTGATTAATTCTAGGTAAACTGTACTCTACCGGATCTTCAGCGGTAATAATTTTGTTTTCGGGTTTGTTAATTTCCGATAAAGCTGCATATAAGGTAGTCGTTTTACCACTCCCCGTAGGTCCTGTGACCAGAATTAAACCATCAGGGTTATTAATGTAGTGTCTAAAACTCGCCAGAATATTCGGTGGGATACCTAATTGCTCAAGATCAAGCAAACCTTGCGAGTTATCCAACAACCGCATCACGACTGACTCACCGTGTTGTATCGGCAAGGTAGAAATTCTCACCTCTAACACCCGATCTTTTACCCGAATAGCAAAGCGACCATCCTGAGGCATCCGTTTCTCGGAAATATTCAGATCAGCGATGAGTTTTAAACGAATAACCAGAGAAGGCGCGATATTCACTTCAGCGAGTATTTGCTCAATTAACACCCCATCCACTCTAAAGCGAATCCGCAATACGCTTTCATCGGGTTCAATATGAATATCAGAAGCCATGGTATGCACAGCATCTTCAAATAATGATTGTAATAATTTAACGACAGGCGCATCCGCGACTTCGTCAGAGACTAATAGTGCATCAAGATCCACATAGTTTTTTGATAGCTCTGCATCCAACTTTCCCGCTAACATACCAATTTCAGAGGCACGCCGATAAGCTTGCTCAATAACCACCAAGAGGTCGAGTTTTATAACGATAGCCACTCGAATCGTTTTCTTAAGCACTCGCGAGACTTCATCCTGTGCCATTAAGTCATCAGGATCAGCCATGGCCAGCAGTATATAATCAGCATTGTTTTCTAACAGCAGTACTTTAAAACGTCGCGCCAAGCTTTCGGGCAACAGTTTGACCACTTCAATGTTAATGGGATAACGCTTAATCTCAATAAACGGGATATTTAATTTCCAGGCATGGAAATCAATAAAGTTCCTTTCTTTGATAAAGTTAAGCTCAACTAAAATACGACCTAAATCTTTACCGGTTTTTTTTTGTTCGCTCAACGCCAACAAATGTTGTTCATTGCTTATAATCCCGTCATTAACCATCCAGGTGCCGATATTGACGTTATTATTGTCGTTACGCATGGCTGGATCACTGATGGCCATTTACAGTCTAGGCCTTCTATCCAGCGCTTCAATCTGTTGTTGACTGGACTCTATTTCATGTTGCCAGTCGTTCTCATCCTTGATTAAGGTGGCTTTTAACAAAATAATCAGCTCTGTTTTTTCTCTGTCCCCTTTATCCACTCTAAACAGACTGCCTAAATAAGGAATCCTGGATAGACCGAACACACCGGTTTTGTTTTCATTAATAATATCTTGCATTAACCCGCCTAAGATAATGATTTGGCCATTTTTGGCCCTGACAATGCTGTCTGATTCCCGAATGATGTTCAGCGCGGTAGGAACCACCGAAGTCGAGCCTATCCCATCAATCTGATATTCTGTATTAAGGCTTTCAACCTTAGTAATCGACGGATGAATATGCAGGGTAATGTCGTCGGCATCGTTTATTTGTGGGGTCACATCCAAGGCAATGCCGGAAAAATAGGCGGATAAAATAGGCACGGGTTGAGTCGTGCCGCCGTTAATACCCCCTGAAACGCCAGGAGAAATACCAGTCACAAAGGTTTGATCTTGACCCACCTTAATGATGGCTTGCTGATTATTTAAAGTCGAAATGCGCGGACTAGACAACACGTTGGCTTTACCCTGAGACTCCAACAGCGTAACCACAGCAGTAAAATCACCGGCCACAAAACTACCTGCATTTGAAACCAGTGCATAAGCTCCACCCGTTAACGCGGTAGGTGCTACTGAGAGCCCTTGCCTGATAATGCTTTTCCATTCCACCCCATTTTGATGACTGCTATTCAGCACTACTTCCAGTATTTTAGTTTCTAATATAACCTGGCGACTGATCTGGTTTTGAGTTGTCGCTAAAAAGCTTTCAATTTCATGTAACTGTATCGGTTTTGCCCGAGCGATAATAACACCCGCCTGCCGATTAATAACGACAGTGGCCTCTTTATCAGCCGCTATGAGCGTTGTTAATGCGGTTTCAAGATCTTGCCAAAAGTCCGCTTTAGTGGTGGTGGTCACTGTACTGCCTGAGGTTCGGGAGGACATTGCATTCATCTGATTACTGCCACCCTGCTGTTGATTGCTAGTCGACTGCTGATAGCCATTTTGACCGTAATTTTGTTGACCAGTCGTTCCTGAATTGGTGGTCTGCCCCGATGAGACGTAAGTGATCGATTTACCCTCACGTAATAAATCCAGACGATCAATTTTAAAGGTTTTTGTTTGCAATGTGGCCGGATAAACAATATAACCCAGTTCCGTTTTCTTATAATCATACCCGTACACTTTTTGTACGGCCTCCAATACCAGCGGCACGTTAACGTTCTTTAACTCTAAAGAAATTCGACCCGAAACATCAGGATGCACGAGTATGTTGTCCTTAGTATCAATCACCAATCCCAAGAAAAACTCGCGAGCATCAATATCATGCACTGACACATTTAAGGTGCGATCCTCACGGTATTTTGATGGTTTTATGTCCGGTGGTGCTACTGGAAGTAAGGAGGTATTAACGGCTGACGCGGCTTCTTTAGCGAAAAACGGAGCCGTATTATTAATATCCGGTTTTTGTAAAGGTGAGCAGGAGACCAACACGAAGGATAAGGTGACAATAAAGAGATGAGATGAGGCTAGTTTGTTCATGACAGTATCGATTATTGGCTTTGGTAGGGGCTTACTAATAATTGCAAAGTTTTAGTCATGCCATTTTGAATAATAGTGACCTCATTTTTACGAATCTTAAGAATTTTTATATCGCCTGCGATAGTCTCGCCTTGTTTGGCCTGAATATGATTAATCGTTACCCATCGGGATTTTGCGGTTATCCATATCGCTGACAAGCGGGGCTCTTCTTTAGGTTGTTCAATCAGTACACCTGGCATTAATACATCAGGAGGTCGAGTGGGATCTTTAAAGTTAATGGGGTTTGTTAAATCAGCATGACTGGATAAAGGCATAACGCTAAACAATAGTAGGTAAGATAAGGCTTTAAACATCTAGCAAATCCTTATCAAAACTTAGCATAACGATATGCAGGGTGATTTTAGCCATTGGATAGTCTTTAACCTCATAATCAATGCTATCCAGTGCAATAGCCCAAGGCAGTGCCTCGAGGACTTTAAGGTAATTAAGGGTATTAATATAGTCTCCGAAAAGAGTGATGATGAGTTCATGCTTGTAAATGGTGGGGTCATGCTGTTTTACATCCAATAAGGGCGTTGCTGGCAGTGTTTCCAGATTAAGTAATTTCAGTAATTTGATTTCAGTCAGTACAGCATTTAAGATGTCTGCCATTGATGAGGCTGACACAAAGCTTTTGAGGCCTAAGAGCATTATCTGTTTTTGTTGATACGCACTTTGAGATTTTAATTCATCCAGCTTTTTTTGATTGTCACTATTGGGATCGGCACTCACTGATTTTTGACGATTCGCAGCCACTTGCTGAAGCGCTTTTTGGTTGTTCAAGGTCAGTTGTTGTTGCTGAAGAGCTTGTTGTCTTTGTGCGATGGGCTGATAAAAAAATAGATTCCAGCTCCCCCCTAAGGTCACTAGCAATAAAGCAAGTACAATAAACTTCTCACGTTGGGTTAGGTTTTCAAACAGTTCCAGAAGTTTATTCATCTTTATTTTTGATGACTACTTGAGCGTAAAGTTTATTTGCTCAGTTTTTTTCAACGAAGGCTCCATGACCAATTTGTTAAAAAACTCACCTTTAAAAACAGGATCTTTTTGTAATCGCTGTAACAGTTGCGGCACTTTTTCCGGCTTAAAGGTACTGCCTTGAATACTTAAAAAACGATTTTCTCCGGTAATATGAATAGCGGTTATCCAGACATCCCTATCGGATTGGTTGGCGAGTGCCTGTAGATAGTCTGAAAAGTTTTTTTCCGAGAGCCTCATTCGTTCATCGATGAGTCGCACCGTTTTTTCGGCTTCGTTAATCTTGTTTTGCCATTGTTTAATATCTTCAACCCACTGCGTATTAAAGGCGGGGTTAGCATGTTGGAGCGCCAATTGCTCAGCGTATGTTTGTTCATTTTTTAAAATGAGTTGTTCGTTCTGAAACGACGTTTCGGCTGTGTTGACGGACCATAACAAGTAGGCACTAAAGGCTATAAACATCACCACAATAAACACCACTATTGCTATGTACAAAGTAACGATAGCTTTTCTTTGTTGTTGTTTGAGAATTTCGCTGTATAAATTAACCTGTTGTGTCATGAGCCTGTCATCCGATATGACACAAGGTGGTGCCTATCACGGCTGAGCACATTGATTGAGTAACATCATCCAAGACGCTATCACTACCCATCAGTGCTGAAATATCCATCACGTTAGCGGTAATACCCATTGTGCTGTTAATCAGGGTTAATAAGGCTGGGGTGTTTCTTGTCAACGGGATAACGGCCAAGCCAGAATCGGGCTTGATACCATAATAAATGGCAACATAATCCAATGATCGTCTTATCTCCAGCGCCAGCTTGTCTTTTTTAGTATTAATACGGGGGTAATCTCCGCTAAGTTCAGTTGCCAAATCCAAATCCTGGTAGCCAATATCAAAATTATGGGAGAGATAAATAACCCCGTCTCGTTGTATCAGGAGGGTTCCTGAAAATTCATGCAGAATAAACATGGCAACTCCACTTTTATTGTCTGGAAGCAGTTTTGCCAAATTACGCAAAGCCGTTTCCTGAACATCAATCACTTTAACACGTAAGCCAGCACGTGACGACTTATCGGCTAAATTCCGGATGAGTTCCTTAGGACAGGCAAACACATCCAGCATTTTATGACTGGAGTCATGTGTAGATATCGGCAAGGCATAATAATCAATAAAAGCTTGGTCAATTGGGAAGTCAAACAGATCGGTTATTTTCCAATAAATGGCGGCGGCAATTTCATTATCAGCAACCGCCGGGACTTCAATATTGACACGGCGATAATTATCGATAGGCAGTACTAAATGGCAGTCATAGTCAGTAAGATGGTAGAGAGAAACCAGCTCACTCAGGATCGGGTGGTGATCATCAACACATAAGGTCGGAATAAATTCGCAATGCGTTAAACAGGATTGGTTAGGGTCAACAACGTCAGAAATAGCGATGGCTATGCCGCTTTTTAGATAACTGATACCAACAATACCCTTAGCTTGTAATCTTTTTTTCCATAATTTTTGCAACCAGGGCAGGTCACTGATCATAATGGAGAATCGTAGGTGTGATGATTTTCTTAATTTCAGCCATCCTCTATTTGAAATTATAAATTGACATTCTGCTACCATCTAAAGGCAGCGCTATCCCTGATTTCCTAAGAGTGAGCATCCTCTGGTAGCAGTATTTAATTCTAACACAATAGAGACGTGATACTATGAAACGTGCATGAAATAAGTTGAGCGACTTGGAACTCACAAACCGGTCGTGACGGGCTTTCGAAGCATGAACTTGATCGAGTTATTTCGCGCTTATTCCTTATCCATGTGTAGCGTAAAAAAACCACCAGCCAGATATTTATAATATGCCATTGCCGCCACTCAGCCTCTATATCCATATCCCTTGGTGCATTAAAAAATGCCCGTATTGTGATTTTAACTCTCATGCAGTTAAAAGCGACACGCCCGAAGCTGCTTACATAGATGCACTACTGAATGATTTAACTGAAGATATTCAACGCTATGCGGTGACTCGTCCCATTAGTAGTATTTTTATCGGTGGTGGCACACCCAGTTTATTCTCTCCTGAATCATTGGATCGTTTATTACGGGGCATTGAGCAACGCATAACGTTAACACCCAACCTTGAGATTACCCTTGAAGCCAATCCAGGTACCTTTGAAAGCCAAAAGTTTGCTGAATTTAGAGCGCTAGGGATCAACCGTCTCTCCATTGGCATTCAAAGCTTTAATGATGCGTTATTACAAAAGCTAGGCCGCGTGCATTCGGCTAAAGAAGCCTTAGCGGCGGGGGACATTGCTCAACAGGCCGGTTTTAGTAACTTTAATCTGGATCTTATGTTTGGCCTACCCGACTCTCATCCAGAAGACAGTATTAATGATGTAAAAACCGCGATTAGCCTGAAGCCTACCCATATCTCTTTTTATCAATTAACTCTGGAACCGAATACTTATTTTCATCGATTCCCACCAAAATTACCGAATGACGAGATTATTTTTAGCACTCAAAAACAGGCTCAGCATTGCCTAGCCGAACACGGCTATCATCAATATGAAGTCTCTGCTTATAGCCAGACCGGAAGACAATGCCAACACAATTTAAACTACTGGCAATTTGGTGATTATCTAGGCATTGGTGCCGGCGCACATGGCAAAATAAGCCAAGCACTCCCGGATTTGATCACCCGCACGTTTAAACCCAAAAGTCCTGAACAATATTTAAGCAACACTCATAAAAACGGCGGTGCTAATCTGATTTCTACGGCTGAACTACCACTAGAGTTTGTGATGAATCATCTCAGGTTAAAACAAGGCTTTACTGTCCCCGCTTACCTCGCCGCGACTGGACTGAATATGGACACCTTAGAGCCTGCTTTATCAAACGGACTTAAAGAAGGATTGCTAATCTATGACTATAACCATTATTATTGCTCAGAACAAGGCTGGAACTTTATGGACAATCTCTTAGAGAAGTTTATCCCTTAAGAACCCACCCTCAACAACAACACTACCTTATTAGCCTTTATCATGCTTGATTATCAAAAAGAATTTATCGCTTACGCACTGGAGTGCGGTGTCTTAAAATTTGGTGAGTTTCAATTAAAGTCTGGACGTACCAGTCCTTACTTTTTTAATACAGGTTTATTTAATACGGGCGCTCAATTAGGCAAGTTAGGTCAGTTTTATGCACAAGCCTTAATTCAATCTAATTTTAAAGTAGATATTCTTTACGGCCCTGCCTACAAAGGTATACCGCTTGTGAGTGCCACTTCAATTGCTTATGCGCAAATCACCGGTAACGATATTCCTTTTGCCTTTAACCGCAAAGAAGCCAAAGATCATGGCGAAGGGGGTAATTTAGTGGGAACACCCTTGCAAGGTAAGGTGATTATTCTGGATGATGTGATTACCGCTGGTACGTCAGTGCGAGAATCTGTTGAGATTATCAATGCCGCCAATGCCACTCCTGCTGGCGTATTGATTGCCTTAGACCGACAAGAAAAAGGCTTGAATGAGTGCTCGGCAATTCAGGAAGTTGAAGAACGCTTTAATATGCCGGTGATTGCTATTATCACGTTAGAAACCATCATCGATTATTTAAAGGCCGAAGCAAACAGTGATCAGTTAAACGCCATTAAAGCCTATCAAAGCCTTTACGGGATTTAATGAAATACGACTGGGATATAGCCAGCAATTCAGAGCATTCTAGTTCCATCTACAAATCAATCAGTTGCTGAGTATTGAAATTTAATTTTTCCGGTTGTTTTAGTGAATAATAAGCAATTTTCTATTAACTTCACCTTTAAAAACCATACTCCCGATGAAAAA
>CAIOMN010000095.1 GCA_903859415.1 uncultured Methylococcaceae bacterium
CTGAAGGTAGAAATTGCCAATCATGGTGGCGAAGCACTGGTAAAGATTGAGAACGAACACTACGATTTGATTCTGATGGACATACAAATGCCGGTTATGGATGGGCTAGAAGCAACGCGGCGTATCCGGGATCTTAAAATCGGCAAGTCTCTTCTCATCGTAGCCATGACAGCTAACGCCTTCGATGAAGATCGCAAACGTTGCCTGGAAGTGGGCATGAATGATTTCATCGCTAAACCCATCGATCCTGATCGGCTGTACGCCACGTTGGCACGGTGGATACCCGAAGACACAATATCAATTGACCTTCAAACAACGAGTGACCCCACAGCAGAAAATCCCGGACTACAATCTACTTCTCTCCACCGCTGTCTGGTGGACAGGGAAGGCGCCTTGAAATACTTTGCGGGCAATACAAAACTCTATCTTCGCATGTTGGGCAAATTTGTCGACACAAATGGCGATGATGCGGAAAAATTACAAACCGCCTTGGCTTCGCACGACCAGGCATACGCAGAGCGCATCGCTCATACGCTCAAAGGTATCTCCTCGACAATCGGCATCAATACCTTATCGCAGGTGGCCTATAATCTAGAACACAAAATTCATCAGAATACTGACAATAACGATTTGACCGAAGATATCGCTATCCTGACTGAAATCCTGGCGGAAGCCTGCGTGGAGATTCGGACGCTACTGATTAACGAGGGATTGCCAGAGCCAAGCCAGACCGTACCGAATTTGTAGCACTATTACTCGGTCAGCAGGTAAGCAATCATAGATCAACATTAGAGATATCTAATGCATCCCAATACCTAATATGTGTTTCACATATTGTCCCATCAAATAAACCTAAGGTGGAAATAAAGCCTGTAAATTGGTTTTTTAGAACCTTTTATTAGGGCTAAATTCGATTCACTTTAATCTACATAAATATAATCTATTGAATTGAATATGATTTTTAATTTTGGCATAAAACTGGCTTGATAACTATGAAAGGCAATACCAGTATGGTTAAAACCGTTACTGTACTTTTCATTTTATGAGGACTTAAATTATGAGCGATTTATCTAAAGATATTTTAATTGGGGGACTATTTGTAATAGGTCTGGTTGGATTTATTTTATGAAAATTATAATAAGTGTTTTAGTTATGGTTTTATTCATTTCAGGCTGTAATAGCGATAGTTTTTTAGAAAAAATAGGTTTCAAAGAAAAAGTCACTACAATCATTCAAAAGCGGAACGAGCTGGTTTATATACCCAATAGTGAGGAGCCTTTTACGGGTAAATATCAAACATATTTTCCGAACGGACAGAAAGAAAGTGAAATAAGTTTTAAGGAAGGTAAGGAGAATGGGCTTTCAGTATGGTGGTATGAAAACGGTGAGAAAGCCGTTAATACCCGCTACAAAGATGGAAAACGTAATGGCATCACTACTGAGTGGAGCCAAGCTGGGGCAAAAGAAAGTGAAATTAATTTTGAAGATGATAAGGCCAATGGATTAACGACCCGGTGGTATCCAAGTGGAAACAAGGAGAGTGAAATAAACTACAAAGATGACAACCAGAATGGGTTAGCTACCCAGTGGTATGAAAATGGAACTAAAGAGAGCGAAATAACGTTTAAAGAGGGTAAGGAGAATGGATTGGCTACCCGATGGTATGAAAGCGGAGTGAAGGAAAGTGAAACAAGTTATCTCGATGGTAAGAAAAACGGCTTGGCTACCGAGTGGTATGAAGATGGAAGTAAAGAAAGTGATATAACCTATGTCGATGACCAGAAAAATGGCTTAGCGACTGAGTGGCAAGAAGATGGTAGGAAAGAGAGTGAAATATTCTACAAAAATGGGGAGAAAGGCAGCCAAATCAACTATGGAATCGAAGATGATCATAAATTCTCTGGGCACCCTGATTTTGGAGTTTGATAGTTAATCAGAATTACCAGGATTAGCCTTTACTGAAAAATAGCTCAATTAAACAAACAGTTAAGAATGAAGTCCTGTTAATGATCTCATTCTTGCTTGCTTTATCCAACTATCCCCCTATAATTACAGGTTGCTTTCAGGTTCCATCAGATAGTTAAATCTAATGGTTAAACGGGAAGTCGGTAAGGTTTTAAACCAAGTCCGACGCTGCCCCCGCAACGGTATATAAGTAAAGGATCATCGTTACGCCACTGTGTTTTATACATGGGAAGGTGATGATTCAGGTTAACACCACTTATAAGCCCGGAGACCGGCCCGTAAGCATATTCGCAACAGCGGAGGGCTGTTTGGCGGTGTGTTTACGTGCAATCGTGCGTCTCATCTTCTATTGTCCTCTGTTGTTATTTTTAAACTCTATGCGCGGGCGGCGCAGAGGACAAAATGCAAAAAATTATAGCCAGCTCACTATTGCTTGTGGGTTTTAATAACCCGTTACAGGCTCAAGATAACATTCCCGATAATACCCTTGAACTCCCCAATATGGTGGTGACAGCTACGCGAACAGAGACTCCTGAAAGCGAAGTGGCGAGTGCCATTACGGTGATTACTGCGGAGGATATTTCTGCTAAACATCTGACGACAGCAGCCGATGCCTTGAGAACAGTTCCTGGTATCGATGTCATTAGATCGGGCGGACCTGGGCAGCCGACAGCGGTTTATCTTCGCAGTGCAAATGCCAATCATACCTTGGTGCTGGTCGATGGTGTAGAGATGAATGATCCTTCCAGTACCGATGGGTCTTTTGATTTTGCAAACCTTCAGACCGATAACATAGAACGTATTGAAGTGGTTCGCGGCGCGGCCAGTGCGGCTTATGGTTCCGATGCGATGGGGGGTGTTATCAATGTGATTACCAAAAAAGGTAAGGGTGCAGCTAAATATACAGGCACTGCCGAAGGTGGGTCTTATGATACCTGGAAAACTACGGGCGCAGTTTCAGGTAGTACTGAGCGTATTAACTACAGCTTGGATGCCTCAAGGTTGGAGACGGCTGGCTTTTCTACTGCTGATAAGAATATGGGTAATTTTAATCCCAACGGTCATACCAATACAACGGTGAGTGGTCGCTCGGGTGTTAAAGTGACTGATAATCTGGATTTAGGGGTTTCGTTACGTTATAACGAAGGCAAAACATCATATGATGATTGTGGCGGTGTTAATTGTGATAATACCAATAATCACAATACATTTAACCAGTTATTTACGCGTGGCTTCGGTCATCTTAAATTGTTTGATGGTCTTTGGGAGCAAACTTTGGGTGCCGCATACAGTCGTACAGATCGCAGTAATATCAATGTGTTTAGCCCCGCTTCACCTAATAGTTTTAATTCTGTTTCAGGTAATTTGGGCGAGAAGGTTAAGTTAGATTACCAGAATATTTTTAATATTCATAAATCCAATACGCTGACGTTAGGCGTAGAAGAAGAAGCGGATAGCTTAGGTACTTCGTCGGCATCTCCTGATCCTTATGGATATAATGCATCGATTCCACTTAAGACCATGAATACAATCAGTGGCTATTTACAGGATCAGATCAAACTGTTTGATCGATCTTTTACAACCCTGGGTGTCAGGCATGATGATAACAATCGTTTTGGTGGTCATGAAACCTGGCGAGTTAATGAACTCTATGTTCTTAAAGAGACCGGGACTCGATTAAAAGGTAATTACGGGACTGGTTTTAAGGCCCCTACACTGAATCAACTTTATGATACGATCTATGGATCAGGTAATCCTAATTTGAAGCCAGAGACCAGTGTTAATTGGGATGTGGCATTAGAGCAGGATTTATTTCGCAAAAAGGCGACAGCGGGTGTCAGTTATTTTAATAATAACTTTCATAACTTGATCCAGTTTTTGAGTGTGCCGCCATACACAAACAATAATGTCAGTCGGGCTAAGGTAAACGGCTTGGAAACATTTATGGAAGTACGTCCCTTAACTGATCTGACATTAAGAGGGACTTATACCTATCAGCAAACCCTGAATATGGCCACCGGAAATCAACTATTACATAGACCTAGAGACAAGGCGAGTTTTGATGCAGATTATCAATTTCTTGAAAAGGCACATATTCATTTGAATGTGTTAATGGTGGGTCAGAAAGCAGATACGGCATATATATCGTATTCATCAGTGCCTGTTGCCATTGCGGGTTATACGCTAGTCAATCTTGCAGGGAGTTATGATATTAATAAAAACTTACAAGTGTTTAGTCGAATTGATAATCTTTTAAACAAGCAATATGAAGATGTTTATGGTTATGGTACATCTGGTGTGGCAGGTTATGGTGGTGTAAAAGTAAGCTTTTAACAGCGTAGCGCCAAGCGATTTTGTTTATAAACTAAAATACCCCTTACTGATAACCTTTTGTTCAATGATAATGCATCGATATTCTGATCTAGAAGTAAACGCTATCTATCGTGTTATTTACGAACGTCGGGATATGCGACATTTTTTAAATGATCCGGTTGAGTCTGAAACATTACAACGCATATTGTTAGCTGCACATCATGCACCTAGTGTGGGTTTTATGCAGCCTTGGCGTTTTATGCGTATTACTTGTCCTGAATTACGACAGCATTTACATGCGTTAGTCGAGCAAGAAAGAGTATGTACAGCCAGGGCTTTAAAGGAACGCGAAGCGGAATTTATGAAGTTAAAAGTCGAGGGTATTCTGGAATGCCCCGTTCTTTTGGTTGCCGCCCTCTGTGAACAGCGTGAGCCACATATTTTTGGACGACGCACATTGCCCGAGATGGATTTTGCGTCTTTAGCGTGTGCAATACAAAATATGTGGTTAGCCGCACGAGCAGAAGGTTTAGGGATGGGATGGGTCTCTTTATTTGAGCCAGATGCTTTAAAATCACTTTTGGCAATGCCTGAAGACAGTCAACCCGTTGCCATTCTTTGCCTGGGGCATGTTGAGCAATTTTACGAAAAACCTATGCTGGAGCTAGAGCAATGGGCTGAACGTAAGGCTCTACAAGACTTGTTGTTTGAAAATACCTGGAATACACCGTGCCTTTAAATTTTTCTATTACCCCTCTATCTTCGGCTTTAAAGTCTGAATTACAAATTAAAATTGATCAAAAGACGAAGCCTTTAGGGGCATTAGGGCATCTGGAAGCATTAGCGTTACAACTGGGCTTGTGTCAAAACACCTTAGCCCCTCAGCTAACAATGCCCAGTCTATTGGTTTTTGCTGCTGATCACGGTATTGCTGAGGCTGGTGTGAGTGCTTATCCGCAAACGGTCACTGCCCAAATGGTGATGAATTTTTTAAGTGGCGGTGCGGCGATTAATGTCTTTGCCCGGCAACATCAATTAGACTTACTCATTGTAGATGCCGGTGTTAAAGCCGATTTACCAAGTCACCCTGATTTAATTAATGCCAAAGTAGGGTATGGCACGCGGAATTTCTTAATAGAAGCGGCAATGACACAAGAAGAATGTCTTTATGCCATAAAGAAGGGTGCTGAACTTGTTCTACAGCAACAGCAAAAAGGGTGTAACTGTATTGGTTTTGGCGAAATGGGGATTGGTAATACCTCATCGGCAGCGTTATTGATGCATTGTTTAACAGCCTTGCCGTTAAGTGATTGTGTCGGTCGAGGTACAGGGCTTGATGACAATCAATTACAGGAAAAAGTCTGGATCTTAACTAAGGCGCTTCAACAGTCACCTGAATTAAAAAGTCCTTTAGATAGTCTGGCAAGGTGGGGTGGGTTTGAGATTGCGATGATGGTCGGGGCCATCCTAAAAGCGGCCGAATTGAAGATGATTGTTATGATTGATGGCTTTATTGCCAGTAGTGCTTTATTAGTGGCTTATAAACTTTATCCACAGGTATTGGATTATTGTGTTTTTAGCCATGTATCCAATGAGCGAGGGCATCGGGCTTTATTAGATTATCTTAATGTAAGAGCACTATTAGCGATGGATTTGCGTTTAGGTGAGGGATCTGGTGTGGCTTTGGCATTTCCATTATTGCAATCGGCGGTACTGTTTTTAAAGGAAATGGCGTCCTTTACTGAAGCAGGTGTGGATCAGTGAACGTTATTGTATGCAACAAGTAAGACTGTTTTTTTTAGCACTGAGTTTTTATACCCGAATTCCGAGTCCTATTGCTCTGGATTATAGTGACTTACCACGTTCTTCTTTGTATTTCCCTGTGATAGGTTGGTTAGTGGGCTTGGCAGCGGCGGTCAGTTTTTATGTTGCGGACTTGGTTTTGCCTCAAACAACGTCAGTTATTATTGCGGTTATTGTGAGCATTTTTATGACCGGTGCTTTGCATGAAGATGGTTTTGCCGATGTCTGTGACGGCTTCGGCGGAGGGTACGGTAAAGAGCGCATTTTAGAGATTATGAAAGACTCCCGGAGTGGTGTTTACGGTGTTGTCGGTCTGATAATGTTGATGTTGCTCAAGTTAAGTTTATTAAGTGAATTGTCTGCGAGTGCTGTGCCTGCTTTGTTACTGGCCGGACACAGTGTCAGTCGTTTTATGCCTTTGGTTTTGATGCGTCTATACCGTTATGCGCGTATTGGCGAAAGTAAATCAAGTAATGTAATCCATAAGCCTACGGTAACGGAACTGAGTGTTGCGGCTGGATTTGCTGTAGTTCCTTTGTTGATATTGCCGATTATTTCTATCGTCGCGTTAATACCGGTTATCTTAATAACGTTTATTTTAGGGCGCTATTTTAATCGTCATATTGGTGGTTATACGGGCGATTGTTTAGGGTGTAGTCAACAGGTTTCAGAAACCTGTTTTTATTTGTTTGTGAGTGTGTTGTGGACATTTATTTAATTCGTCATACACAAACAGATACGCCTACTGGGCTGTGTTATGGTCAAACGGATGTGGGCTTAGCGGCCAACTTCAGGGATGAATTTATTAAAACTCAACAAAAACTACCTGCATTGCATCCCGATTGCCGTGTTTATAGTAGTCCATTAACACGCTGCACCCAGTTTGCCGCACATTTATTTCCTAAGGTGCTTAATGATGATCGCTTATTAGAGTTGAATTTTGGTGATTGGGAAAATTGTCCCTTTGATAGTGTAAATGCTGAAGAACTAAGGCATTGGACGGATAACTTTGTGAGCTTAGGTCCACCAAAAGGCGAAAGTTTTACTCAATTGTGTGAGCGGGTAGGGGTATTTTGGCAAGAGCTATTATTAACAGATGCCGAGCAGGTGGTGCTGGTGACGCATGCGGGTGTTATTCGAGCGTTATTAGCACATGTTTTACAACTGCCCTTAGCGAATGCGTTTAAGTTTAAAGTGGATATGGGGTCGGTACACAAACTACAACATATTAATGATTACACCTTTGTACATTTTTTAAATCACTAAGATGCGGCACGGTGGGAATATTTATCAGTTCGCAGAACACTGTGGTTGTTTGCCTGAAGAGGTTATTGATTTTTCAGCAAACATTAATCCCCATCAAGCGGTTGGTGCATTATGTTTAGCGGATATTCAAGTGGGTCCTTATGGTGATCCTGAGTACACGGCGTTAAAGCAAGCCATTGTTCAACGTTATTTAATACCTGATGGTGTGGGTATTGAGGTGTTTAATGGTGCAAGTGCCGCCATTTTTGCGTTATTACGTTGGCTTAAACCTAAACATTTAGTGTTGTTCGCACCTTTATACGTTGAATACCAACGTATTGCTGTGCAGTTGGGCAGTGAAGTAACCCTTATTAACCGATTAACCGAATCGTTAGTTAATGTGCCTTTTGGCAGTACACTTATTTTTGTTAATCCTTCAACCCCCGATGGTCTCCTATATGAGATGCCTACGCTGTTAGAGCAGTGGCAAGCAGCGGGATGCACTTTGATTATTGATGAGTCCTTTCTCGATTTTTGTGAGACTGAATCTGTCTCTCATGCGATAGTTAATTATCCGAATTTATACATTATCAAATCACTCAGTAAGTTTTATGGCTGTGCGGGCATTCGTATTGGTTTTTTAATGGCACAAACTGAGGCTATAACGTCTTTAAAGTATTTAGAACCCGCATGGAAATTATCAAGTTTAGATATGGTTTATATGCAGCAAGCATTAGCTAACAAAGATTTTATTAGCTATACGCAGCAACACACCGTTAGGTTAAGAGCGATTTTATCTCGTGTACTAAAGGGGAGTGGTTTGTTTGCAGAGATTTATGCTGGGCAAGCTAATTTTCTTTTAGCGCGTTTACCCGATGACTGTGATGGCTATGCGTTGCAAGTATGGTTGGCACCTTCGCGTATTTTGATTCGTGTCTGTGATAACTTTGAAGGTCTGGATACCCGTTATATCCGCTTTGCGGTTAAAGAGGTTGATGCTATTCAGCAGCTTGAAAATGCTCTTAATGGATTAACGATAGCGGATTTAAAACGAAGTGCTTAGGTTGACGTATCAGGTATGGGATGGTTTTTTATGTATTTTGAATTAGCATTATTGGCTTATTTAATTGATTTGTGGGTAGGTGAGTTACCGGGTAAGCATCCGGTGATGTGGATGGGAGACTACATTACTTATTTTGAAAAGAAATTTTATGCCAATCGTATGATGCCGGGGGCGATTTTGGTGTTCAGTTTATTAGCTTTAACGGGGTTGATCAGTGTTGCGCTTGTGTATTTAAGCCGTTTATTTCCTAAGGAGTTAGAGTTAATAGTACTAGCAATTTTGGCGTCAACGGGTATTGCAATGCATCTATTGCATAAAAGCGTCTCCGAGGTACTGGAGTCAGAACAGCCTAAGCAGGCTATTAGTTATTTGGTTAGTCGTGATACCGAGACTATGACGGAGCAGGATATCTATAAGGCTGCACTGGAAACATGGGCCGAGAACTTAAGTGATGGTGTGATTGCCCCGTTACTGTATTTGTTACTATTTGGTTTACCAGGAATTGCTATTTATAAGGCTATTAATACGCTTGATTCGATGGTGGCTTATAAAACAGAACGGTACTTTTATTTTGGAAAAGTAGCTGCGTGGTTGGATGATGTAGCTAATTATATTCCTGCACGTTTAACGGCATTAATGATTGTACTAGTAGCGCCAAAAAAGCAAGCGTCGTTACGATGTCTGTTCAAGGATGGAAATAAATTAGAAAGTCCTAATGCGGGTTATCCGATTGCCGCTATGGCTGGCGCTTTGGGCGTGGCGCTAGGAGGTGACGCGTATTATCATGGTCAACTTAAGCATAAACCAACGTTAGGGGTTTCTGTGTATTCGATTAATTCGGCTATTGTCAGGCAATCGTTAGCCATGAAAAATAAGCTGGATATTAGTGTGATTGGTTTTTTAGGGTTGGGTAGCTTATTAACATGAAAACTTTGTTTATAGGCGGTATAAAAAGTGGGAAATCGAGTCTGGCTGAGTCTTATATTTTAGAAAATTCAGCATCAGTAAAACCTTTTTATTTGGCAACGACTGAGTTTATCGATATTGAAATGGCTGCTCGTATTCAGGTACATCAACAGCGTCGTCAGGATTTGTTTATAACCATAGAAGAGCCGATAAATTTATTGGAGCGTTTAAAGACTTGCAAGCAACCGGTGCTAGTTGAATGTGTATCAATGTGGCTGAATAATTTACTTTATCATCAATGGCCTGAGACTAAGATTCTTCAGGAGTTAGAGGCTATTATGGTGTTGCCAGTCGATTTGGTGTTAGTCCATAATGAAGTGGGCTTGGGTATTATTCCAGATAATCCCTTAGCACGTCAGTTTGTGGACTTGTCAGGCAAGGCCGCACAAATCATGGCAAAAGGATGTGATCGAGTTTTTTTTTGTAGTGCCGGATTATCATTGCAAATGAAATAGCGGTTAACCTTTTTAGTTTTTAGGATTCTTAGTGTCTGTTTATTCGGTTATAACGTTAACGCAATTAGAGCAATTTTTAACACAGTATTCTTTGGGTGAGGTCATTCATTTTGAAGGTATACAGGAAGGTGTTGAAAATACTAATTATCGGGTAACAACCACCACAGGCACTGTTATATTGACTATTTTTGAATCACTCAATAAAGCTGATTTGTCACATATTTTGCAATTATTGCAGTATTTAAAAGAACACAGTCTGTGTTGCCCCAGTCCCTTTTTGGATAAGTCGGCTAATACATTACTGGCGTTAAATACGAAGCAAGCTGCAATTTTTAACTGGATTCTAGGGGGGATTGTCGTTAATCCATCGGTTAAGCACTGTTATGAAGTGGGTTTGCAATTAGGTAAATTGCATCAATTAACTCAAGATTATCACTTTCCCGTTGATAGTCATTATGATTGGGTTGATTGGACCTTAAGGTTCAATCTTGTTAAGGATCAATTGTCTTTAATTGATCAAAAATTAATTTATGATGAATTGGTTTTTCAAAAAAATAATGCCGTCGTTGGATTACCTGTGGGTGTTATTCATGGTGATTTGTTTAAAGATAATGTTTTATTTCTTGATGATAAAGTCAGTGGTTTACTCGATTTTTATAGTGCGGGAACGGGTGTTTTGTTGATGGATATCGCCATAGCGGTCAATGATTGGTGTTTAAATGAATCTTCTGAAGGGTTGGATGATACAAAATTAAGGGCGTTGCTTTCGGCTTACGAGACATTAAGGCCCCTGAGTCTAATTGAGTTAGATTATTTGCCAATAGCGCTTAGAGCGGCTGCCTTACGCTTTTGGTTATCGCGATTGGAATTAAAATATTTCCCCAGGGATGGGGTTATGATTCAGAAGAAAGATCCTCTGCTATTTCGCCAGTTGCTTGATAAGCATCGGTCTATTCAAGCTGTCGAGATAGGCAGTTATAGTTTTAATCTACTCGATAGTTATGTTAAAGTTCGTTCGGTCATGTAGCTAATTAAATATGCTTAATATCTAGGAAGTTGCAAGTCAAAAAATAATAATAACTATAACGAGGATTGAATTAAATGAAATTATTAAAAAGCGCTATCGCAGCTACAGCAGTGGCATTGTGTTTAGGTTCGTTTCCATCCAAGGCAGAAGTCTGTTTAGGTATGGCCTGCATGTATAACCGAATGACACCTGTTCAAGGCATTGACGCCACTATTGGTCAAATTACTGAAGCATTGAAAGAAATTCAGTTAATGCAAACTGGCAGCGCAGCACATCATGGCGAGGGTGGGGGTGAAATTGTTATTGGTTATATCAAAGAAGCTTTAAAGTTAACTAAAGAAATCAACGCTAACGATAAACTCGATCGTAATCGTAACCGTGCAAATGATTATTTGAAAAAAGCTCGGACCTCAGTACAAGGGGGGGATTTGAATTTAGCATCTGAACAACTTATACAAGCAGAAAAACGATTTGCAGAACTTAAAGGTATGATTGATTTAACGCAAGCTGATAGAGTATCTCAACAGACCAATCTGTTAAATCGCATTATGGATACACCTGATCCTGCTGCGGGTGCAAGAGCAGGGGCCATTAAGTAATTAGTTTTTGAGAATTGTCTGTCAGCTTCAATGCTGGCAGACTACTTGCAGGTAGGATACATAATCACATACTAAGTACCTATGAATAATTAATTTAACTAAGTCCAGGCATGGTTAGCGTATGATAGGGTCATTTTTAAATTATAAATGCTTTATATAAAACAACTCACCTCGGAAGAAATTCTCACCTTAGAAGAGATGCATAAAAATC
>CAIOMN010000096.1 GCA_903859415.1 uncultured Methylococcaceae bacterium
ATATGTCTCGTAACCAGAGGCGTTTTGTAACTACCCATTAAAAATGGATTAACCAAACTAGAATCAACGATGCCACCAAACTGCATATATAGACCAATAGTTTTTTTTATTTTTCTTCTATTATCTTCTTGCGCATCGAAAAAAAGCTTTGTTGGTGAAAATACCAAAATCACTGATTCCGCCATTTTTTTAACCGAAGGCAACGGAGATTTTTTTAAGACTTATAGCAATCGCGATTATGCAAGCAAAAAGAAAGGAATTTCACACATACTGGAGCTAGACAATGAAAACATATATCCAAGAATAAGAAGAGCAATTGTTAGCCCTGGACAGCATAAATTCCTAGTACAGCAAACAGAGCTAATATCCAATCCATATTCAAATGTCATCATTGATAATAATCAAGCTATGAAATTCGATTTATTTATGGAGCCTGGAAAAAGATATGACTTTATTTATCCAGATAGCATCTTTGTTAGAGATAGAATCTCAAACGATGACGACACATTCTTAGGAGATAATCCGAACAAACCGTTCGAACTTCTGGTATGGACGAATGACTCCGGTTTTTTGAATATAGACACAGTAAACAAACGAAAAGCGGACGCTCTTATTAAAAGAGAAAATAAAAAAGCTGAATTCGAAGAGATATTAAACAAAAAACAAAATGATTTTCTTAAAACCACCCCAAGAACAGGTGAGCATATTTGCAAAAAAATTGACAATGCAATCGTTAATAAAAACAAGTCTGCAATCGTTTTTATCAATGGATTCATTGACGGATCAAACGATTCAAAAATTAAAATCATAATTTCAGGAATAAAATTTAGGAATTCAATTGAGTTAATCGATAACGAAATTGATATCTTCAGAAACTACAAAGGTTCCACGATATCAACAAATTCAATTATATGGGATGACAAGAATGGTTGGTACGTTTGCGATTAGAGCTTAGCTGTAACAGCTTGCTGTGAGTTCTAAAAAAAGGGGTTTAAATTAGAGATTTCGCGTTTACAGGAAAATGCGGCAAAATGTCAAGAAGCTATTGAGCAAGGAAAATCTATGTACGCAATCACATTCGATTTTGATGAGTTTAACGGCCTACCCGCGCGAACATCATTTTTATGTGGCAATTTTTGCGGCTATGTGTACACTTCCCCCCCTGTCAACGTTGACAGCTTGATACATCTTGCGCGGTAGTTTCTACGTAAGCGGTTAGATAACCCCAACTAAAAAAATTAACCTGTTTATGGCAAAGTGTTTTTCCGTCAAATTAACCGGAAATCCGCATGAACGATAGAGCTAATGAAGTTGAATTGCCCCAACCGTCACAAGCTACGAATGTAGATCAGTTAAAGCTAGTGCCGTATTCCGACCGTAAAGATTTTAGTCCGTCCTTAGCCTAAAATCGGTCTACACCGGCACGGTTTAATGCCTTCGGCAGCCCTGGCCGTCCACGTCGCTCGAAGGTTCGACTTATTACTCTCGTATGACTCGACGCGCTATCGGGACGCCTTGCAGGTTTTCCATGAAAACCCGCCCGGCACCTGTGCGCTTCCAGGGACTATTTGGCCACCGCTCGCTCTCGCATAGCTTCCTGCCCAAACAGCGTTGGCAAGATCATGTGCAAAAGCAGAAAGCATCAGGTCTAAGCATGGCAGCCTACTGTAGGGCGAATGGTTTAACGCTTCATCTGTTTTATTATCAAATCCAAAAGCGGAGAGGTAAGCCACAGGACTCAGATTCGCAGTCAAAGGTCTTGTTTCATCCAGTTACGCTGTCGACATCAGAGTCCAAGATCAGATCGACCGAGCTGAAGGTGGTTTTCCGTTTGCCAAACGGTATTAAATGCGAATTACAGCATGCTAATACAGGACTTTGCCTTGAGGTGTTACGTTATCTTGCGCAGTTTCCGTTATGATGCGACCCACACAACAGCATTGGCCTGTCTATGTGTGCTCACAACCCATCGACTTTAGAAAAGGGATGGGCAGCTTGGCTGTGCTGGTAGAGTCTCAATTAGGGGTTGTACGCCCGAACCCTCGAAATTTTTTAAAAGCATGTATATCAATAACATGATTGTAATAAATCCGAAATCATCAGGTTCTGTACAGGTGTTTTGACGTGATCGACCAACGACATGATAGAGGTTTTAATTTTCTCAAAACTCATATGCAGCCATTGAAACCTATAAAACAATTTCGAGAATGGGTTTTGAGAACTGGAAACGCCCATTGGACTGTAATCATGACAGTAAATATTGAGAATCTCAAAAATGGTCGTTTACGAGAAGCCTTTGCTTAAGCAGATTTCGAGCCTTAAACGAACAAATATAAGTACATTAGCAACACTAACATTCTGATTTAGAATGATTTAAAAAATTCCGAGGGTTCGGGCTTAGAACCCCTATATGTTATAATCCACTTTTACCTATGATGATTATGAATGGTTTAGACTTCCCAAAAAAGTGCAGGTTTTACATAACTAAAATTGGGAAGTTGTAAAGTGAACTAAAGCCATGCCAGCTATGGCTTTGTAAGAAAATCCAGGCGTCGGGCACATGCGGTATACTTCACGCTGAAAGTATGCATTAACATCCTCTAATAAGGGCACATTTTCAGCATCACGCAAATCAGCATGGGGGTATTTTTGAAATTTGAAAACTTAACAAGCGTCTTCTTAACATTGAGCATATTATTATGAGCCCATGGCCTTTTATCAAAGACTTATTCGATACTTATGATGGTTTCCCTGATATATGGATGGACGGTTTATCTGAGGAGGATATGTTGTCCACCTTTCATACTCTCGTCAGCTTTTGTGGGTCTAGTCATAATCAAAGCGTTTGGAGTTTTGAACGCGGTAAAAGCCTAATGATTAATAAAGTAATTCATCCTGAACGGGAGTTTGGTGAAGGACGGTTTGAATCTTTTTCCCATAGCCTGACAGGATTAAAAGTAAATGGTATTGAACTATTTGATGTTGATATTTGGGTTGAAGATGATGTATTAGCTTTAGACTACAAACCAGGTGATGACTGGAACGAGGACAGAGTGATAGGACTCTTTCAACTACTGTATCGGTTACAACAACAGACTCCCACAATATACTTCAGTCATGCAGACGAAGGATGTCGGGGCACCCCTCATCCAGAATTTACAAAAGCATTTGCATTATTCTGTTCTGAAATGAACGCATAAAATCGTCAATAGAAACGCTTGTATTCACGTTTAAACTATCTTGCTCTCTCAATCGTCGGCTATAAGTACGATTATTTATGTTCGCGCTTGGTGGTCTAAATCGCTTAAAATTTGTTTAATATCTGATTGTGACAAACCTGTCACCTTAGCGATAATCTCAAGGGTTGTGCCCTCTTTAGCTAAGTTGAAAGCTATATTTTTTGTCATTTGCTCTCTGCCTATTTCAACGCCCTGTTCCCTGCCTATTCCGATGCCTTTCTCTATCCCTATAACCTCACCCTCATAATAACCATCCCCAAATGAAGATTCGAATAGACTGGCTTGATAATGCAAATCATCTTGGTAATGCTCATAAGCTTTTTGTTCGTCTTCAGGCAGTTTCATAATGCTAAACTTTTCTTCGGCTTCTTTTAAGCCTTTTGCTGTGAAGTCTGGTTTAATTTCTTCATTTTTTAAGAAGTAAATCCATTCATCCAAGGTGTCTTTGGCGATGTCGTTAAAGCGGTTGATTTTGATCAGGTAATATTCAGGGTAAAGTGATTCTACGCTGTCTTTTTTAAACAGTTGTTTTTGTTTAGGGTTGAGTTCTAAAAGATCATTATTATGTAAACCCACAAAGCGGGTCGTGCCTTTGTAGATATAATCAGTGCCGCTGCCTAGATCAAAATAGAGGATGTTAATTGAAATAACTTTGGTGATACCAGAGTAGGATGCATTTTCTTCCAGATGCTCTATGGCTGTTTTTGAAACTCCATAAAATATACGCTGTAAGTAGTCATACTTCCGATCATATTGAATTTCGATGATGATTATTTCTTGTTTGCTGTTGCGTACTTTTAGATCAACACGGTTAGATTTATGACTAATATCCTCTTGTTCAATATACGCAATGCCTCTAAATACTTGATCCTGAATCATTGATACTATTTGGGAATAACGCAAAATGAGTGCATCAATAGATTCTTCTTGCTCATCCGACAATTGAGCAACGGTTTTTGTGGTCAGTGGAAATAAGGGGCGATTTTTGTTTAACGAGTAAGATAATTTCTCAATACGTTGTTTGCACGCATCTATATTACCGAGCAAAATTTCTTTTTCCTTGCTCATAACAAAATCCCATTACGGGCGATCATAAATATGGGCTGCTCTTCTTGGTCTGGGGTTTTAACTAACAAATCAACTTTGGTATCGCACTCTACGGATAAGCGATATTCAAGGGTTAATTGTTGTTTTAAATTTAAAGGAGCGGATGTTTCAAAAAACAAATCAATATCCCCTCCTTTTTTATTATCATCAACACGAGAACCAAATAAGTATATGCGCCCATTAGGATCTTGATTCTTTAATAGGCTACATACAGCTTTGTTTTCTTGAATTGAAAGTCTCATTTAATTTTTTAGCAGTCTATTGATCGATTGAAGATTAATACAAGTGAACTGCCAACAGTCATTGAAGCTGATTTACTCAAAGCAATTTAACCAACGCTGCAACAATACTAATTGAAAATGCCATAAGAGCTCCTAACTTAATAATTAAGCGCTGCTCCATGTCATGCATGTCTCGTCTCAGAAGTTCCGCCTCATATTTCAAATCTTGCTTTGTAACCAGATCCTTAAGGTTAACTTCTAATACTTCAGAAAGTGCAGTAGCTTCAGCCTCCGCTTGAGCAGAGGGCACACCCGCCTCTTTCAACGTATTGGCAAACTTTAAGGTATCAAACGTAATCGTTGCCATAATAAATTCCAACTAATTTCAAGATGCCAGCAGTATATCAACAAATTTGATTTTAGTGAGTGTACTTGAGTGAGAAAGACTGGCCGGACTCACACAATCAAACCTCATCCATTTAAGCCTATAAACCTCATTCCGCAACTTCTGCCAGCATCGCGGCTATTAACATCTTCTAATAACGGCACATTTTCAGCATCACGCAAATCAGAATCCGGTTCGGGCTTGCCTTGTTTGTCGTAACAAATATCAGCTTCTTCTGAGGGTTTACGGACCATCTTTTCAATCAACTTTAATTGCGGGGCTTTAATTTTACTCACATCAACTAACTGAGCACACCCGTCCAGCAGCGGTGCGCTGATCTTCATCCCATTGATTAAAACTCTTGTCGTTTATCAGTGAGTCGATTAAGTCTTGATCGCCATCAAACATAAACCGGTAAGGACGTTCTACGGTAATGCGTCGATAGCCAAACGCAGTGCTATCAAATAGCTTGCTGAATGTCGATTCTGTAAAAGCATCGTATTCACGCAAGCTGTCATC
>CAIOMN010000097.1 GCA_903859415.1 uncultured Methylococcaceae bacterium
GATTTTAAGATCCCGGATACGCCGCGTTGCTTCTAGCCCATCCATAACCGGCATTTGTATGTCCATCAGAATCAAATCGTAGTGTTCGTTCTCAATCTTTACCAGTGCTTCGCCACCATGATTGGCAATTTCTACCTTCAGACCGAAGCTTTCCAGTAGTTCTCTGGACAGGGCTTGATTGATTTCATTATCTTCAACCAGCAAAATTTGTACATCTCTGCGTAAGCAGACGTTGTGTATTATCTTTTCATCGGGTTGCAAATCCTGCGCATTACCTCGCTTCAAGTGCACCGTAACCCAGAAAGTGCTGCCTTGGCCGGGTGCGCTAACCACGCCAGTATCGCCGCTCATCAGATGTGCCAATTGTTTAGAAATAACCAGCCCCAAACCGGTACCACCATATCTGCGGATGCTGGAGTCTTCCACTTGCTCAAAGGCTGTAAATAACTTACTTTGTTGTGCCTCGCTAATGCCGATGCCGGTATCTTGTACTTCGAATTTTAATTTAACCCGCTCGCTGTCTTCGACAAGCATTTCGGCACGCAGCGTTATGCTACCCTGATCGGTGAATTTGGTGGCGTTGCTCAGGTAGTTCATCAAAATCTGAGTAATACGCATCGTATCTCCTTTCACAATCAGATTTTGTAAACGCGGATCAATGTCTTCAATGAAGCCAAGTCCTTTTTGGGCAATGCGATCAGCCATCATGCTGTAGACATGATCAAGGGTCGCAGAGAGAAAGAAAGTGGTTTCGTTGAGCGTCATCCGTCCTGCATCGATTTTGGACAAATCCAGAATGTCGCTGATCAGACTCAATAAGTGTTTGCCAGCTGCGATGACACGATTGAGCTTGATTTTTTGGTCTTCGTCCTGGATTTGTGCGCGTAACAGTTGAGCGTAACCGATGACAGCGTTCATGGGTGTACGGATCTCATGACTCATGTTGGCCAGGAAGGCGCTCTTTGACTGATTGGCCAACTCGGCATCGAGTTTGGCGGCGAGCAACTCTGTGGTTCTTTCGGTTACCAGTTCTTGCAGATGGTTGCGATGCCGTAATATTTCGTCTTCGGACACTTTACGTTGAGTAATATCATTGTACAGGACGGCAATTTGTTTTCTCTCAGCCTGGTCGAAGCGAAAGGCGTAAACGTCAAACCAACTATTTAATTTGGTAGCGTGATTTTCAAAACGCGCCGACTTCCCTGATTGCGCAATGTCCCCAAAAGTCTGAAGCGAAAATGCCTGGGGTTCTGAAGTGAGTGCTGTAATTGTTTTTCCTACCGCACCGATCAACCCCGTCATTTTCTCAAATGCCGGATTAACTTCCAGAAAACGGTAATCGATAGCCGTCATGTTGTTGTCTAAAATCACTTCGACAATACAGAATCCTTCATCAATCTCATTAAATAGTGCTTTGTAACGAGCTTCAGCACTCTTGCGGTAGATCATTTCCTGTTCAAGCTTAAAAGAATCCTCCCTGAGTTGTGACTCTATTTGATGACGTCGACGGATTTCAGCATTCAGTTCGTCGATTTTCTGATTCAGGGCATTAAACTCGACAGCCCGGTATAGTTGGATGCAGACCAAGGGAGCTCGATCATCTGTTGGCCTCTGCAACAGGCACCCTCGACAAGGAAATTCGACCTCATCCCCGTTAAACTTACGCAACGTCATGTGGCTAATCATGAAATCAGTGCTACCGAAAAACAAATTTAGGGTATTCGAAGTCTTTTCGGCGGAATCTGTAGTAAGACTAGCTAAGGGCTGACCGATCAACCCACTTTTATCCTGCTCCAATAACTGACACAGAAGCGGGTTGGAAAAAACAATCTTCCCCGTATTGTCGACGACCAGGAGAGGAACGGGTATTAATCGAAGCAGGTGAGCTGCTTCTTTGTCGATCATTCCACCGTACTCTTGAAATATTCCCTACCCTCCACAGCATCCGCTTCGTCGCTAGTCTTTAAATAAACCACGACACGGCATTCAGGACGCCCTTCAGCAATGGTTTCCTTGAGGTGTACTTTGGCATAGCCCAGGTTATTGGCGGCAATACTTCCGAACACGTTGGAGTTCATCATGCACATCGACTTCTGGCCGATAACCTTTTCTGCAAATGGACATGAACGACTGCCGAATACGATCTTCTCGTCATCTTGCTCAATGACATAAAAATCACCCTGGATACGTTGCTTCAAGTCCACCAGTACTTCTGCCACCTGCTCCCGATCCAGGGACGACAGATTGAGTGCTTGACGGTACTGGTTGTCCATCTGCTTACCCATTACCTGACCTACCACGCTGATAAAACCTGACGCTTGATCAGAACCAACCACTTTCTGCAAAGTATTAGATAGCTCCCGTATCAAGGTGCGCATAAAGACATCTCGCTCCAGTGGGATATCAAGGTTTGAAACTTGTTTTGCAAGGCTTGTTAAATCATTCATAATTTATTCTCGGTTAGTTCTGTCGACAATTCGTCTAAGCCATAAAAGCACCGAGGTAAACCGAAAGCATCCTCATGTAATTAGTGGCTTTTTTTAACGGGTAGCGATTCTGCTAGTGTGCTTGAGTTTACTGAACAGATATTCAACAGCCATGTCACTCCGTATTTTCATATAATGCCAGTAATCACAATCAATTTCTACTTTTCGATTTGATTTTGGTGGAATGACTGCTTGTTTTAGGAATGATTGTTGTTTTAGGTCGATTGGGTTCCTTCACTTTTGACAGAGCAAGTTGTGCCAATTTCTGCCGGTCGCGACTGCTGCTTTATGGCAATGAATATTACAGAATGTAATTAGTTCGGCAATGTGTCATTCAGAGACAACCCCTAGTTTTCAGTGAACGGCAGGTAAACCTTTAAACTATCCATTCATCGGGTACACTGGCCGAAAATCGGTCGAACAAACGACAAGCTCACTTGATTTTCGCGGTCAAGTGGAGTGTTTAGTTAAGCACTTTAATTTCTCTAAGTATTCAACTAAATCATGAACATTTGTACTTGGATTTATATCCCCACTAATTTTTGAATTTTCAAAGATTCTTTTAGAGTGCGCTTTAGCTCCATGAATAAGATTATTATCTATTGAATATTTGTAGATTCCTTTTTGTTTTTTTTCGTAATTAGGGAGATAAATCTTCAAGTTGTCAATCACTTGATCTCCTACGCTTTTAGTTCCTAAAGGAGAATAAGGTTTTGTCGAAGGCGTGAAATGCAGCAAAAACCAATATTCAAAAGCGGGTATTGATCGAATTGCCATAAAAACAACTTCTTCGGAACATTCTTCTTTTCTTAATTCATCATTGATTGCGTTTATTTTACCTAAGGCATAGTCAAAAGTTTCATGTTGATCTCTATCAAAAACACAAAACACGCGGTCATAATTTCCTGCTTTGACTCTTTCTTTATTAAATAGCTCTTGAGCATACTCTACAACACTTTTTGGACTTGAATCACAACTGCCATCAATTTTAATATTGGCAGAGTCAAGGTCTAAATGAACCCTCATTTCTTCAAAATAAAAAGGTTCTGTTTTTTCACCCTCACAAACAATAAGGACATGATCATAGGGCTTACGATTTGCATTGCGTCGAACGCTATCTTGTTGTTTTTTCGCTTTTCGTTTATGAAACAAATCTTCACTACCCAAAACTTACTCTCCAAGTAGTTCTAATGTACTCACTACAGGTAACGCACTATATCTGCCCGATAGATAGGATTTTTCAAGATTCTCAACACCCTTCCTAGGACTAAAATCTGATAATGGGTAAATTTCTGTTGTCTGATCTGTTTCTTTTTTACAAAACCAAATTTGATCACGCCTAAAAACATCTTGATCCAAAATCGATGTTTCATGAGTCGTAAAAATTAACTGAGCATTTTTGGGGTTAGTTTTTTTGCTATGAAAAAGATCTACCAAAAATTTAACAATATGGGGATGTAAGCTATCATGCAATTCATCTATAAATAAAACTTTGCCGTTTCTCAATGTGTCAATCCATGGGCCTGCAAATGAGAAAATTTTTCTTGTACCGTCAGATTCATCATCGAGCTCAAATAAAACGTCTTTTCCTTGTGCTGTTGTGTGAACGGTTTTGATATCTACAAATTCCTCACCTTCAAGATCTTTAAGTAAGCGCTCTTTTAATTCTGCAGGCATGTCATCAGGTAAAACAGAAATATCAAACTTTTTTGACTCTAGTTTCAAATCATTAATATCTAAATCAGCCGCATTAAGAAATTTTAAAACATCTTTTTTGCCGTCCGCTTCAGTGCAAAGCTCAGCCGTATAATTACTACGCCATCCATCAATACCTGCAACTTTAAGTGTTTTGGTAAACCAGTCATAGACTGGTTTAAGCTGTTCACTATTAAGCATTACAGCGGTGGAAAGAAACAAGGAATTGTTCCGGGTAGAGTCTTTCCATGTTTGTTTTTTACCCGTTAGAAATGAGCTAAAATCCCACTCGTATTCATTTTTAGCTTCATCAAATGCTCTTATAAACCAGCGTTGCGGTCTTGATTTTGGAAACGCGTACAACCATTCTTCCATTACTCTTTCAGATGTTGCGGAAAAGCCATATTGATACTTGATACCTTCAGCAATAAAAATAACCTCAAACTCTGTTGGTTTTCCAACTGTTGAATCGCATAATTTGAAATAAGTAATAGGTAACTTGTCACCACGTTGAATGTTTTTTGCTGAATTAGCCACTATTTCTCTTATCACTTTTACAGCCTTGATGAAATTAGATTTACCAGCCGCATTAGCACCATAAATTACAACTGACCGAAGTAGTGGAGAAGCGTTAAGAACATTGGGATCAAAAGTATTTCCGACTAACTCATCAGAATTAGATTTGGTAAGGCTAAATGTTTGCCTTGTTTTGATGGATCGGAAATTCTCTACAGATAACTCAATAATCATAAAATATCAATTTAATGTTAATTTTTGACAATTATAGTCAAAATATAATATTAAATATACATTTATGTTAAATGAGGTGCTTATATATAAAAGTAATTATATGGCTTCTGCCTACTATCTCCGATTACAAGAGCCTATGCAAAAAACTCAGTAAAGTTGATCGGATATCTAACTATATACCTTATAGGTAAGATAAGATGCAATTTTGCTCAGTTGATGTTTTTTATTTTGGAAGGTTCAGTTGCTGCATGACACCATTAACATAGCCATGGGCTGCGCCATGAGTTTGGATATTTCGAGAATTTGCAAACATAGCCGCACTGTGATCACCTTGTCCACCCGCGAGATCTGATTCAGTCTTGGCCACAGTAAATAGAAAACCCGGTAGATTTCCACCATCGATTGCCTTGTCTGGATGAGTAGCCACCACTGGTGCAGCAATCCTTGCGGTCGGTGCAGAAGCAGCCTCTGCTGGACTGGGTAGCACTTCTGGAGTATCCAAACGGGGTGTAGCCAATGACAGTAATGAGGTCAGATTATTGGCATGAGCATCCCTGTCTGTCAACGATGACAAACCCGTCAAGGCTTCCAGAGTAGCGGGTATTGATGAATGATCATAAACCCGGTGATCAACGATATTCTTGGGAATATAGGGGGATACGATAACAGCTGGCACCCGCACACCCAGCCGCTCAAAATTAAAGTTATTCACCGAATATTCGGTGGAATCACCTGGCGCTACTGTAGTCGGTGGCGTAACATGATCATAAAAACCACCGTGCTCATCATAGGTAATAATCAACACACTATTTTCCCATAATGATGATTTGCGAATAGTTTCATATACCTCCTTGATTAATGCCTCCCCATTTCTAACATCATCCAAGGGGTGCTGAGATTGACCGTCCATATAAGAATTGTTGGTTATATGCCCATAGTTGGGTTCGATAAATGTGTAGAAATAAGGATAATCACCGCTTATATCCTCTGCAAATCTATCAAATCCATGCCAATCTTCTACATTGATATTGTGCAATGCAGCAACACACGGGATAGACCCTGATAAGGGGTCACACTTACCGCCATAAATTCGCCAAGGCTGATCAAGCCCAGCTTTATCTGAGAGCGCATCAAAAATGCTGCCGTTATCATAACGAAAACCGTATAAACCCTCCCATAACGCCATGTGCTCGGTAGTAGGGCTATCGTCCAAGCCATTTGAAGAGGCGCCGTGGACAAAAAAACGATTAGGCCACGTTGGCCCAGGCAATGAGGAGAACCATTGATCACAAACCGCAAACTCTTTTGCTAAGGTATATAACACGGGTAATTGCGTGGCGGTATCGTAACATTTCATCACTTCGCCAAAATTACTGGTTGCCTTACCTTCTCCGGTACTGGGAGAAATAACATAATCCAGTACAAATCCAGAGTTATCGATAGGAGGGTAAACACCACCAGCACCGTAGGCATTTTTGCCCTGTTCTCCACACAGCTGATAAAGTACATCTACAAACTCATGTCCGGGGCCTACCGGCATCGACCAATCGGCGGGCTTTATGGTGGGGTAAGAAACACCTGCATAGCGGTTACTATGAATAGGGTCAAGACCGTCTATAACCGTTGGCTTTCCATGCTCTGCATCAGTACCGGTAATCGCCGAAAAACCTAGCATATGGTCGAAGGATCGGTTTTCTAACATCAAAACAAAAACATGTTTGATGGCTGCTTTTGGATTGGCTTCATTGAGTGGGATAGTATTGGTCATCGATTTAACTCGCTTTGGTTAAAAATCTATTAAGGTGAATGACAATGTTTCTCAGCTTTTAACTGTCCGTGTTGGTCGTGATGGTTTAGGACCCCTGCTCTTTTTCTACGCCTGAGTTGAATTTTCTGGAACTGTTGTATCCGCTGTATCCGTTGAATCTTCTGTATCTGTTGGATTTGTTGGGCTTATAAAACCTGAAATATTTGTAATTAAATCCGAAACATTTGAAATCAACGCTGCAGTTTTATTGTTTTTAGACATAATTGAATCCATCTGAGTATTTATTTTACCCAAAGTCTCTGCAGCCCTTTTTAGTTCAGCATCATCGCCCACAGTATCTTGGGTGTGTAACGAATTCTTGAGTGCTTTAAGTTCTGAACCTAATGCTGACAACTTCATTACATTATCAACATCACCCGCCTGTTGTGCTTTTTCAATCGATTCCTGAATTTTTTTGTCTATCACATCAAGATTTGCTTCAGCCTTGCTGATTTGTGTTTGGAAACTTTTAATAGTATCTGGGGATAGCATTTTAATTACCTTTTTCAATAGTCATTAAGGTGGACGCTTGCGCAGCAAAGTCTGAAGCCGTGCTGATGGCATCTTCAAAATTAATATCTGGCTTCTTAAGGCTTTTCAATAAATCAGCGTGTGACGACTTCATTTTGACCAAGGCGCCTCCAATACCATTAGAAGCGGTTTTATCATAGGCAATCGCATCATTGACGACATTTTGAGCCGCTGTATTAATATCCGAATAACTGCCGTTACTTTTACTAAGCAGTGTAACTTGCGCCATCTCACTATAAATAATGTACTGCTGATCATTTAAAATTTCAGCTTGAAGATGCTCGGCTGATTTCTGTAATAGAGAAGTCTCTTTTTGAATGACTGGATCGGCCTGCTCTACAATGGCTGCCAGTGTCTTGAGGCGTTCTGCATCCGCTATTTCTCCAAACAACCAGGCAAAACCGGTTGTTATGATATTGACTGCAGTTCCAGAACCTGGCATGGCTACCGATGAAACCGTGGATATTGCAGATCCGGCTTTTGCTACTGCCGCTTTTAAGGCTGCAACATCCTGAGCACTACTAATGGCAACAAGACCCTGACCGTAGGCATCCAATGCTGAAATAAAGGCCAGTGATTGGGCCTCGTGATTTTTTACATTTGCAGCTACTTTATTACCGCCTGGGTAATGAATAGACCAGGAACAATCGCCTGGTTTTGCTTCTCTGGGAGGGTTATCGGTTATTGGACAGCCTGTCGGTAGACTCAGGAAGGTGCCCTGAAGTTTTAAACTATTTGCTAAATTGTTAATAGCCGCATTATCTCTTGTTACTTTTAGAGCATTAAAAGCCGCATTGAGGTCAGATACACCTTGAGAGAATTGGGTAATTGGCTGCTGATAATTTAAAGTTGAACAAGCTCCAACTCCGCTTAGCAGCAAAGCCACAATAAACCTGGATCGGTATTGCATCATTAAAGTCTCCTATCGCCACAGGGAATTAGTTGACAGAGTGCTTGCGGTTCAAGGAGGAGAAATCCGTATTGTCCGTATTGAGGGAACCACTCTTCGGACTTTAATATAAAATCTTTCCAAAGAGTTTGTCAATCAGTTGTTGATAAATTATTAACCAATAATTAACCTATGGGAACTTCGATTTCACCTATCAGCAATAGCATGTTTATAGCGTTAACTAGTGGTCGGCATCCCTTTCAGCAACCAGCTAATAAAGTTTTCACGGTTACGTGAACAAATAACGACTTTACCTCTGCCAGAAAACTTTAATACCATGCCTTCACCACTGGTGACGCTATTGACGATTTGACCTAAAAAGCCACTGGATTGTTGGGTTGCCACAGAGATTTCATGATGCAATGCACTGTCCCAGGCAACCACATGGGCATTATCGATAATAATATCCTTACCGGGTTCAACGTCCAGCACAAAACTGGAGCCGAAACCCGACACAGCCAGTTTGCCAAAGCCCGTCGCTTCGCAAATAAAAAATCCGCCGGTTTGACCAAACATCGCAGACCCTAAACTTTGGGTACGCACATTTAAGCTAACCCCACTTTCAGCCGCTACAAAAGCGCCATCGGTTATTTTATAACTGGTTGTACCGACCTCCAGTACTTGTATAGCACCCGGGAGAGTCGGTGATAATAAGCAATCCCCATCCCCACTGACTGCCTCAATATGTTGCTGAAAAAAGGATTCTCCATTAGCAAAGCGGCGCATTAACGCGCTGCCGATACCGCCGGTCATTTTCCCTTTTAACTCTAAAGCACTTTCCATCATCACCATGGCGTTAGATTCACAATAAATCTTTTCACCACGGACTAAACTGATATGCAAAAAGGGATCAATCTCACCCGTCACTGTAAATTGTGCCATTGTTATCGCCTATTTTCCTTGTAAAAGTCCAGATGAAAATGAATAAGGTAAAGTCATACAGTTACCCACAAATACTTATTGAGGGATTGTTATTATTATGTTAATCGATCATGTAGATTATCTCAAACGAAGTATGCAGTTTCGAGATCAATTGTCGAATGGTAAGGACATGGCCTGTTCAAACAAGCTAGGGAAATTGTTTTTTAGATGCCAGCGCAGCATTCCTGCAAAAGCACTTTTGTCAGATATGCAGTCCTTAATAGCATCTAAGTCTTGCTTACCAATGGCTTTAGAGAGTTGATTATAAGCACGTAGCATTTTCTTTCGGAGGTTAGCCGCCTCGTCTTTCTTCATAGGCGTTGCATCTTTCCCGGTAAGAATCTTATTCAAGAGTTCAAGGGTGTTTTCGCCTTCCTGTATTTTTGTACATGCCGAACTGAGCTGAACATTAACAGTAGCCTTAGGATATGCTTCGAAACAGATTTCAATAGACTCCCATACTTGATCGCCGGCATCAGTGCAGTTTAGAAGTGGCCAGAAGCTTGCGCCTTTAATATTGTTACAGTGCCCGCAAGAATAAAAGATATTATTCCAATCATATTTTTTGGTCATATCATTCTTGTGAGGTTCGAAGTGCTCAATCTGAATAGAAGTCACTTCATTATCCTCACAGAGATAGCATTTCTCATAGAAATCAGTCTTAATTTGCTCGTAGACTGGTCCTGTTCGATACACCGCTTCATTATCCTTACTTTTGGCAGTCTCAAGCATAGATTTCAAGTGTACTCCTTCGCTTTTTTTGACATAAATCACTGTTGTGATTCCTTCGCCTTGATGGAGTTATAATGAGCAACGAGTTCGGGAGCATCTTCATATTTGATTGCTTCTAACTCAGTATGGATTTGGCTATATTCTTTATTTTCGTCATCAGAGCGTGAGGTTGATCGGGCAAGCTCATCATATCTATTGATCATGCGTGTTATCTCGTTGGAATAAAGATCCAAATCAAAGTATTCTTCCACCACGGTGCTCGCGGACATGGGAGCCATATTCTCCCAGCGCGATTTAGATTCAAGGTCGAATACCACAGCATCATTCAGCGAAGTCAGCACAAAAGGCGAATGTGTTGTTACGATGAACTGGATATTGGGGAAGAAATCAGTCAAAAACGGCAAAATAGCCTTTTGCAACTTAATATGCAGATGGGTTTCGATTTCATCGATGAGAACAATGCCTGGAACCTCATAGCTACCCGCAGTGACTGCCTCCATGCGTAGTAGTAATTCGGATACGAGTTGAAGTACCGAAGAGAAGCCGTCGGATAATTGATTGTCTACCAAACGAAAGGGTTTGCGGCCAGGTATATTAATAGTGAAATCGAAGTTATCAATATCGTATTCGAGTGTCAGTTCATCGCTCTGAAAAAGCTCCCGGAATTTGGCTGTGATTTTATTCATCCATGTTTGTACTGCATTAACGCCTGCTTGATCACCCTTTCGGAGAAGCAATGCGGCTCTATTTTCCTGATTGACCAAAAACTGAAGGAACTTAGAACCCACGGATTGAGGATTGATGCAGATAGGATTTATCTTCGGTAGATCAAGTTTTTGTGCCCCATTTACGGCCTGGATTTCAGAGGAGCGTTTAGCCTCAAAAAAGCTAATTAAGAACTCGCCTCTATGGTAAAGCTCTATCATTTCTGTCAGATTGGATACGGAGGGCTTTAGGCTATTGAATTTGGCGATCTGTTGATTCCAAAGGTGAATATTGTTATCCGACTTTGAAATTTGCCCATTAATTTGGTCTTTTTGCTGCTCTGATATCCCTGAATCTAACTGTGTTTTTAAGGATAAATTTTGTTGTTCCGTGTTAATAATAGCTCTTTTAAAATTTTCTATATTGAGCAATTCCCTATTGGGAATGCCTTCAAGGTAATCCTTGAGAAAACGGAGTAAAGATGTCTTGCCGCACCCATTGGGGCCAGTGAGAATTAAATGTCGAGGCCTCGACTCATCAATGAGAATGGAAACATCTTGAAGGTGACGAACATTATTGATCTGTATAGATTTGATGAATGGTTGCGTGTTGTTCAAATGTTATCCTCGCGTCTTGATATGCTTTATGAAAGCGCTATTGTAAGCTATATTCTTAATCAAGGCTGATGATCCCCTAATCGTCACTGATTCCATAAAGAGTACTGGCTTTACTACATTGTAAAATTCCAGATGAAAATGAATAAGGTAAAGTCATACAGTTACCCACAAATACTTATTGAGGGATTGTTATTAGTATGTTACCACAATTAAAGCGAAAAACTCATCCCGAATATTACAAAATAAGATATAACTCATTGATTTATAATTAACTTAACAAACTGTATAAGGATTAGACAATCTAACTAATTTTAATGAAAATTAGACAGTTAGAGGGTTACTCAACCGGTAATCCACAAAGTTATCCACAGGCTCTGGGGATAACTTATAAAAGACTGAAAGGGCAAATAATGCCAGTATTATTTATTTTGGCACAACAGACTATTTTGAATAATAAAAAGATGTAATGATAAGATGATAGATGTTTATGTGCTTATGAGGATAAAACAATGCCAACACCCAATACTAACCAAACCAGATGGACAGTTTCAGTTTCAAAAGAAACAGATATTGCCTTACGTTGTTTCTTGGCACAGCGCGGGTTGAAGAAAGGCGATATGTCCAAATTTATTGAGGAGTCAGTTAGGTGGCGAGTATTCGATAAGAGCATAACAGAGGCGCGTTCAAAGTTTACTGATGTTTCAACAAACGACTTACAAGCCTTGATTGACGAAGCCACACAAACTATAAAGAATGAGGTACGCCAAGAGCTTTCAGGTAATATTGGTTGATGTTGGTTGTACTTGATACCAACATCCTTATCAGTGCCTTACTGGTAGAAACGTCACAACCTGCCAGATTAATTGAATTGTGTAACTCGATATCCAAAAATTCGTGATCGCCTGAATCCAGTTCTTGCAGGACGACTAATAAACGAGTTACGAGGCTTGGCAAGCATCGTAAATGAATTACCTTTTGTTGATGTCTCACCAGACCCGTATGACAACTATTTGCTTTCAATCAGTAGTGGCGGGTTAGCAGATTATCTGGTTACAGGTGACAAACTGGACTTACTTGCGATCAAGAAATTAGATGGAACAGCAATAGTATCAGTCGCTGAATTTTTTAAACAAACCAGATTTTGAGTATTTTGAAGAAACAAAGACACTGGCAGAAGCATTAATTTCTTGCATTGATAGTAGTATATCGAACATCAGCTAACCAAAGCTGTCGTAAGACACTCTCGATAACAGTCCGTAATCAAACTTCAAGCTGTCATTGAATGTGAGTAATTAACTAAGTGAAATCAAAAGTTAGGAGATAACAATGACGTTGCAGTGGTGGGAAATAGTTATTATCCCAACAACGATTCAAAACGCTATTAATGTTTATATGGCCGCCTTAATCAAGTCTAAAGATGGTACTAAAGAAGACACAGCGAATAAAAATGCGACTCGTCGAGTGCTAGAAAACCTTCTTAACAGCTAAGGCGGTCACGTTAATCAAGTTTCAGCAACCAGTGCAGAAGCCAATAAAATGGGTATCTATAATTTCTCCGATCCCGTTGAGAAGTTTGTTCCGTAAGCTTAAAACGTCAAAAATAGATGTTGCGCTCCCCCTAAGTGTGGACTACACTTTGGTCTTCTAAGCTTGGGGGGATTAATTTATGTATGCAACAAATGTTAGGAACTTAAAGCGCAACCCCTCAGAAGCATTAAGACATGCTGAACTAGAACCCGTGTTGATTTTAAAAGGCAATCAACCGAATGCCTTGTTATTAAACTTAAAAACCACATTGGGCGAATTTGATGATCAATTAAAGCCCGCCTTAGCAGCCAGTTTATTTAAAGATAGGGTTATGTCATTAGGCGCCGCTGCAAAAATCAGCGGCTTAAGTTTGTCTGAATTTATTGATCATTTAGCGCAGTTAGATATTGATTTGGTCTTACCCGATCAGCAAACCGCCAAGGAAATAGATATTTTAGATGCATGGTTGTCGTAATTGCAGATGCGGGGCCGTTAATCGCACTGGCTAAAATCAAACACCTGCATCTATTAGAGTCTCTTTTTTCTGAAATATTAATCACACAAGCAGTCACAGACGAATGTTTGTGTGCCCAATCGGATGATACAATTTTAATCAAGCAGGCTTTGGATTCTGGCTGGTTAAAATGCGTTGATAATACCGTTTTTAAACATGCTTTATCAAGAAGTTTAGGGATGGGTGAGCAATCCAGCATTGAATATGCTTTGCAATCAGACTGCAACACCCTACTAATTCTGGATGATGCTTTGGCGCGAAAACACGCATTACGTAAGCAATTAGTTATAGTTGGCACCGCTTCAGTGTTGTTTACCTCGCAACGAAAAGCATTAATAACTGATGCTGAGACTGTTATCGCAGAACTGAATCAAGTAGGTTATCGTATTTCAACGTCTGTAGTGTCTCAACTTAAAAAATCTATTAAATGAATCTATAGTTAATCGAAATTTTCTGAAAATCAATTTTTTAAAAAAAGGAATAACGAATTATGACGGGTGTAAAGCATAATCCTATAGCAGATATAGGATTAATTTCAGATAATTTACGTGATCGTTATAAAACGGGCTTTCCAATTCTTAAAGAAATTATCCAGAATGCTGATGATGCCGGTGCAACACATTTAAGCTTTGGTTATAGCTCAGGATTATTAAATTCAGAACATGAATTATTAAAAGGCTCTGCGGTTTTTTTTATAAATGATGGCCCGCTAAGATCATCAGATGCCGATGCAATTTTATCAATTGCTTTGGGATCTAAGGCCAAGGCAATACAAAAGAAACGCCTGAAATAGGTGTTGTGTTCACTCTCATACCGTTTTACTCATTATTCCAATATTTACCGTCTGTGTCACGCAGTGACTGCACTAGCCAACGACCGTCTTTTGCACTCAGCGTAATGGCCCCTTTATCGGCTGTATTAAGCCACTGACTATGATTATGCTTATACCTCGACAGAATGTCTTGATGAGGATGTCCAAACTGATTTTTATACCCCGCAGATATTAAGACCATCTCCGGTTGAACCGCTCGAAGAAAATCAACCGTCGATGAGGTTTTACTACCATGATGCGGAGCAATCAAAACATCTGCTTTAAGCTGATCACCATAAGTCTCAATTAACCAGGCTTCTGCTGAAGTCTCTATATCGCTGGGCAGTAAGACAATCCCCTGCTCCGTTTGAATCTTTAACACACAGGCATTGTTGTTGTCAGAAACAAACGCATGCTGGGGTGACAAAAGAGTAAAGTTCACCTTATCCCACTCCCAAGTCTGTCCTGCTGCGCATTTAACCGGTGCATAATCCTTTAATTGTTCCATAGCACTGGTTAATACCAGCTGTACGGGTAAGCCCTTCATTAAAGAAACGGCTCCACCAATATGATCATTATCACCATGACTAATGATTAATTTATCGATGCTCTCAGCACCTTGCTGTCGTAAAAAGGGTAACAAGATACTTTTACCCATATCACTTTCACCCGAAAACTTGGCTCCCGTATCATAAACCAGCCAATGATTTTGCGTCTGCACGACTAACGATAAAGCTTGTCCGACATCCAGCAGGGTCATTTTAATACTTCCAAGTACGGGCTTTTCTGGCTGTGTAAATATCAACGGTAAAAATAAGACGACACTTAACCATCGGACAGGCATACCCCGTGGAGCAAGCAATAATAAAATACCGGGAATCGCAAAGATTAATGACCACACTGAAGGCAGAGAATGATTAATCGTTGCGAAGGGCAGTTCTGCCATATAGCTTAAAACGGTTACCAAACCTTGTAAGCTAAGGTCCACTATAAAAAACAGTTTTGCGGCTATTAGTGGCAAGACAAACATCAACACTACACCCACTAATGCGAAAGGAACGGCTATAAAACTAATGATGGGCACGGCGATAAAATTGGCGATAGGCGCTATCAATGAGACTTGTTGAAAAAACAACAATAACAATGGCGCTAAGCCTATAGAAGTTGCCCAATTGATCTTGATCATTTCCACCCAATAACCTGCGGTACCTATGCGTCCAGAAACAACATAAACAATCAGGCTCACCGCCAGAAATGACAACCAGAAACCAGCGGATAAAACGGACAAGGGATCAAAGACCAATACGGCAAATAATGCAACTGCGAGAACATTAAACGGACGACTATTACGTTGTAGAATCGTTGCCAGCATCACCACACTTAACATCACCATCGACCGCTGTGTAGGCACTGAAAAGCCCGCTAATCCTGAGTAAAAGGCACCAACCAGTATCGCAACAAACGCTGAAACCTTGTACGGCGCCCAGCGAATCAAACCGAATCTGACCCAGACTTTAAATACTAAAAAATAAGCGAGTCCGGCAATTAACCCCACATGTGACCCAGAGATAACGACTAAATGTGTGGTACCTGTTTTCCGAAAAATATCCCATTCATTGGGTGAGATCCCACTACCATCTCCAATCGTCAAGGCTTTGATTAAGCCTAAACTAGCACTATCAGATAATCTATCAGACAATTCATCCGAAATACTTTGCCGCCAAACTGCAATACTGCTCCAAGCGGATTCGCGGTTCAATAATTTGGGTTTTGGGCTCGGTCTAACATAACCTGTTGCCCCTATATTTTGAATTAATAGCCAGCGTTCATAATCGAAACCACCAGGATTCAAACTCCCATGCGGACGCTTTAATTTAACAACAAATGACCAATGTTGGCCTGACTTAATGGCTTGATCGGGAAAATACCAGCTTAATCTTAATTTAGAGGGTAATGGTACAGTGGACTTAAGGATCTTAAAATCAAAGCGCGTTTGCCTTTCATTCTGTTCAGGTAAATCAATAACAATTCCAGTCACGGGGATATCAAAACCTTCTAATGATTCTGGCAAACGCTCCGCTAGTCGTGACATGGCAAACAATACTGCCCACAGCAAACCTGTAATAAAAAACACCCATCGCCAATAGCGCAAGCATGCCATAATAACGGCACTGGTTGTTAGCATGAATAGCCATTGACTACCGGGCAAGACGGCAAACTGTTGTACAACTAAAAGTCCGGCCAGAAAGCACAAGGCGGATACAATCATTGATTTCCTTTGTGTTTTTAGGCTAACAAAAACCTGATTAACTGAGTTATAAACTACCTGGAGATTTAAGAGCCATGGCCAAAGAAGTTATAAAAAAACTGCTGAATAAACTGGTACCCGACCTTAACATCATTAAAGACCATAAAAGTCTTCAGTTTCTGGGTAATAGGCTACATGATCCCAACCTTTGGCACCTGAATCGTAGCTCAGTCTCTATTGCTTTTGCTGTAGGCTTGTTTGTAGCCTGGATTCCTACGCCTGGACAAATGGCAATTGCTGCAATAGGCGCACTTTATTTCAGAGGAAACCTACCTATTTCAGTAGTCTTAGTTTGGATAACAAACCCACTGACAATGCCTCCCTTATTCTATTTCGGCTATTTAGTCGGACTTTCAGTCTTAAATCTACCCGAAGCTACTTTTTCTTTATCCTCAGTTCTTTCTGGGGATATTTTGTTACCGTTTTTAACGGGGTGTCTGATTGTTGGAAGCTTAAGCTCAATACTGGGTTATTTTGGAATAAACTTATTCTGGCGTTACCGCACTTCAATAAAATGGGATTTAAGAAAGCAAAAATCCATCTTTAATAAAGCGGCCAAAAAGAATCCGTTTAAAGCGACTGATTTTACTTTCAAATAAAATTCAAAGAAGTAGCGCTTAACTAACGATCAATCCGTCTTCCATATGCAAAACTTTACCCAAACGTGCAGCTAAGTCATGATCATGAGTGACGACCAAAAAACTAACATTCAACTCTTGATTCAGCTCTAGCATCAACTGATACACTTGATCCGCTGTCTTACTATCGAGGTTTCCAGTGGGTTCATCGGCAAGAACCAGGCAAGGCTTATTAATTAAAGCTCTTGCGACTGCTGCACGTTGTCTTTCACCCCCTGATAACTCACCGGGTTTGTGCTCAATACGATGCCCTAAACCCACTCGTTTTAGTAATTCAGTCGCTCGAACACTGGCCTGCTTTACCGACTCTCCAGCAATTAACAAAGGCATGGCTACATTTTCGAGCACGGTAAACTCGCCTAACAAATGATGTGACTGGTAGATAAAACCGAGTGACTTGTTTCTTAATTTAGCCAATTTAGAACTGCTAACTGTGTTAATGTTAACGCCATCCAAAATGACTTCACCACTACTGGCTTTTTCTAAGCCGCCCAACAAATGCAGCAAGGTACTTTTACCCGAACCCGAAGCACCCATAATTGCTACACGTTCGCCCACACTGATATTGAGATTAACGCCTTTCAGCACCTCGACATCCAGGCCGCCTTGGTCATAACGTTTAGTCAACTGCCGACAATTCAAAATACTGGTGTTATTCATATCTAAGCACTTCCGCCGGATTTATTCTGGATGCCTGCCAGGCAGGATAAATCGTTGCCAACAAGGATAAAAAGAAGGCCATACCAGCAATTGCATAGACGTCTGACCATACCAGCTTGGAGGGTAACTCGCTAATATAATAAACATCGGCAGCCAGAAACTGAACCTGAAATAACTTTTCAATCGCGGGCACGATGGTTTCAACATTTAACGCTAACAAAACCCCACCGAATGTTCCCAGAGCGGTTCCAACGATACCGATAATAGAACCTAACACCATAAAAATACCCATGATTGATCCTGAGGTCAATCCTTGCGTTTTAAGAATAGCAATATCGCCTCGCTTATCAGTCACTACCATGACCAATGTAGAAACAATATTAAAAGCCGCAACGGCAACAATCAGTAACAGAATGATAAACATCACCCGTTTTTCTGTCTGAATGGCTTTAAAGAAATTATTGTGCGCTAAAGTCCAATCACTCACTTGATATTCATCAGAGAGAGCGGTTGCTAAACCATGAGTAATTCTGGGCGCATTAAATAAATCATCCAATTTTATGCGTAACCCTGAAACAGCGTTATCCATTCGAAATAGCTTAGCGGCATCATCAATATGAATCAGCGCCATATTTCGATCGTATTCATACATGCCCACTTGAAAAACACCAACCACCGTAAATCGGCGCATTCTAGGCACAACCCCTGCTGGGGTAGAATTAATCTGTGGACTGATGACGGTAATTTTATCGCCCAAAGTAACCCCTAAATAATTCGCTAATTCAACGCCTAACACAATGCCATATTCACCGGGCACCAAATCAGAAAGCTGGCCTAGCTTCATTTTATTGGCAACGTCTGATACTCTGGATTCATACTCGGGTAAGATGCCATTCAGCATAGTCCCACTGACCCGCCGATCGGCATTGATCATCACTTGTCCGGTGATAAAAGGCGCAGCGCCTTCAACATGCGGATAATTTTTAAGCTTCTGATCCAGTTCTTGCCAATTATCTAACTGCCCAAATTTACCCGTGGCCGTGGCATGCGAGGTCATACCCAGAATGCGTTCACGCAACTCTGCTTCAAACCCATTCATAACGGATAGCACCGTAATTAAGGCTGTAACCCCCAAAGCAATACCTAGTACTGAGGTTAAGGTTATAAAAGAAATAAACTGAGTACGACGTTTAGCCCGCGTATAACGCAAGCCAATATAAAAAATTAAAGGTTTAAACATGAAATCTATTAAGATTAAAGAATGTTGGATGACTTACACTTCGGGCAAAACCCATATAAATAAAGACCATGATCTGTGAGTTCATAGCCCAATTTTAAGGCGACTTCTTTTTGTCTGGCTTCAATGAGTTCATCGGTAAACTCATCTACTTTTCCACATTTCATACAGAGAATATGATCATGATGGTCCCCGGTATCTAATTCAAATATCGAATTTCCACCTTCAAAGTGATGTCTTGTAACTAATCCAGCGGCTTCGAACTGCGTTAACACTCTATAAACTGTCGCTAAACCAATTTCTTCGCCTTCACTCAACAGAATTTTATAAACCATCTCGGCCGTTAAATGCCGCTCATTAACTTGTTTTTCTAGAATCTGCAGTATTTTAACCCGAGGTAAGGTAACCTTCAGGCCTGCACTCCTTAAATCATCATTTTCCAACATTAATCTCCGGTTAAAGCATCGTGTGGGCATTCAAATACTTAATTTTGGTTATTGTAGCCTTTTTAATAGTCAAGAGCATGACAGTTTTATAGGATAATTATTTAACATCCTGTATGATTTGACATTTAAACACTTCCGCAGCCCGAAATGAGAAAGTCGCTTTTTTCTTTAAGTCTATTAACCAGCCTGACCTTGGTCTCTTGCTCAACTATCCTGAACCATTTACCAGGCGTCTACAGCATCGATATCCAACAAGGTAATATTATTGAGCAGAGTATGATTGATCAACTCCGCCCCGGCATGAATAAACGTCAAGTCCAGTTTATTATGGGATCACCCATGATGGATGACATATACCATAAAAACCGTTGGGATTACCTGCACTCAAATCAACCCAGTGGCGAAGACAGGCAACAAAAACAAGTTTCTCTGTTCTTTGAAAATGATCAAATAGTTGGAATCCAGGGTGATTTTAAACCCGGCGCTATTACGCAGATTAAAGCTTCAAACGAAACGACGGTTGATGTACCTCCACGTGACCTTGATAAAACGCTATGGGAAAAAATTACTGGGCTTTTTGGTTTTCTTGACTCTAATACTACGACTAAGACCACTAAATCTGAAGTAAAACCGGATCAATCAATCCTCGACAAGCTGCCATTCTAAATCTATAAAGGCGACGATGGATAGACTAAACTCATATCTATCCATCGATTAATCTGAGTCCGACTTAATTAACGCTTCGTAGCTCGTTGTCTTCTGGCATCTTTAGGATCATGAATTAAGGGTCGATAAACTTCTATTCGATCCCCTTCCCTTATTAACTGCTCCAGCTTACACACACATCCAAAAATACCCACGTTTAAATTGTTTGCATCTATCTCAGGAAACCGCTCAAGTAACCCCGATGCCTCAATAGCTTGTTCAACCGTGATATCTTCGGTCATTTCTAAGGGAATTATGACTTGATGATCTGGCTTAGCGTAAGCAACTTCTATCGCAATCAATTTCTCAACCATAAACCTGTTTAGCTCGACTGGTGAATGAACTCACCATGGTATTGCATATCTGATTAAAAACAACGCCGAAGGCAAGGCTAGCCAACTTACCTGACATTTCAAATTCTAAATCCAGTGAAATTTTACTAGCATCTTCACGTAAAGGCATAAAGTTCCAAACACCTTCCAAATAAGAAAAAGGACCATCCAAGAGGGATACCGTTATTTTGCCGCCCTGGTCTATTCTATTGCGGGTTGAAAAAGTTTTTTTAAAGCCACCTTTCGATATATGCAATTCCGCCTCAACAAAACCCTCTTCACGCTTAATAATCCGACTGCCGCTACACCAAGGCAAAAACAGTGGATACGCCTCAATATTATTCACTAAGTCAAACATTTGATGCGCTGAAAACTTAACCAAAGCACTTTTTTGGATAACTGTCATTTAGAGCACTCCAATAACATGCAGAAACACTAAAAATACTGACCCTGGAGCTACATAACTGATTAATAGCTTCCATATTTGATAGCTGGTCTCGTTCGGCATATTAAGCTCTTGTTCGCTATGATGCTTTTTCATAATCCAACCTGAAAAAACGGCAATACAAAAACCACCAATGGGTAGCATTAAATTAGCCGTCAAATAATCCAGCAATTGAAAAATGCTTCTGTCAAAGAATTTAACGTTCGACCAAATATTAAATGAGAACACGGTACCCAAACCTAATGCCCAAGTGACCAATCCTGACCATACACAGGCTTTTTCCCGAGTGAAATCTTTATTCTCAACTAACCAAGCAACGGCTGGCTCAATTAGAGAAATAGCTGAGGTTAAAGCGGCGACAGCTAACATCACAAAAAACAATATCCCCATCAACCAACCACCGGTCATAGAACCAAAAGCAATAGGCAACGTTTCAAATATAAGTCCTGGCCCGGAGTTTGGATGCAGGTTATTAGCAAAAACAATAGGGAAAATTGCGATACCTGCCAATAATGCGACAATCGTATCTGCCCCCGCAATTAAAAAGGCAGTTTTGGCAATCGATATATTTTTAGATAAATAAGAGCCGTACACCATAATCGCTCCCATACCTAAACTGAGGGTAAAAAAAGCATGCCCCATCGCAGTCAATACAGAGTTACTGGTTAATTTACTAAAATCGGGCATAAACAAGAAATGCAGCCCTTGAAAATAACTATCGGTCGTCATGGCATAACCCACTAAGGCAAAGATCAGCACAAATAAGCTTGGCATTAAATACTGAGCCGCTTTTTCTAGTCCGTTATTAACACCACGCACTACAATTAGCATAGTCGCTAGCATGAATAGCGAATGCCAAAAAATCAGCTGAATGGGGCTAGCCACAAAATCATCAAAAATCTTTTTTATAGTAAGCGCATCTGCATCCAGGAAGCTTCCGGTAAAAGCCTTCAGGATATAAGCCGAAGCCCAACCTGCAATGACGCTGTAATAGGATAAAATCAACAACCCCGCTATCACACCCATCCAACCTAAATAATGCCAGTTATGATCAGCGCCTGCCTCATCTGTCAAAACCTCCATAGCCTCAATGGGATTTTTTTGACTGCGTCGCCCCAGCATGGTTTCGGCAATCATAATAGGTATACCAATTAACAACACGCACAACAGATAAACAATAACAAACGCACCGCCACCATTTTCACCGGTAATGTACGGAAACTTCCAGATATTACCTAAACCAACTGCTGAACCAGTTGCTGCCAGAATAAATGCGAAGCGTGATGACCATGCACCATGAACTGTTTTTTTTGTGTCCGTCATATTGAGCGCCTATTAAAAACTCACTTTATTAATAATATCGGGTAAAATAGCAAAAATATTCCGTTACGTCAGTTTAAAATTCAAAAAACCTTCCTACTATGGCAGATAAAAAGGCCCAAAAAAATAAATCTCAGCTAAATGCAACCATTGCCGTTAATCGTCAAGCCAAGCATGAGTATTTTATTGAGGAGCGTTTTGAAGCAGGTATTGTTTTAGAAGGCTGGGAAGTTAAAAGCCTACGAGAAGGACGCGTTCAGCTCAAAGAAAGCTATGTGGTATTAAAGCGAGGCGAAGCGTGGTTGTCAGGCGCACATATTTCCGCCCTGCTCTCTGCCTCTACGCATATCAAACCCGACGCCATTCGTTCTAAAAAACTTCTGTTAAACCGTCACGAACTTAATAAACTCATTGGCTCGGTTGAACGAAAAGGTTACACGTTAATTCCTCTCTCAATGTATTGGAAAAGTGGTCGCGCTAAACTGGAAATTGGCTTGGCAAAAGGCAAACAATTACACGATAAGCGCGCTACGTCTAAAGATCGTGACTGGGAACGTGAAAGAGCCAGAATCATGAAAAAGGGTTAAATAACCCACTATAAACTTAAAGCATTCCTATTTTTCTTGGTCCTTAACTTATGTCCCTTACTGCATTTCTTGAAAGAGTAAATAATAACGCTGTCATCAGTTTTAATGAAACAATTGACGTTATTACACAAAACTATCACTATCAACCAACAGAATTTAGTAACGGTTTGGGAAAACACCGCTTAATTAATAAAGCAGGCAGTAATGAGGGTTCATGCAAAATCTTTTGTTTTGCTAAAATTAATCAGCTTAATGAGCAACAAACGTTAAACCTGTTTGGCGATTTTTACCGACACGATGTTTTAAATAACCCGACCGGAACAGACCACCAAAATATCAGAAATTTTATACAATACGGTTGGGCGGGTGTTTCGTTTCCATCCCCTTCGTTAACAGCACTTCAACCATAAATTCAGCGTAGAAACACCGAAACAATAGATACCTTAGTCTGGCTCATTGTTATCATTCAGCTTCGGATCTTTACTGTCTATAAAACTTTAGGATTAATTGACGTATGACTCCAGAAAATCGCTCTATACGCCGTCGAGGCATTTATTTATTACCTAATTTATTTACAACCGGCGCTTTATTCTCTGGCTTCTACGCCATTACATCCGCTATGGATGGACGTTTTGAAACTGCAGCAATTTCAATTTTTGTGGCAATGATTTTAGATGGAATGGATGGACGGGTCGCTCGCTTAACTAATACACAAAGTGAATTTGGCGCCCAATACGACAGTTTATCTGACATGGTTTCTTTTGGTGCTGCGCCCGCATTGGTTATGTACCTTTGGTCATTTACCAGCTTAGGTAAATTAGGACTTTTTGCCGCTTTTGTGCATATGGCAGGTGGCGCGTTAAGATTAGCACGCTTTAATACCCAATTAACCTCTGCTGATAAACGTTATTTCCAAGGCTTACCCAGTCCTGCCGCTGCAGCGATTCTCGCGGGGTTTATTTGGATATCTCTTGAACACGATTATCCCGTTGAAATATCTAAATACATAGGTATAGCGCTAACCATAAGCACTGGCTTATTGATGGTCAGTAATTTTAGGTATTCAAGTTTTAAAGAAATAGATTTAAAAGGTAAGGTTCCCTTTTTTGTCGCTATAGCCGTTATGTTGGGAATTGCTTTTATCATGGCACAACCGCAAACAATGCTGTTTTTATTGTTCCTGGCCTATGCGATATCCGGCCCTGTGGTCACTTTGGTTATGCGTAGACGCCGATTACAGGGACGTAAACCATAAAATATTCTTGAGAGCCTTTTATCAATAGCGTATAGTCATCACTATGATTATAAGACACCCGTTAATTCTTACTAAAAAGCCAATGCCTGCAATCCTTACTCAAGGTCAATTGCATGTAGTGCTTTGCCTAAATTTAAGACTATTGCCCTAATGGGCACATATATACTTTTCATCTCTTAGTTACCCCCCCATTATCAATTACATCAACCAGACCGTTGATATAACTCTTTGAATTGAGTTTTTATGAAAGACAAATTAATTATATTTGATACAACCTTGCGTGATGGTGAACAAAGCCCAGGCGCATCAATGACACGCGAAGAGAAAATTAGAATAGCAAGAGCGCTCGAACGCCTTAAAGTTGATGTTATCGAAGCCGGTTTTCCAGCCGCCAGTACAGGTGACTTTGAATCTGTACTGGCCGTTGCGAATGTCATCAAAGACAGCGTAGTCTGTGGCTTGGCAAGAGCTCTGGATAAAGACATCGATAGTGCCGGAACCGCACTTAAAGGCGCTGCCCGGTCGCGTATCCATACGTTTATCGCAACCTCGCCGATCCATATGCAAATGAAATTGCAAATGTCGCCTGAGCAAGTCATCGAATACGCTGTTAAGGCTGTTAAGCGTGCTCGACAATACACAGACGACGTGGAGTTTTCCCCGGAAGATGCGGGTCGTTCTGACGAAGACTTTTTATGCCGCATCCTTGAGGCTGTCATTGATGCAGGCGCAAGAACACTGAATATACCCGATACGGTCGGCTATAGTGTGCCTCAACAGTTTGGTGCGACTATTGCGAATTTAATGAATCGCATACCCAATTCGGATAAGGCGATCTTTTCCGTACATTGTCACAATGATTTGGGGCTTGCAGTAGCCAATTCATTATCAGCCGTTATGAATGGTGCTCGCCAGGTTGAATGTACTATTAATGGTCTTGGAGAGCGTGCAGGTAATGCATCTCTTGAAGAAGTCGTAATGGCGGTACGTACCCGTCATGATGTCTTCCATTGCCAAACAGGCATTGATACGCGTGAGATTTTAACCTGTTCGAAACTGGTTTCATCTATTACAGGCTTTCCCGTACAACCTAACAAAGCGATTGTCGGCGCCAATGCATTTGCCCACGAAGCAGGCATTCATCAAGACGGCGTATTAAAAAGCCGTGAGACTTATGAAATCATGCGTGCAGAAGACGTTGGCTGGACGACCAACCGTATGGTACTGGGTAAACATTCTGGAAGAAATGCCTTCAAAAGTCGAATGACAGAATTAGGTTTTGAATTTACTTCAGAGAAAGAACTAAACGATGCTTTCTCGCGCTTTAAGCAGTTAGCCGATAAGAAGCATGAGATTTTTGATGAAGACTTACAAGCTTTGATTTCTGAAGCTGGTTTTGAATCAGAAGAAGAGTATGTCAAACTGGTCGCTTTAAAAGTTTGCTCAGAAACCGGTGAAACGCCGAATGCAACAGTCACTATCCGCATAGACAATAAAGAAGTATCTGGCAATTCTGAGGGCGGTGGCGCAGTAGACGCCAGCTTAAAAGCCATTGAAAAACTGGTAAATTCCAAGGCTTCTTTAGAGCTATATTCAGTAAATAACATCACCAATGGCACTGATGCCCAAGGTGAAGTCACGGTTCGTCTTGAAAAAGAAGGCAGAATCGTTAACGGCCTCGGTGCTGACACTGATATAGTTATTGCTTCTGCAAAAGCCTATATCAACGCTGTCAATAAGCTCAACAGCCCTAACCAACGTAGGCATCCTCAAAAAGGCGAAGTTTAACGTATTAAGCAACTATGATTTCTTTGTTTGAATATAAAACGGAGATGAGTTGTGGATAATGAGCTTCGCTTACACTACCTAGAAGCCATGGGTATTGATGTCTGGCTATCCAGAACATCAATGCCCAACGCTTTCGAATCACCTTCCGAAGCAGTCATCGATAACATTAACTTAACGCCATCATCTGATAACTGGACTCTTTTAGAAGCCGAAGTCGCGAACTGTCAAAAATGTACTTTATGTACTACCCGAAAAAATACCGTCTTTGGCTCAGGTAATCAACATGCGGACTGGATGATAGTCGGAGAAGGTCCGGGGCAAAACGAAGACGAGCAAGGCCTGCCTTTTGTGGGTAACGCTGGCGGATTATTAACCGAGATGTTACGGGCAATTGGCTTAACAAGGGAAGAAGTCTATATTGCAAATATTATAAAGTGCCGCCCGCCTAATAATCGTGATCCACATACTGACGAAATAGAGCGCTGTAGCGACTATTTATACAGGCAACATCAACTCATTAAACCAAAGATTATCCTGGCGCTGGGCCGGATTGCGGCACAAACCTTATTAAAAACAAATGAACCTTTAGCCAAACTCAGAGGCAAAGTACATAACTTTAATAATACGCCCGTTGTAGTAGTTTATCATCCGGCGTATTTACTCAGGTTTTTACCTGAAAAAAGTAAAGCCTGGCTGGATTTATCATATGCGTTACAAACATTTATAAAAATAGAAGGTGGCTTATGCGGGGACTAATGGACAAAATAAAAAACTTAGTAGTTTATGATGCTGATAAGGAATTCTATGCCAAGGTATTCCCGGATTCTGTCTCAAAAAAAGATTTGCTGAGATTAAGAACCATGACGCATGCAGATTTAACCCGTGTCCTTGAAATAGAAAGAATCAACTATCAATTCCCTTGGGAAGAAGACATCTTCACTGATTGCTTTAAAGCGGGTTACAGCTGCTGGGTCTGTGAATATGAAACCATGGTAGTTGGCTACAGTCTCCTATCAATTGCTGTTGGTGAAGCCCATATTCTTAACATATCTGTAGATCCAGCCGAACAAAAACAAGGCATTGGTCGTAAAATGCTGGAACACTTAATCGAACATGCTAGAGGCCGAGCAGAAACAATCTTTTTAGAGGTCAGACCTAGTAATACTCACGCTATTGCATTGTATGAGGACGTTGGCTTTAATGAGATTGGCATTAGAAAAGGCTATTATCCTGCCGAGAATGGCCGTGAAGATGCGATTATGCTTGCACTAGAGCTATTCTAAGGGAAAGACCCTATCGTGACACCCAGACATCCACATGACTCGCAGATGTCTAGGTGAGCATCAAACTATTTACTTCAAATTTTCAGTGACATGAGGTTCGATCAGTTGATACATCAACTGATGCATTTTGGGGCTACCCACAATCACATTGCCGGATTCCATATATTTATCATTAAAGGAAAAATCGGTTGCAACCCCACCCGCCTCTTTAATCAATAAGATGCCAGCAGCCATATCCCATTCCATGATGCCAATCTCCCAATAGCCATCCAATCGACCTGCTGCAACGTAAGCCAGGTCCAGAGCTGCAGACCCAGCTCTACGGATGCCTGCACACTCTGTTGTTAAAGCCTTAAACATGCCTACATAGGCTTCAAGATGTTTATCGGTTTTAAAAGGAAATCCGGTGCCTAATAAAGCACCTTTCAAACTGTTTTGATTAGTTACCCTAAGTCGACGATTATTTAACATAGCTCCACCGCCACGCTTAGCCGTAAATAATTCATCTCTTAAGGGATCATAAATTACGCCAACTTCTAATCTGCCTTTATGTTTTAAAGCAATAGAAACTGCATATTGTGGAAACCCATGTAAAAAATTCGTCGTTCCATCAAGAGGATCAATGACCCAGACAAAATCATTACCTTTGTGCTCACCACTTTCCTCTGCCAAGATAGCGTGTTCAGGATAAGCTGCCTTAATGATATTAATAATTTCGCGTTCTGCCATGCGATCAACTTCACTGGCATAATCATTTTTGCCCTTTTGATCAATAGACAAACGACTGACATTATCAGCTGAACGAAGGATTAAGTCACCCGCGCTTCTAGCGGCACGAATGGCAATATTTAACATGGGTTGCATAGACAAATTTACAATGAGCAGATAAAACGTCAATGATAACAAATCTTTTGGTAAACTTGGCTTATTTTTAACAAAGGACGACACCCTTGCTGTCACATATTAAAATAATTCTAGTCGAAACAAGTCATCCCGGTAATATTGGTGCTGTGGCTCGCGCCATGAAAAACATGTGTATGACCGAACTACGCTTAGTTTCACCTAAGATATTCCCCAGCGCTGAGGCCACATCACGTGCCTCAGGTGCAGATGATATCCTGGCAAAAGCAACCGTATTCTCAAGCTTGCAGGAAGCCATTAGTGACTGCGAGCTTGTCCTGGGAGCCAGTGCCAGATGCAGGACCATTAGCTGGCCAGAAATGACGCCAAGAGAATGCGCTGAAAAAATTGCGAAACCGGATACGCTACAGAAAACAGCTATTATTTTCGGTCGTGAAAACTCAGGCTTAAAAAACCATGAATTAGACTTATGCCACTTTCTGCTACGAATACCTTGCAATAGTGAATACAGCTCGCTAAATATCGCTGCTGCAGTGCAAGTCGTTTGTTACGAGTTATTTGTTAGTGCTGGAGAACAAACCCCCATCACCATTGGGGATAGAGGAAAAACACCCAAAGCGACTACATTACAAATGGAATCTTTTTATAGCCATATGTATGAGACCTTAACTGATATTGGATTTATACATCCCGACAAATCAAAATCCATCATGCGCCGATTACGACGAGTTTATAATCGAGTCCATTTAGATGTCAAGGAACTGGACATTCTAAGAGGAATATTAAGAATGTCACAAGCTAATCAAAAGCACAAATAATAGTCCACCAGCGACACACCTTCTCCCCCTATATCCTGCCTGTACATACCGAAAAGAGCATTCATACGAGCACGCTAAAAAAAAATAGTTGACTATTTAACTAGGTTAAGTATATTTATGCTAATATACTTAATTTTTTGAGGGATAATCTCATGCGTTTAACAACAAAAGGTCGTTATGCAGTCACTGCCATGCTTGATTTGGCATTTCATAGTCAAATTAAACCCGTTACTTTAACGGATATTGCGGCAAGACAAACTATCTCCCTGTCTTACCTTGAACAATTGTTTGCACGTCTACGCCGTGCAAACATGGTAAAAGGTATTCGTGGTCCAGGCGGAGGCTATACACTTTCAGGTAGTGGAGTTAACATCAATATAGCCGATATTATTGCGGCAGTCGATGAACCCATTGATGCAACCAAATGTGGCGGTGAAGCCAATTGCCTAAATGAAAAAGGGTGTTTAACCCATGATCTTTGGATGGGCTTAAGTGATCAAATCAGAGAATATTTAAAAAGTATTACGCTGGGTCAATTACTTGATAAGCATGATATGCAAGAGGCAGCTAAAAAACAAGAACTGGAATCAGCTCAGGTCATTGAAATTCATCGCAATGCAAATTTAAAAACTGCTGTGAATGATCTATTTTGATTACAATGCAACAACACCTATCGATGCCGATGTTTTGGAAGCAATGCTGCCTTTTTTAAAGGTTTTTTATGGCAACCCTTCCTCTTTATCCAGACCCGGTAGAATTGTTCACAGTGCAATTAATACTGCACGTGAACAAGTTGCAGCACTCGTTGATGTAGCTCCATCACAAGTTATTTTTACCAGTGGCGGTACTGAAGCCAATAATATGGCATTGGCCTCATTACCTCTCCAAGCAAAACTGGCAATTTCGGGTATAGAACATCCTTCTATTTCCGAACCCGCGCTTCGCTTGAAAGACTCTGGCACCCCATTGGACTTAATTAGCGTAGATCAAAGTGGCGTTATTACGCCACTTGCGCTTAATGAGGCCATCAAAAACAAGCCCAACATGGTTTCAATCATATTGGCAAACAATGAAACGGGGGTTATTCAAGACATTGCTTCACTCACTCAGACGTTAAAAGAAAATAACATTACCGTCCATACCGATGCCGTGCAAGCTTTGGGGAAAATCCCCGTATCTTTTCGTCAACTGGGTGTTGATTTAATGTCATTATCTAGCCATAAGATCTATGGACCCAAAGGTTGTGGAGCATTGATATTTGATAAAAACACCCCAATAAGACCTATCTTGTTGGGTGGGGGACAAGAACAAAATCTTAGAGCAGGCACTGAAAACGTGGCCGCAATAGTCGGTTTTGGAAAAGCCGCTGAACTCGCTAAAAATGAACTTTCCAAGCGACATGATCACTTAGCAAGTTTAAAGAAAATACTGGAAGCAGGTTTAATGTCTATTCCTGATTTAACTATTTTTGCTCGGCATGCTATGAGATTACCCAACACGACTCAATTTGGTATTCAAGGCATTGATGGGGAAATGCTGTTAATGAAGCTGGATAAAAAAGGCTTTGCTGTGTCTAGTGGATCAGCCTGTGCTAGTGGCTCTGAAAGCTTTAGCCCTGTCCTGAACGCCATGAAAGTTGAAGAAAGCCTGGCTAAAAGTGCAATCCGTATTAGCCTGGGTATTCACAATACTAAAAAAGAAATTATTGAATTTATAGACCAACTAAAAATAGTGGTTAACCAATTATAAAGGAGTGTTATGTCTGTCTCATTAACTGAAAATGCAGCGCGTCAAATCAAAAAACAGTTAGAAAAGCGTGGCAAAGGTATCGGCTTAAAACTAGGCGTTAAAAAATCAGGCTGTTCTGGTTATGCTTACGTACTGGATTATGCAGACACATTGAATGAAGATGATGCTGTATTTGAAAAATACGACGTTAAACTGATCGTACCCAATAATGATCTCGAATTCGTTAACGGAATAGAATTAGATTATCGAAGAGAAGGGATTAATGAAGCGTTTAAATTCAACAATCCTAATGTAAAAGGAACTTGTGGGTGTGGAGAAAGCTTTTCAGTATAAAGTAAGCCACTACTAGTTTAGTCTGTTTCAAACCTGATGCACCAGCAAAAGGTTTAAAACAGACTAATCTTACCTACAGTTTAATCCAGCTTGCCGTGGCAATGCTTGTATTTCTTTCCAGAACCACATGTACAGGGATCATTTCTTCCCACCTTTTCAGTGAGTCTAACAAAGGGCTGCTCTGAAGCCACTTTCTCTTCAGAACTGGCCGGTGGAACTTCATTATCAAAGTTATCCAAAGCCGGTGCTGCCGCATGCTCAAAGTGCATTTCTCTTGGGGCCTGCATCTGTTCATCAATTGCCTGAACATCCTCCTCTTCACGAACTTGAACCTTAAATAGAATCCCAATCACCTCATATTTAATATGCTCTAACAAGCTAGTAAACATTTCAAAGGCTTCACGCTTATACTCTTGCTTAGGGTCTTTTTGCGCATAGCCCCTAAAATGTATGCCCTGACGTAAATAATCCATTGCTGCCAAGTGCTCTTTCCAACTCGTATCTAACACTTGCAACATGACCGATTTTTCAAAATGCTGTAGGACATCTTTAGTGATCTGCACTTCTTTTTCTTTGTGGTTTTGTTCCAATAAATCAACTATCCGATCGCGTAAAGACGTTTCTTGGAGGCTATGATCTTCGTCAAGCATTTTCATAACTGGAATATGAACATTAAACTCATGCTGTAAATGCTCTTCCAGTCCGGCTATATCCCATTGCTCAGCCATTGTTTTAGCTGGGATATACTGGGTAATTACATCATTAACGACATCTTTTCGAATCGCGGTGATGATCTCAGAAATCTCTTGAGCAGCCATTAACTCATTGCGCTGCGCATAGATAACTTTTCGTTGATCATTAGCGACGTCGTCATACGCTAAAATTTCTTTACGAATGTCAAAGTTACGACCTTCGACCTTACGCTGCGCATTTTCAATAGACCGTGTCACCCATGGGTGTTCTATCGCTTCACCATCACCCATACCCAGTTTTTTCATCAACCCTGCGACACGATCAGATGCAAAAATGCGCATCAAATCATCTTGCAAAGATAAATAAAAGCGAGTTGAACCTGGATCACCTTGACGACCTGAACGCCCTCTTAATTGATTATCGATACGACGTGATTCGTGACGCTCAGAGCCAATAACATGTAAACCACCACTAGCTAGTACTTGGTTATGCCTTTCTAACCAGACTCCTCTCACCCTATCTTTGTCATCTTGATTGGCGTCTTCACCTAATAACCTTAATTCTGCATCTAAATTACCACCCAAAACAATATCGGTACCACGACCGGCCATATTGGTCGCAATTGTAACCGCGCCCGGCATACCGGCTTGCTCGATAATATGGGCTTCTCGCTCATGCTGTTTTGCATTAAGCACTTCGTGAGGAATACCTTGTTTCTTCAATAATGCAGAAAGTCGCTCAGAATTCTCAATAGAAGTGGTACCCACTAAAACGGGCTGTCCACGGCTCACACAGTCTTTAATATCCTTGGAAACAGCAATATACTTTTCATCAGTGGTCAAATAAACCAAGTCACCTAAATCTTTACGTATTAGAGGGCGATGGGTAGGAATCACCACCACTTCAAGACCATAAATCTTGTTTAACTCAAATGCTTCGGTATCAGCGGTTCCGGTCATCCCCGATAATTTATCGTATAAACGGAAATAATTCTGGAAGGTAATAGAGGCTAAAGTCTGATTCTCACTGTTAATGGCCACGCCTTCTTTGGCTTCAATGGCTTGATGTAAGCCTTCTGACCATCGACGCCCCGGCATAATTCGCCCCGTAAATTCATCAACAATGATAACTTCATTATCAGCGACAATATAATCAACATCTTTCTTGAATAAGACGTGTCCACGTAAAGACGCATTAAGATAATGCATCAAACGGATATTTGCCGCATCATAAAGGCTAGTTCCTTCAGGCATCAAACCACGCTCAAGCATTAAGCGTTCAATGCGCTCATGACCCGCTTCGGTCAAATAGACCTGTCGTATTTTTTCATCGACCGTATAGTCACCCGGTTGATCATCACTTTCTTGTTTGATCAGATAAGGAATAACTTCGTTGGCTTTAATATAGATATCAGTACTTTCTTCGGTCGGACCAGAAATAATCAATGGTGTTCTAGCTTCATCGATCAAAATAGAATCGACTTCGTCGACAATTGCAAAACTTAAGTCGCGCTGAACTTTTTGCTCCAGGCTAAAAGCCATGTTGTCGCGAAGATAATCGAAGCCAAATTCGTTATTAGTACCGTAGGTAATATCCGCAGCATACGCTTCACGTCTAGCGGCTTGCTCCATCTGACTAACAATAACGCCAGTGGTCATCCCTAGAAATCCATAAAGCCGACCCATCCATTCAGAGTCACGCTTGGCCAGATAATCATTCACGGTAACGACATGCACGCCACGACCCGGCAAAGCGTTTAGATAAGCGGCTAAGGTAGCCATCAAAGTCTTACCTTCTCCCGTCTTCATTTCGGCAATTTTACCGTCATGAAGCATCATGCCGCCAATCAACTGTACGTCAAAATGACGCATACCAAAAACTCGAGAAGAGGCTTCTCTAACGGCAGCAAAAGCGTCTGGAATCAAATGATCCAGTTTCTCACCTTCTGCAAGACGATTACGAAACTCCTGAGTTTTTGCTCTTAAGGCATCATCAGATAATTTTTCGTATTCCGAAGCCAAAGCATTGATCTTCTTGACCTGCTTCTTTTTCTTCTTTACCAGCCTATCGTTACGGCTCCCTACAACAAATTTAACTAGCTTACCCAGCATGCTTTTTTCCGGTGTGAATTTAGTAAAAGATTAACTCAAAGCGTTCGATTATATACCGTCTATTTATTAAGTTACAGATAAAAACACCGAGCTCTATTTATTTATTGTGTTCAAGCGACCGATAATGGCGACAAAGAGAAACCTACCAAGCACTACTGAAGCTTCAAAATCGCAAAAACCGCAATGGCAAGCATAGCCATGCTAGGAATAAATGCAATTAATGATGGACTTAAACTATAAATCAAACCTAAATGCCCGACAATTTTATCAAAAATATTAAAGCTCATTCCTATAACAACGCCAATCATCATCCTTTCACCCACACTGACTCCTCTTTTAACACCTATCACAAAGGGAGCTGATATCAGTAACATGATGAAAGTCACTAATGGATTAACGATTCGCCCCCAAAATGCCTGCTCAAAGGCATGGGATTTTTGATGATTTTTCTTTAAGAAATTAACATAGTCGGCTAAATCTAATAACGACAAATTATTTGGACTCACTGCAACAATCTTCAATAAGTTGGGTGCGATTGTCGATGTCCATAATTGACTTTCTGCGGTATTGGACGCCATCTGTTGGGTTGAAATATCAGATGTCTTAATATGGCTGAGAGTCCATTGCTGGTTACCATTAAATGTCGCCTGATCAGCATGCAAAGCCTGGTGTAAATGCTGTTGATCATCTAATTCATAAATTCGAACATCCGCTAAATGACCATCATCAACAACCTGCCTGACATTAATAAACCGCTTACCTTCACGCAACCATAAGCCGTATTTGAAATCCATATGAAATTGTTCTCCCTGAGCAGTTATTCTAACCATTTGAGCCATTCGCTGTGTAACTGGCGCAACGAACTCACCCACTAGCACTGAAATAAAAGCCAAAATTGCACCGGATATCATAACTGCCCGAATAATTCCAAGTACTGACAAACCAGCTGCACGCATAGCAATCAGCTCATGATTATTACCCATAGCCCCCAGGATAAATAAACTACCCAGTAAGGCGGAGGCCGGCACTAACTCATAAAAAACACTGGGTGAGGTTAGCGCGAGATAATAAAAGATTTCTTTTAAACCATAACCGCCCCCCATATCTTTTAACTCATCACTGAACGTAAATAAATTAAATAACGTCAGCAGCAATATCAATGCGACTAATGAACCTTTTAATACTTCCTTGACGATATAAACTGTTAATACATACACTTAAAACACCCATCCTTTCGCTTTTATTAACAACCATTGCCATCCATACAATCTTGCTAACATAAAACCACCAACCAATAGCAACAAAAGATCAACACCCACTGCCCCAAGCCAGGGCGGAATAGTCTGATTTATCACCCACCCTTCACTAACACGAATAAGATTTCCGTAACTAAAATAAATTAAAAAACCCACCAACATATTGCCATAAACGCCCCCGCGTGGAGAAATTTGCGCTAAAGGTACAGCAATAAAACTTAACAACAAAGCGCCTAGAGGAATAGAAAATCGACGTTGTAACTCCGCTATATAAACCCTGTCTTTAGAATCCCATAGCAACTCAACATTAAGCGATTGTCGATGAATAATTGCAGCAGACACTTTAGCTTCTATTCTTACCGCGTATTCAGCAAACCGCTCAATCACATAATTTAATGTACCAGGGAGTCCTTTTACTTGCTCCCCATTTTCAAAAAAAATATAACGCCCATCAGTCAAGTCCTTGAATTGAGCGACTTCGGCATTAATAACAGCCAGGTTACCATGCTGACTATTTTGCACGAATACTTTATGCATCTTTTTGTCTGCATCGATTTTTTCAACATAAAAAATCAAATCCCCTTGACTAAATTCGGTAAATTTTCCTTCAGCAATACCTCTTTGATCAGCCGACTCCTCACTCTTTTGCATTAACTTATCAACTTCTGACTCAGCCCAAGGCGCAACATAAAGAGATAAACCGACAATCATTAGAGTCAAGGGAAAAACCAGTAAAAATAAGCCTCGATAAAGTATTCCAGCACCCCCACCCGCTGAAAAAACGGCGGACATTTCATGATCCCTATACATCTTACCCATTACCATTAAAACAGCCATGAATAAAGCTACCGGTAAAAACTCTACCGCAGCAACAATTGTCTTTAGGCCTAATATACTTAATAGGGTATCGTTAGAAACCTGACCAGAAATAGCATCATCCAAAATTCTAATAAATTTTCGACTGACAATAATAACGACGATGACCATCAAAACCGACAACAATGTCTTGATTAAATCTTTGATAATCATTTTATCTAAAACAGTAATAAACTTACGCTGTCCTAATTTATAACCTTTTGGCCAATCAGCTTCCAAGCGCGCCTCCCCCCGTATTAAGTCAGTAGACTTTTAATGTAACCAAAACTTATGTTCTTGTGCAATTTTATCACAACAACAAAACACAAAACCTATTAAGAAAATAAAACAGAGGGATTTATTAATCAAGGTGCAAATAAACCAGTAACAGGTTCATTTACACCAATCACCGCCATTCAAATTTTTATCCCAATAACAATGTTTTCCATTTAATACAAGATAATCATAGCATTAAAGACTTTGTAAATATTGGCATAGTAATCGCTTGTTTATTTGTAATTTTTAAATACTATTGTCAATACCGAGGATTTTTATGAGTAAAGCTTCATTATCTACGTTACCTAAAACAGGTTTCGATGGATTAAAAGAAAACTGGCGCAGTGATTTATTATCAGGATTTCTGGTTTTTCTAATCGCTTTGCCTTTGTGTCTTGGTATATCAATGGCATCGGGGTTCCCGCCCTCTGCTGGTATCATCACGGCTATTATTGGCGGCATGTTAGTTTCTCGCATTAACGGTTCATTTATAACCATCAATGGTCCTGCTGCGGGTTTAATTGTGGTCGTACTGGGCGCAGTTCAAGAACTTGGCGAAGGCGATGCCATGGCAGGTTATCGTTATGCCTTGGCTGCTATAGTCGTTGCCAGTGCCATACAAGTTTTAATGGGGGTATTTAAAGCCGGTCGATTAAGTTCATTTTTTCCGGCCTCTGTTGTACATGGTATGTTAGCAGCTATTGGTATCATTATTATGGCTAAACAAATCCATGTCATGCTGGGAACAACGCCAGAAAAAGGCAGCAGTTTATTTTCCACAATTGCTCAGATTCCACACAGCTTATTAAATCTTAACTATGAAATTGCTATTATTGGCTTCACGGGCTTAGCCATTTTAATTGTTTGGTCTTTTATAAAAAACTCCACCTTGAAGATGATTCCAGCGCCTTTGGTTGTGGTATTAGTCGGTATTGGTCTGGCTAAATACTTTGACTTAGACCATGAACACATGTACTTATTTCTGCCGGATGCGGCCATTCTACCCCATCATGAACAAACAGTAGGGCCGAGATTCTTAGTCGCTATCTCAGAAAACTTCATGTCCAGCTTCTATTTTCCTGATTTCTCAAAACTACCAACACTGGAATTCTGGGAAGCCGTCATCAGCATCAGCCTGGTCGGTAGTTTAGAAAGCTTACTCAGCGCCATGGCTGTTGATAAATTAGACCCTTATAAACGTCACTCCAATCTGGATCGTGACTTAACTGCTGTCGGGGTCGGTAATCTTGTATCAGGATTAATCGGAGGTTTACCCATGATCGCCGAAATTGTCCGTAGCTCTGCTAACGTCAATAATGGTGCAAAAACTCAATGGGCTAATTTCTTCCACGGCACTTTTTTACTGTTGTTTGTCGTCCTGTTTCCTCGCCTTATCCACAGCATTCCTTTAGCAGCACTTGCCTCTCTATTGGTTTTCACTGGTTTTCGTTTAGCATCACCCTCCTCGTTTGCTCATGTCATGGGTATTGGCAAAGAACAGTTATTTATGTTCGTTGTGACCATTATCGGGGTGTTGGCAACTGACCTATTAATAGGCGTTGCAATAGGCATTCTAACCAAACTGATTATTCATATAATTCGCGGTGTTAAATTAAACAATTTATTTAAAATTAGCTTTGTAATAGAAAATAAAGATCCCAATACGATTATTGTCAGTGTCGATGGAGCCGCTATTTTTTCTAACTTTATAGCACTTAAAACTGGCTTAGCCAATGTAGCTAAAGGCAAGTCAATTATTTTTCAAATGAATAATACCTATCTGATTGATCATACGGTTATGGAGTATTTTCATGACTTTCAGCACAATTATGAGGAAAGCGGTGGCTCCGTCACTTTTGTTGGAATGGATAAACACGAGGCATTCTCAAAACATCCTCTGGCTGTTCGTAGAATAAAATCCTAACTCGTATTAATTGCATAACCGTTTCTAGTGATATAGTTGCGATTTAAACATCTTTCCGAGCCGCACTACATGACTATGAATAAGGAACTTTATGTATAAACCATCTCTTCCAATGACACCCAAAACTGGCCTGGAAGGGCTAAAAGAAAATTGGAGCTATGACTTATTATCCGGGTTTATGGTTTTTCTTGTTGCCTTGCCTCTCTCTCTGGGTATATCTGTCGCGTCTGGGTTTCCACCTTCGGCAGGTATTATCACTGCTATCATCGGAGGCTTATTAGTATCTCGAATCAATGGCTCTTTCCTAACAATCAATGGCCCTGCTGCGGGCCTGATTGTAGTGATTTTAGCCTCTGTCCAAACATTGGGCGAAGGCGATGCAATGGCCGGCTATCGATACACCTTAGCGGCCATCGTAGTAGCCAGCATCATACAAGTCATATTAGGAATAACTAAAATGGGGCAGCTTAGCTCATTTTTTCCTACTTCGGTGGCTCATGGAATGCTTGCAGCCATTGGGATTATTATTATAATCACACAAACTCATGTCATGTTAGGAGCCAACGTAGAATCTCGAAACCTGTTTTCAAATATCTCGCAGATTCCGCATAGCTTAATTCACATGAAGCCCGACATCATTCTAATCAGTTTTTTAAGCTTACTTATATTGACTATTTGGCCTTTAATTAATAGCCGCATACCCAGTGCAGTTATCGTTATTCTGATAGGTATCCTCTTTGCCGAGCATTTTAATTTAACTCAAAGTACTGATGTCAGCCCAGTTAACTATTTAGTTGCAATTCCAGACAATTTTCTTGCCAACTTTTACTTTCCAGATTTTACAAAAATCACCCGCTTATCTTTTTGGGGATCCGTCCTTAGCATAAGCCTAATAGGCAGCCTCGAAACTATTTTAGTAACCTCCGCAGTAGACAAGCTTGATCCTTATAGAAGAAACTCTAATTTGGATAGAGATTTAACAGCCATAGGAATTGGCAACATAGTCGCAGGTTTGTTGGGTGGCTTACCGATGATTGCTGAGATTATACGTAGTTCGACTAATATAAATAACGGCGCTAAAACAGCTTGGTCTAACTTTTTTCATGGCTTGATTTTGTTATTTTTCGTCGTATTTCTAAGCAGCTTTATACAAAAAATCCCTTTAGCTTGCTTAGCAGCACTGCTTGTATACACTGGATATCGCCTAACCTCCCCTAAGACATTTGACAATATTAAAAAAATCGGAAAAGATCAACTGTTATCCTTTGTTGCCACCATCATAGGCGTCTTAGCAACCGACTTATTAACTGGCGTCGCCATTGGTATTTTTGTTGAACTTGTTATCAACTTGACAAGAGGTGTCTGGCCGTCTAATTTGTTTAAAATTCACTTTACCATTAGCCAGCAAGCCAATAATACTTTTGTTATTAAGTTATTAGGTTCAGCTCTATTTTCAAATATTTTGCCCTTGAAAACAGCACTGGCCAAACTATCACCTGGAGATAAAATAATCTTCGATCTCACAGACGGTTATTTAGTTGACCATAGCGTAATGGAATTTCTTGCTAATTTTAAAAGACAACTTGAAGAACAAGGCGGGCAGTATCAACAAGTAGGCAACACCATTAAAACATTTTCAGATCATACATTAGCTGCCAGATTAATGACTGCAGACGAAAGAAAATGATGACGATGGATGTAATCCAACCTAACTTATTCTTAAACTATATTGTTCAACCACTATGACTTTAATTTTCAGATTTAATAACTCAGTGAGACAATCATGATCTTATTTTCAGCTTATCTCGCAGTACTACTAAGCTTTGCCTCAGGTTTGTTAGCTCTAATCGTTAATCAAAGGCATCTATTACAATCATTAAGTGATTATAGCTTTAACAAATTATTTAAAAACCAACCCCAACCTCAGGCTTGGGTTAATATGAACCTTGAAATACAGCATTTCCCTGCATTTCTGAGACAAGCAGTATTTATTCTACTCGGTTTATCAGGTTTATTTGCTGTTATTGCTGGGCTGGCAGTACTGATAAGTAATCAAGTCATTACTGACCAAATTCCTTTAGGCTTACCTTGGCTACCTTGGCATATACGTTTTGACTGCTTATCTGGTTTCTTTTTTCTGATTATAGGCATTGGTGTTTTTGCTGTCAGCCTCTATGGCCCAGGCTATGTACGATCTTATAAAGAAAACCAACACCCTTTTGCCAGCTTGGGATTATTTACCGGCTTATTTGTCGCTGGAATGTTATTAGTGCTCTTAGCTGACGACGCCTTTATGTTCATGATCGCGTGGGAGCTCATGTCTGTCGCAAGTTATTTTCTCGTCGCATTTCAACATGAGCACGCAGCTAATCGCCGAGCTGCCTTCCTCTATTTGTTAATGGCTGAAGTCGGTGCCTTAGCGATTATTCTTGCGTTTGGCGTATTGGCAAGCTTTTCCGATGGCTTCACTTTTGATGCCTTACGAGAGTCCAGGCTATCGGTGACGTGGTCCAGCATTGCGTTCGTACTGGCCCTTTTAGGGTTCGGCATGAAAGCCGGTATAGCTCCCATTCATGTTTGGTTACCCGAAGCTCATCCAGTGGCTCCTTCCCATATTTCGGCATTAATGAGCGGTGTTATGCTCAAAGTGGCTATCTATGGTTTGATTCGTTTTTGCTTTGATTTACTCAGTGAAGTTCAGTGGCAATGGGGAGTCGTGTTAATCATACTGGGTACCGTCTCGGCACTAGCCGGTATTCTGTATGCCATGATGCAACCTAACCTTAAACGACTTTTAGCCTACAGTTCTGTTGAAAATATTGGCATTATTTTTATGGTGCTGGGTTTGACAATGATTTTTATGGCAACAGGTCACCCTCAGTTAGCGGCTTTAGGTTTACTGGCGGCTTTATTTCATGCCTTTAATCACGCTCTATTTAAGAACCTACTGTTTTTAGGTGCAGGTATTCTTCAACACCAAACCCATGAACTCAATATTGACATGATGGGCGGACTCATTAAGAAAATGCCCCAAACGAGTCTATTGTTTTTAGTGGGCTGCATGAGTATTTCATCGTTACCTCTATTTAACGGCTTTGTCTCCGAGTGGTTAGCTTTTCAAACTGCCCTACAGGTTGATGTCCTGGATAACGGCGTATTACGCAGCTTAATTCCAGTAGCAGCAGCCGCCTTGGCTTTAACAGCCGCCTTGGCTGCTGCCTGTTTTGTCAAAGTGTTTGGGCTTATTTTCTTGGGCCAACCCCGTTCACATCATAGTGAAAAGGCCCATGAGGTACAAAATAAATTCATGTTGGCAGGGCCTGCCTTACTCGCTGGCTTATGTTTTTTTATTGGTATATTTCCCAGTACCATTATTTATCTAATCAATAATGCGTCTGGTCAACTACTTGGACAAACCTTACCAAATAACAACCTGCTTAGCTGGCTATGGCTTGCGCCTGTTTCAGCTCATCAAGCCTCTTATTCTCCACCCTTGGTGCTTATCGCTGCCCTCATAGCGGCAGGCATTTGCTATAGTTATTTTCGTCGGAATCCTTTAACGACCGTCCGTAGAGCTGAAACATGGGATTGTGGCTTTGGTGGTCTGACACCCCGTATGCAATATACATCCAGTTCTTTTACCATGCCGTTTCGTCGAATTTTCGAAAAGGTATGGATTATTGATGAACAAATCCATAAAGATATGAAAGGAGCCATGAATCAGGACGTTTCTGCGGTGCATTATCAACTTCATATTCATGACCATAGTTGGCCACACATATACTCTCCCATTGCTCAGGCTGTTAATGATCTGGCAAGGCAAGTAGGCCGCATACAAACAGGTAATATCCGAACTTATCTGGGTTATTCCTTTGCCACGCTGTTGATTTTATTATGGTTGATCAGTTGATGAATAATAAAACAACAATGACAAAGATTATTCAAATACCCCTAAATGAGGGAGAAATAATATGAACTGGTTAATCGCCATTTTGCAAGGTGCGTTATTTATCATCCTCGCTCCCTTGTTAGCCGGTTGGCTCAAGTACTGTAAATGTCATTTACAAAATCGTAAAGCACCATCATTACTTCAGCCTTATCGGGATTTAATCAAATTATCCAATAAACAACCCGTAGTTTCGGATCAAGCCTCCTGGTTATTTATTACAGCACCCTATCTTATATTCTCTGCCACAGCTCTGGCAGCAACCGTTGTTCCGTTGGTTGTTGTAGATCTCCCCACCTCAGCTAGTGCGGATGTAATTGTGATGGTGGGTTTTTTTGCATTCGCCCGATTTTTTCTGGCTTTAGCCGGTTTAGACATTGGCACCGCATTCGGAGGCATGGGTTCATCCAGAGAAATGACCATCTCTTCATTAGCCGAGCCAGCCATGTTGATGGCCATTTTTACTCTGACTATGACCGCCTCGACAACTAATCTATCGGGTGCTATCGCTCATGTTTTAAATGAGGGGCTAGTGTTGCGACCCTCTTTCGTATTTGCACTCTTTGCACTTATCCTGGTTGCTGTTGCTGAAACTGGACGCATTCCCGTAGATAACCCATCAACGCATCTAGAATTAACCATGATTCATGAAGCAATGATCCTGGAATACAGCGGGCGCTATTTAGCGCTGATTGAATGGGCGAGCCAACTTAAGCTCATGTTATACGGTGTATTAATCGCAAATATCTTTTTTCCCTGGGGAATTTCGGAAACCCTTAACCCTAAAGACCTTGGCTATGGACTACTTGCCATTTTAGGAAAGCTAGCCTTACTCGCTATATTTCTCGCCATTGCAGAAACCCTGGTTGCAAAAATGCGTTTATTTCGAGTACAGGAGTATCTTAGTTTTGCCTATTTATTAGGCCTGCTAGGTATGTTGAGTCACATCATTTTAGAGGCATCTCGCTAATGAATATCGAACAAACCGACTTTTATACACAGGCGATTTTATCGATAGCCGCTTTAATAGGGCTCATGTCATTTCTCATGCTCGGTCAAAGCCGCTTATTACGCTTAATCTTTGTGTTTGCTTTACAAGGTTTTTTATTAACTTTAACCACTTCATTAGCCGCTCACAGCTTACATAACCCTCATCTGTATATTTCAGCGGCACTTACTTTAATACTAAAAGTCATTTTTATTCCCTGGATGTTAAGACGAGAAGTTTTGCATATGAACATACATCGAGATGTTCAGACCTTAAAAAATAAAACCTTTATAATGCTTGGTGGTGCTAGCTTAATGGTATTCAGTTACTACGTGTTACACCCGATAGTACAAACTACGGCACCCGTCATGCTAAATGCGCTAGCGGTTAGCCTTTCCGTTGTCTTATTAGGTATGCTATTAATGATCTCACATCGCCAGGCGGTAGCTCATGTCGTCGGCTTTATGTCTATAGAAAATGGATTATTTTTTGCGGCAATCGTTGCGACTAAAGGCATGCCAATGGTTGTTGAATTAGGTATTGCCTTTGATGTTTTAGTTGCAGCCGTACTGTTTGGTATATTTTTCTTACATATAAGAAGCAGCATCGACTCATTAGATGTCGACTTACTAAACCGTTTAAACGAGATTGAAAAATGATTGCCGCCTATTTTGTATTATTAATTCCATTGGCTGGAATTATTTTTTTCGCGATTGCTAACTCAAAAATGGACATGGGTAAGATCAATGTCTATTTTAATGCAATCTGTTTATTGGCAACCTTATGGTTAGCGATTAATGTTCTAAACCAGGGTACTATTTTATCGACTAGTAAAGCCTTTTTAGTTGACTCTTTTAATGTCTATTTAATTGTTCTTACCGCTTTTATTGGGCTGACAACCTCGATTTTTTCTGCACCTTATATGGCGCATGAAAAAGAAATAGGCAAGCTAACCGATAGGCGCTTAAAGCTTTATTACACCATGTATCAAGGCTTTATGCTGGCCATGTACCTGGTATTAACCACCAACAATCTAGGAATCATGTGGGTTGCTATGGAGGGTGCAACGCTAGCGACTGTTTTATTAGTGAGTTTATATCGTACTCCAGAATCGATTGAAGCCGCCTGGAAATATTTTATTCTTTGTGGTGTTGGTATTGCTCAAGCCTTATTCGGCACTATCTTGCTGTATTACGCTGCCATGCAGATTGGAGATGGAAGTAATGCCTTACTCTGGTCAGTTCTTTATGAAAATGCCCAGCAATTAAATCCTGAAATACTTGAAATTGCCTTTGTGTTTCTTCTTATTGGCTATGGCACCAAAATTGGCCTGGTTCCTCTTCACAACTGGTTACCTGATGCGCATTCAGAAGGCCCAACACCGATGTCAGCCGTTTTATCAGGCCTATTATTAAATGATGCCTTATATGCTGTGGTAAGAAATAAAATGTTAGTTGATGGGACAACTCACAGTAACATTGCCGGCTATTTAATGATGGGCTTTGGCTTACTGTCATTCTTGGTCGGTGCATTATTTTTACATCGGCAAAAAGACATTAAACGCCTTTTCAGTTATTCTTCAATTGAGCATATGGGAATGATGACGTTTGCCTTTGGCATCGGTGGATCTCTTGCAACTTACGCCGCACTACTGCACATGACCGTTCATTCCTTAACCAAATCGGCTATTTTTGTAACTGTGGGCCATGCTGCACAAATTGCAGGCACTCAACGCATTGAAAAAATCCGCGGACTCATAAGAACCCAACCCCAAGTTGGTTGGGGCTTATTAATAGGTACGCTTGCCATCGCGGGTTTTCCACCTTTTGGCGTATTTACCAGTGAATTCCTTGTACTATTAGCAACCATGCATAGCTATCCGTGGTTAGCACCTTTAGTACTGCTAGGTATCGGCATTGCTTTCGCTGGACTATTCCGACATATACAGCCCATTGTTTATGGTGAAAGACCGGAGGGACAATTACCTGTAAAAGCCAACTTATGGCCAGTTATCATTCATTTAGGCCTGGTATTATGGCTAGGTCTTTCAATACCGGGATTTCTAGCTCACTGGTTTTCTCAGGCAACCGTGTTAATTTCAGGGAGTGCGCCTTTATGAGTTCTTCAAATTGGACATCGGACTTTTTAAATCAGCTGAAAAACGCTAATATATCTATCGTTATCTCGCCGCTTAATCAAAAAAGCCATAGTGAGCAATGGCAAATCAAGAGTCCGCATTGGAATGAATTTAGTACACTAGCTGTTGAACAGCAACTTCGCTGGGTTTCTGGTTGGGCAGAACATAAAGATAAGCAGTTTTTTATCAATGCCTGTTTTGAAAAAGCCGGTTTTTATATCGTGTTACGTACTCAAATCAATACGGACAATCCCGAGCTACCTTCTCAAGCGAGTGTGTATCCAGCCGCTAATCGGAGTGAACGCCACACTCAAGATATGTTTGGCATTCGCTTTATTGGACACCCCGATAACCGCCGCTGGACGCGACATCAGGCTTGGGGCAAACACAGTTACCCTTTACGTAAAGATTTTTCAGTAGACGGTGAACCAGAAGCCATTACACCCGCCGATAAAGACTACCCTTTCATTAAAGCTCATGGAGCTGGGGTTTATGAAATTCCTGTCGGGCCTGTTCATGCTGGCATTATCGAACCCGGTCATTTTCGCTTTTTAGCAGTCGGTGAATTGATCTTAAATTTAGAAGAGCGCTTAGGCTATGTCCATAAAGGCATTGAAAAAATTGCTGAAGGTCGTTCACCCGAGTCTTTAGCCCGTTTAGCTGGCCGAATTTCGGGGGATACAACCGTCGGACACACGTGGGCAGCCTGCATGGCTATGGAACAGGCCGCCAATATCGAGATCCCAATACGAGCCGCAGTAATCCGTGGCGTTTTAGCAGAACGCGAACGAATAGCCAATCATCTAGGTGATATGGGAGCCATATGTAACGACGTTGCCTTTGTCTTTGCGCAAATGCAATTTACCCGTTTACGTGAAAATTGGTTACGCTCGAACGTGCTGGTCTTTGGCCATCGCCTATTAATGGACATTATTGTGCCTGGTGGTGTCAAAAGTGACCTGTCAGCGGCTTCAATAGCTTTAACTAAAAAAGATATTACCCAGTTAAAAGTAGAGCTTAATGAAATTATGCCCATCATAGACCTTAATTCATCTCTTGAAGATCGACTTTACACGGCAGGGTATTTATCCCCTGAGATAGCTGCGGCTTTTGGTACCTTAGGCTATGTCGGTCGGGCAAGTGACCAGGATTATGATGTTCGCCGTGATGCTGCTTATCCTCCTTATGACCAAGTAGAATTTAAAGTTGCATTAGAAAATCAAGGTGATATTGCATCAAGATTCTGGGTGCGTTACAAGGAAATCCTATCATCTTTAAAACTGATGAATCAATTGTTATCCCAACTAACCGATGGGGAGATCTTAACTGAATGGCAACCGCCCCAAAATGACTCAGAAGGCTTAGGTATTGTTGAAGGCTGGCGGGGCGAGATTACAACCTATGTTCGTTTCGAGGCCGATAACAAAATCACTCGTTTTTATCCACGAGACCCCAGTATTATCAACTGGCCAGCTTTGGAAAAATTAACACTTAACAACATTGTGCCAGATTTTCCCGTCTGTAATAAATCTTTAAATGGCTCTTACTCAGGCAACGATTTATAGGATTCGGACATGCTAAAACTTTTATTTAAATCTCTAAAAACCGGCATTGCTACTGAACGTTGTAAAGTACCTAAAGATAACGAGCTGGAAGCTTTAGGTATAGAAATTAAACGTCACATCGATAAAAAGTTTTCTGGCAGCATTGCCATCAGGCAAGTTGATGCGGGTTCCTGCAATGGCTGTGAACTTGAAATACATGCTCTCAACAATCCTTATTATGATATTGAGCGCTTTGGTATTCACTTTGTGGCATCACCTCGACATGCTGATGTTTTATTAGTGACTGGCCCCGTATCCCGTCACATGCAAACGGCTTTATTGCGTACTTATGAATCAACACCTGACCCCAAATGGGTTATTGCGGTGGGTGATTGCGCGACCTGTGGCGGAGAATTTGGCGTTTCTTACGCCAGTTGCGGTGCTGTTTCAAACGTCATTCCGGTTGACATGACCATTGCAGGTTGCCCACCCACCCCAATAGCGTTAATGAAAGGTTTACTTGGATTGATTAACTTGCCAAAAGGAAAGGTTTAAAGTAAAACTGTTAGCCTAAACTTTTTGTTGTAAGCGGACATCAATTAATGGCTAACCATCAGCACGCTCATTGTGAACATCACCACCCGACACCTCATCAGCAAGGACGCACGTTTGGCATCGCCATTTTTCTAAACCTTAGCTACGTCGTGGTTGAATTTTGCTATGGTTTGATAACCAACTCGACTGCTCTCATTGCCGATGCGGGCCACAATATCTCGGATGTTTTAGGCTTATTATTATCTTGGGGCGCCATCGTTATGGCCCGTAAGAAACCCAGTGAACGCTATACCTATGGCTTACGCAGCACCTCTATTCTGGCGGCACTCGCCAACAGCATGCTGTTACTGGTTGCTTGTGGAGCCATTGCTTGGGAAGCGGCACACCGTTTTGCAGCGCCGCCTGAAATAGCTGGATTAACCGTATCAATCATTGCCGGCATAGGTATTTTTATCAATGGACTGTCCGCACTGCTATTAATGAAAGGCAGTAAAAGTGATTTAAACCTACGAAGTGCTTATTTGCACATGGCAGCTGATACCGCAGTATCAGCCGCTGTCGTTCTCGCTGGCTTTGCCATGCTGTACGACAACTGGTATTGGTTAGACCCTGTGATGAGTCTGATGATTGTAACTGTCATTGTCATCGGTACTTGGAGCTTATTACGTGAAGCATTAAAGCTCGCCTTAAGTGCAGTCCCAACACACATTAATTTATCTGAAATTAATACCTATTTAAGTCAATTAACGGGAGTTACCGAGGTTCATGACTTACATATCTGGGGATTAAGCACCACAGAAAACGCGCTCACTGCGCACCTGGTCATTCCCAGCGGCCACCCTGGTGATCAATTTCTTGATGAGATTGTATTAACCTTAAAAGACCATTACGCCGTTCATCACAGTACCTTACAAATTGAATTAGAGTCTACAAATCATACGTGTGCATTAATTCACAGTCATCCTACAGCTCATTCTCACCATCATCATTAGTCTTTAGCCGATGTCTCGTTATGGAAATACCTTAAGCCAAATTCCAAAGAGTATTTGGGTATTAGGCTTCGTTAGCTTGTTGATGGATGTCTCTTCCGATGTTAATAGCGGCTGATATCGTTTTGGCAAATAGTCAGCACTGGAATATGCTATTATTCGGCATCTTACATCGGTGCAGCTTTTTGTGTACTCACCTTAGCCTGCTTACTTTGGTCAGGTCACCATAAAAATATAGTCAGACAAGGAGGATTAAACCTTGAAGAACATCAATGAATAGTCGGGGTGGTACGGGTTCGGAAACAACGTTACGTAAACAGGCAGAGGACATTCTTCAGGGAAAGTCAGTGCAGTTATCGGAACAACTGAAGGCGTTGTCGCCCGAAGCAACCGAAGAACTCTTTCACGAGTTGCATGTACATCAAATCGAACTGGAGTTACAGAACGAGGAGCTGCGCCAAATTCAGAGTGAACTCGATATTGCGAAGACACGTTTTTTTGGGCTTTATGATTTAGTGCCAGTTGCTTATCTCACGCTTTCCCATAACGGTTTGATTAAACAAGCCAATCATGCTGCAGCGACGCTACTGGGATTATCTCGGCGTAAGCTACTGAATAAGCCGTTCTCCAAATTTATTCTCAATGCTGATCTAGCGCTTTACTACCCCTTCTATAAACTACTGCTTGAATCCAGAGAACAGCAGGTGCTTGATGTGCGGATGTTGAGCAACGATGGCATCCCATTATGGGTGCGTATGGAGGCTATTACAGCACAGGATGAAGTTGATGTGCCGAGCTTACGGATAACATTGACCAATATTTCTGAGTTGATCATGACTGAAAAACGTTCGTTAAGACTCAATCATTTATATAGGGCCCTCGCGAATATCAATGAACAGATACTTCATGGTACTGATGAGCAGCATATACTGGATTTTCTCTGTCGGATACCCATTGAAAGCGGGTTGATGAACATGGCCTGGATTGGTGTCGAAGACCAAGAATTTCATCGCATTATACCCATTATTAAGTATGGACAAGGCCTTGACTATCTGGATTGCATCACTATTTCTACCGATGCAGATAGTCCAGAGAATCATTTGGCGGGGCAGGTTTATCGTGAGAAAAAACACCTGGTTATTAATGACATTATCAACAGCCCTATTATGATCTCCTGGCGAAAACGGGCATTGCATCATGATTGGAACTCCACGGCCTGTTTCCCTGTTTTTCGGAATGGTGAGATCTATGTGGTTTTTAGTCTGTACCATTCAGACGTCAATTTCTTTGATGAGGAAGTGATCTCCTTAATCATTACCTTGACCAACAATGTGTCTTATGCATTAAACAAGCTAGAGGCTACCCAAAATTTGATCCGTAGTGAAGCGCATAATCGATTGTTGTTGGAGTCTTCTCCTGCAGGTATTTTTGGGTTAGATACGCAGGGCAAAACTACTTTCGTTAATCCGGTCGCAGCAAATATGCTGGGTTATAATCCATCAGAATTGATGGGGATCTCAATTTATGAAATGGTTCACCATAGCCATGCAGATGGTAGCCTCTACCCGATGGACACGTGCCCTATGTATGCCACCTTTCACGATGGTGTGATGAGACATATCGACAATGATGTCCTCTGGCGTAAGGATGGCAGTCGCTTTTCCGTTGAATATACAACCCATCCCATTTACCAGAAAAATGCTTTATTAGGAGCCGTAATCGTTTTTCAGGACATCACTAAACGTGTACAGTCAGAGTTGGAGCTCAATGATTACCGCCTGCACCTTGAGCAACTGGTTGAAGCACGCACAACCGAGCTTGTAAAAGCGAAAATTGATGCTGAGTTTGCTAACCAATCCAAAAGCCTATTTCTAGCTAATATGAGCCATGAAATTCGCACCCCAATGAATGGTATTATCGGGCTTGCCCATTTATTACAAGCACAGCTCGAACAACCCTCACACAAAGTCCAACTCAACAAGATCATGAGTTTGAGTAAACACCTGTTGGGCATAATTGATGATATTCTCGACTTATCCAAAATCGAGGCCAATCACCTCGCGCTAGAAGAAAATAACTTTCTTATTTCCACAACCTTGAGTCAGCTCCTTAACATCATTGCTAATCGTTTTAACGAGAAAGGCTTAACCCTCATCAAAGAAATCGATCCACGCCTGGACAAATTACCTTTGTTAGGTGATTCATTACGACTTAACCAGATTCTGCTTAACCTCTTAAGTAACGCAATCAAGTTTACAGATCAAGGAAGCATTATTCTTCGTGCGACTCTATTTTCTGAAAATCAGAAGCTAGTAACTTTACGCTTCGAGGTGCAAGATAACGGTATTGGGATTAACGAAGCCCAACAAAGCAAATTGTTTAATAACTTTGAACAGGCAGAAGCCTCAACGACCCGAAAATATGGCGGTACCGGCCTTGGGCTTGCGATTTCCAAGAAACTCACGAACATGATGGGTGGTGAAATTGGAGTGATTAGCCGTCTTGGAGAAGGCAGCACTTTTTGGTTTACCGCCCTATTGAAACACGGTGATATGAGTCTATTGCCACAGGAGGTATTCATTTCTGAAGAAACAAAGTTAAAAATGGGAGCTTCTGTCCTTTTAGTAGAAGACAATGAAATTAACCAGGAGGTAGCTTTGGGAATTTTGGAAAGTTACGGAATAAAGGTTGATATAGCCATACATGGTGGCGAAGCCTTGGCAATGATTGTGCAAAAACAGTATGATCTGGTTCTGATGGACTTGCAGATGCCCGTTATGGATGGACTGGAAGCAACCCGCAAAATAAGACAGTTACCTATTGGCCAAAATGTTCCTATTATAGCTATGACGGCCAATGCCTTTAAAGAAGACCGCTGGCACTGCATAGAAGCAGGGATGAATGATTTTGTTTCAAAGCCAGTCAATCCTGAACGGCTGTATGCTGTACTGGCACGCTGGCTCCCCCAAAATGGCTTAGACCTTCCTGATGAGACGAAGCCTCCAGATGCTCCTCCCCTTACCCAAGATACGAGCCTCTGTCTAATTGACCAAACAACTGGACTGAAATTTCTGAATGGTAATCTTGTTAGCTATCGGCGCATACTGTCTAAGTTCGCTGAGACTCATCTGTCAGACATCGATAAAATACAAATTGCGTTAGAAAATGGCGACCAAGCCAATGCAGAACGAACCGCCCATTCCCTAAAAGGCATTTCTGCTACACTGGGGATGGAAGCACTCCGAGCACTCGCCTACACTCTCGAAAAAAAGCTTCATGAGGGTTTACCTGCTACCGAACTGGAGACTGACTTCACCTCGCTACGCGAAATGCTAGAGGCTGTGGGTGCAGAAATCCAGGTTATTAAGTTAAGTTAAACATTTTAATAGAGATCATTAATCGTTTTTATTTTAGGTCTCGCTTTAAAACGACACATGAGTAACCCCAAAACACAGCAACGCCCAACAAGGCTCCTAAGACATTAGCAATAGCATCATTAATAGAAAACTGTCGATTTGTTGTAAACCAAAGCTGAATAAATTCAAATAATAAGCCTATAGATGAACAAAAAAGAAATGCTATGAGTGAACTCATTCGGGATGACTTTGTAATCCCATACGCTAGCATAATCAAAAAAGACATCCCAGAATAAGCTATGGCATGTTCTAATTTATCCAATTCGATACCAACTAACATGCTAGATCCAGGAAGTATCCATGGATTAAAAGTTAAAAACGCTAAAATAACAACATAAATTAATAAAATACTTCTACTCAGAGTCACTAAAACATCCCGGATTTTTTGTATGTATGAAAATCATCACAAGTAAGCATCATTATGTCGCTCAGAAACCAAATAAAATTGTCGATCAGATTAACATTAAATTTAAGTTATAAGTCATAAATACTTCGAAATATTTTTCTAACGCTCCTCTTTAGCAAAGCACTTAGCTTTGAAAAAGGGATAATGGGTTAAATCAATAATCTACTATATAATTGATGCAAAGGCACGCTGTCATTAATTCTTCTGTCTCCAGAGAAGCAATAAACAGTCCGTAATTTTGATTATTGCCATAAACACTGTATACCTTATTATCAAGGGCTAAGTGGAAAAGAATCACTAGCCTAAACTACCACTTTAAAACTTATAAAAATATCGAATAGTTAAGCCCTGACTTAGGACTATTTGTTCATTTTACCCTAGTCTCATGGAATCAATATTAGTCAAAAAAGGTTGAATGAAACCCATAATTTTAAATATTTGTGTAGGCCTACTCTATTTCCTACTCAGTCGTGTCAGCTTGATGCTATCCTTAACACCGGGCGCTGTTGCACTGATTTGGCCGCCCGCTGGACTAGCTCTTGCTGCATGTCTTATCTGGCGGGGATCACGTATTTGGCCTGGAATTTTAATCGGATCTGCATTTAGTAACGCAGCTGCAGCGGATGGACAATTCGATCAAAGCTGGTTACCCTGGATTATCGCTTGTGGCTCAACACTGCAAGCATTTATAGCTGAGAAATTACTTCTCCGCTTTGCTCCATCATTCAAACTTACCCGACCAAACGATTTGCTCCATTGTTTTGCAATCGCTCTTGGAACCTGCACCATAGCCGCATTGAATGGCTCCACGGCATTATTCATCAAGCACTTAATTGATTCTGAACAATTCTCTCTGACTTTTATTAATTGGTGGCTTGGCGATACCTTAGGTATTCTGATTTTCACGCCTCTCGTACTGGTAACATTCGACCAAAGCAAAATTTGGAATGGTCGTCGGTGGCACGTTGGAATTCCTTTACTTATTGGCATGCTGTTTTGTGTTGTTATCCAACACACTATGGAAGAAAGCGACGAACAAGAGTTGGTAACCCGTTTTCAAAGTGAAGCAATTTCTATGCTGAATAAGTTCAAATTATTGGAACAAACCCAGACTCAGTCTTTAATTGACTTAACCGCACTATTCGACGCCAGCGAACATGTAACCGCCAAAGAGTTTAAAACTTTTAGTCAACGCATACTAAACAATAGAAACGTATTTCATGCTTGGGGATGGATTCCCTTAGTGAACCAGAAAGACGCTCACAATTACGCCATAACCAAATCGCTATCAAATAATCACCCCATTGAAATAAGACCCATTAAAGACTGGTCTCCAAACTCGAACGGTTGGTCGGCCCCGGTTACATATATTGAACCACATGCATTAGAGGATCTAGAGCTTGATCTTGGCTTAGACCTTCTCTCAGAACCGATACGTGCTGATGCTATCGAGAGGGCCAGACAATCAGATCTTCCCTCGGTAACATCAAAAATAACAAGATCCAATAAAACCAGTGACTTTGGAGGTGTGTTTGTTTTTGCTCCAGTTCATGATAATCATGGCAAGCTGAATGGATTCTGTGTTGGTGTGATCGATTTCAACCAACTAATTGCTAATATCAGCGATAACTCCAAGAATTTGTTCTGGCGAATTGAAGATATTAGCACCGGCGGACAGCTTTTATTAACGAATACTCGAGAAATTTTGCCAAGAATTGTTAAATCGCCCTTTGTTGAACGTAAAGGGATACATTATCAGGCTACCATAAAACTAGCTGATCATGAGTGGCGTATCATTTTATTTCAGCCTTTCTCTACTCTCGGCACTGAGCGAATCACCTCATCACTCCTCATATTTTTCTTAGCTCTCTTAATGTGCAGCGTTTTCGGTGCAATCGCCCTTATCACCAGTGGCAATCAGAAGTATATTACTGGGGAGGTCATGAGAAAAACCCAAGAACTTTCCAATGAAATCAACCACCGCAGCCGCATCGAAACTCATTTACGCCAAAGTGATGACCGCTTTCGCCAATTATTTCATAGCTCCCCAATTCCTGTTGCCATCCATGACACAAAAGGCATAATTGTCAGCCTGAATGACCGCTTCATCAAAACCTTTGGTTACACACTGGATGACATTCCCGACCTAGATGCCTGGTGTTCTTTGGCTTATCCGAATGAACATCGTTTAACAAACCTTCAATTAATGTGGCCCGACTCGGATAAGTCTACTTCAATTTTAAATAATGAAATTATAACGCCTGAGATACGAATTGCTTGTAAGGATGGAACAAATCGATGGGTTATCGCTCACTGCGTCTTTATTGGTGATGAACGGCTTGTAGCATTTAATGATATTACTACTCAAAAGCAAGATGCATTGCTGATTCACAATAATGAGCAAAATCTGCTTAATATATTGAATGTTAGTCCTATTGCTGTGCGGATCGCCATCAGCCAAGGAAGCAAAGTAATTTTTTATAATCAGCGCTATGCCGAGTTGATTAGAAACCCCAAACCCATGGAGGATAACCCCAATCACTATTATGCCAATCCAAAAGAATACCAAGAGATTCTTTCTGAACTCAAGCAAGGACATATTGTACTCAATCGGCAAATTGAATTGTGTATTCCTGACGATCATAACCGCACTGTATTAGCTTCTTACATGCCCATGCACTATCAAGGCAACGACGCTATTTTAGGTTGGTTTTATGACATAACCGAACTTATAGACGCGCGCAAATTACTGGCCAAACAACTCAAACACCAATTACAGGTTGAAGAAACCTTGCGCATTGCCAATGCCGAAGAACATGCTATTTTTGATACAGCTACATCGGGCATCGTACTCATCAAAGAAGGTATCATCCTACGCTGTAATTGTAAGCTTGAAGCTATTTTTGGTTATGCTTCAGGTGAACTTAACGGCCAATCAACACGCATTTGGTATCCCGATGATTTGATCTATGAAACCGATGGCAGGCCCATGTATAAAGCTATTGCTGATGGCAAATCTTGTCGTCTTGAGCAACAACTCATCCATAAAAATGGCACTGTTTTTTGGGCTAGACTCTCAGGAAAAGCTTTAGATACCTCAGACCAATCAAAGGGTTTAGTGGTTATTATCGATGACATTACCCAAGAGCACCAAGCTACACAGGCTTTACTAAAAGCCAAATTAATGGCTGAAGAAGCCACTCGGGTAAAATCTGAGTTTCTAGCCAATATGAGCCATGAAATCCGCACACCAATGAATGGTGTTTTAGGCATGTTGGATCTGCTGAGTGAAACACCCATGTCACCGACCCAATTAGATTGGGTTAAAACTGCCCATAGCTCAGGCCAAGCCTTACTGGAAATCATCAACGATATTCTGGATTTAACCAAATTAGAGGCCAATAAATTTGAAGTTGAACACGTTGACTTTAATCTGGTAGATTTAGTCGAAGATGTTTGCGCTTTATCGGCAAACCGCGCTAATTCTAAAGGTCTGGAGTTAAACTGTTTATTGCCCATTGCCATGCCTTTCCGCTGGCAGGGTGATCCTATGCGCATCCGGCAAGTGTTAACTAATTTAATCAGCAATGCTATTAAATTTACTGAGCGAGGTGAAGTTTCTCTGAAAATCATCAAATCGTTTGAGGCAAATAATCCTGATCAATTGCGCTTTGAAGTACATGATACCGGAATAGGCATATCAGAAGACACCCTTTCTCGCTTATTCATGCCTTTCATTCAAGCAGAGAGTGCGACTTCGCGGCGTTTTGGGGGATCGGGATTAGGACTGTCTATCAGCAAAAAATTAGTTGAACTTATGGGTGGTTCGATCGGTGTCAATAGCATCCTAGGAAAAGGCTCCTGCTTTTGGTTTACCTTGCCAATCACACAAACCAATACCGAAGACGATAATATCTTGAGAGCATCCTATGATCTCTTAGGTAAACGAATCTTGATAGTGGACGATAATGCAACCAATCGTAGCATTCTGAACAGTTATCTGACGAACTGGGGCTTGACGGTCAGTGAAACTGATAATGCTGGTTCTGCACTCTCGCAATTGCAGACTTCAACACTTCAAGGTGTTCGCTACGATCTCATTTTGCTAGATATGCAAATGCCGATGATGGATGGTTTAACGCTTGCAAAATGTCTAAAACAAATTCCCGGTTTAGCTACCCTACCTATTATTTTATTATCATCTGATAGCCGAATTGAACCGACCGATTATCAAGATACCTGTATTACCCAACGCCTATTAAAGCCGGTGAGACATAAGCAACTCTACGACGCCATCATTGATGCCCTACAGCTTGGCGCGAATACTAACGTCGATTCACCCGCTCCAAGTATTAACCTGCCCAGTTATCAGCACAAAAAGGTACTCGTTGTTGAGGATAACAAAATCAATCAAAAAGTCATTGTTGCGAAGCTGAGTAAATTCAATATCGCTCCTGATGTGGTTGAGAATGGGCTGCTTGCTCTCGAAAAACTAGAGCTCTGCTCCTACGATTTGGTTTTCATGGATTGCCACATGCCAATTATGGATGGTTATACCGCGTCCCGTGAACTGCGTTTGCGGGAGACCCAGCAGAGCTTACCACATCATACAGTGATTGCACTTACGGCAAATGCGCTGGAAGGCGAACGGCAAAAATGCTTGGCCGCTGGAATGGATGACTACATAACCAAGCCTATCGCTTCTAAGCAACTATTGGATATATTAATTAAATATCTAGGGAATGGCCTCTCCTAGGATCAAATTGTACCTGTTTTAATAGCAATTTTTATAGCTTCTGGCTCTACAATCTCGAATCATTTTTTTAGCTTCTTTAAGCTGTTGTTTGGTCATTTGCTTTGCCAGGTCGTCTCGATGTTCTGCAGCATCTAACTCGCCCTGAGCAGCAGCAAAATATTTCCACACATAAGCTCGCATATTATTTTGGGCGACACCCTCACCTACATCGTACATATAGCCAAGGTTATTTTGTGCTTTAGGATAACCTTGCATTGCGGCTAACTGAGTCCACTTAAATGCTTTTCCATCGTCTTCTTGAACACCTTTACCGAATTGATACATAATGGCTAAAGAATATTGTGCTTCTGCATCTCCTTGTTTAGCTTTTTTCAAAACGGCTTTATAGTCTGCAAATGTGTAGCTTGAAAAAAATAAAACTACAATAAATAGCTGAGCTTTGGCAATTTTCATTATCATGATGGGTTAAGTTAATATCATTAGTTACTAGACTCTTAATCAAAAAGAGGATGGAGATCTTATTTAGTTTGTAGAAAGAAGCTAGAGTTTCCTGCTTTCAGCCAATCACTGCTATAGATTCTACCCGATTTATTCCATTATTTCGACATTGCGAAAAAGGTCGTAACCGAATGTGAGAGGGGGGTGGGTATAGATAAGTGGATAAGCGCAGTTAGAATGCTTGTTGTCGAACAAGATCTTCGTTTCCGCCGGAGACGAAAACGAAGTTTACATCTGAATCCCGGTACCTGTTAAAAAACAGTTACCGGGATGGGGGAACAGCTTAGTTAAATACATTAGTTAAATAAATCAGTAATCAAATTAACGTTACTATCCGCTGCGTGGTTTAAGTATGGCAGATTAAAGCCTTGTTCCAGGGTTTTCAGCAAAGAGAAGTGATTATATGGCACTGAACTTTGTAAGCCTTTAGAGCCATAGTTGCTATCAACGATAGTAACAACCTGGTTAGGTAGTGAGCTATAGTCATTCTCGTCCCATACCACCACGATCACGTTGTTACCTTTTTGCCAAACTGGAGATGCTTTGATGTCTGTCACTAATTGTTTCAAAGTCGCATCACCTTGTGCAATGGTGCCCGCATCAGATGAACAACCAGGACCCACTTCACCGGTACCACGGCCATGTTGATCATGACATTGGTTTGGTGCAATAAAAGAAAAATTTGGTACATTGCCGCTTTTTAGATCAGCATAGAGGCTTTCAAAGCCAACGATGTTATTTAAGCTGTTAAGCGGGTTAGTACCTGCTTGAATATTAGCAAAATAAGCAAAAGGATTGTGCTTAACTGCATATAAATGAGGCACGCCAGTAACAGGAACAGGAGTAGCGTTTGTTAACAAACCGTCACTCCAGTTAACATTGTCTGCACCGAAAGCAGGTAAGTTTTCTTGATAAGATTTCCAGCTTTTACCCACTGCAACCAATTGGTCGGCAATAGTTATACCCCCTGTTTTAGCTGGGGCTAATGGATAGTTATAAATTGGAGCGGACAGGCTACCTTCGTTACTGGTATCCTTAGCTGGAGTTGCACCATCCAAACCCGAACCAGCGATTGGGCAGATATTAGGAGCACCTTCGAGAGCTGGCGTGTTTAAAATCAAATTCGATTTACAAGTGGTGTTATGCCAATCTGGAGAATTATCATTAATCACTCCAAAGTTAGAGCCGCCTACGATTTCCAGATAGTTGGTCAAACTTGGGTGACCAACACCGTAATAGTTAGTAGCCAAGTTGGCTTCATAGGCATAGGAATTAATGAATGGTGCATCATTATTACCAATAATTTGGTAATAATGATGATTTTCCATAACGATTACAAATGCATGATCTAAATGAGGAATCGGTAGTTTGGGATTCACTTGACCGGCGGACGCAACACCATTCAGTAGAGCAGAAACTGCTAAAGTAATAGCTAATTTTTTCATAATGACTCCTATATAGTAAGTAAAACTCAATGCCTTCTTGAGACTTCTTTCATGGCCTGTGTAGGTCTAGGCTTAGCGGCTTTGCCATACCCAGTTATTCACTATACTGGTTACATATTAAGTTTTTATGACACTTAAATACTAACTATACTTTATTGAAGAAAAAACCAATGGATGAATACTAATAAGGGAGAAAATATTTTTAAAAATTAAATTAAATAGTTATATCAATTCTTTGATTAAAGGATTATTGTCTAACTGTAACAACCACAGGCGTTACTGATTTTTGCGACTCCGGTTATCAAACCTAAAGGCCACTTAAAGGTACATTAACCAGGGCTTTTAACATTAAAACCCCACTTATTGATATATAAATCGGCGCTATTGATACCTAAACCCCGCCTATTGATATCTAAACCGGCCTTATTGATATCTAAAACCCCCGATTTAATACAACAAGCAGACTTTTTGATACTAATCCCCTCCTTTTATGTATCAAAAACTCCCGATTTAATACATAAAACCGGGTTATTGATATCATTAACGCTCTTCAAGGTATCAAAAACGCCCTTATTGACGCAACAAATCCCCGTTTTAATATCCAAAACTACCTTATTAATACCTTAAGCGGCGCTAATACATCGGATAAATACAAACTATTAAGTAGTAACACACATTTTAAATAATTAAACTGGGTTATATATAGGCTTAAGCCTCATGTAATGGCACAATACCCCCTTATAGCCACTACACACCTCCGCGTAACGCGATAATCTTAAAGGGACAGCATGATAACCGGTGAACTCAGAAGCCAAGTTGAAACTGGATTCGCATTTAAAAGCTCAGATTACTCAAGCAATAAAGATGACATTAATTTATGTGGTGGGTTGATTATTACTCCATCTGGCATAGAGTGGGACAAATCAAATTATTGACGACGTGATAAGCCATGAGCTCATATTAAAAATTTAACGTTAAAGTAGCACGAACCATTCTCGGTTCAACGGGGTGTTTCATAATACCAGTCTGAGGTGAAGTACCGGCCGGGTAGGCGTATTGATAGGCATAGGCAATATCGTTAGCAGTTGAGTTGAAAATATTAAAGAGATCGACTTCCAGTTTATAGTCATGCTGTTTATAACCGGCGCCCAAATTGACGATACTGGTATTGCCAGCCCAGTAGGTACCGGATGCATCCAACGGTACATCGCCGAAATGCCTCAAACGCAGGGTGCCAAACAAACCATTAGGGGCTACGATGGTCGCACCGGCACTGATAACCCTACCAACCGAGTTGGGCACATACGCATTAGTTTCTCCGCTTGGGTTTGCAACATAACGGGCAGAAGTTAACGCCAGGTCAGCATCCAGTGTCAGCCAATCGGTAGGCTTGTAGTAATTAGTCCATTCAATGCCGTAACGTTGAGACTTGCCATTAACAGTCGTTGTGCCATCATCTCCTGAGAACACCAGTTCTTGACTGCTTTGCAGCCACCACAGTGCAAGCGTACTGTTCAGCTTAGGGATAAAGTTACTGCGTATTCCGAATTCTGCACCGTGGGTCCCAGCCATCAGCGTTACAGGGCTAATAGCGCTGCCATCACCGCTAATACGGGAGCCGTCAGCAGGATTCAGTTTAAGCATCGTGCCTCGGGCATCGTTAGAATGGAAGCCTTCACCGACATTAAAGAAATATTCGGTATCGTACCAAGGGCCGAGGATAATGCTCAATTTGGGGCTTAGCATTGCCTTTGAGCGATTGCCGGAGTTGACCGCATTGATCAATGGATTATGTGTTGTGTTATCAAGTTGCGTAACCTCATTATTGATAAAGTCGACCCGTAACCCGGCAATGGTGCGTAACTTGTTCAGCCAATAGGTTTGATTCTTGAAATAAATGCCCGCCGAGGTTTCGTTAACATTATTAAGACTGACGGTACTGAGATACTGCCTTTTAATAGTGTTATCTAGCCCTAAGCCCATGATTTGATCGTTACGCACCTGCAATCCCAGGGTATTGTCCATGTCAACGTTAAATAAGCGGTTGTTGTGGGTATGTTCGATTGAACTGCCGGTCTGTACCCGATGTTCAAACTGGTGTATCTGATCACCGCTAACGGGATTACTTAGATAGCCGGTAAAATTGGAAAACAAATTAACGTCATAGTACAAAGCATAGAGATTGGCCTCATTTTTCCAGTGATCGCCCTTGTTCCAGAGATGACTTGATAAGCTATAGCGGTTTGTGTTGCCACCGTCGCTTGGGTCCATCGTGCCGTATAGCCCCAGGCTACCATTATCAATGGTTGCCTGTGGGATTTGATTGGTTGCGGTCCAACTGTTATTGTAGCCCTTGGCGTTAACGGACAGGCCCCAATTAGCTTCATTCAGGCTATAGCGGACCATGCCGTTAAATTTCTTAGAGCTTTCGGGTTGTTGCCAGACACCATTATAAGCATTGAATTCACCCGCATAGAGCAAGTCGCCATGACCCACCTTATTGGAATTAGCAACCAGCCCACGGTAATAACCAAACTCACCGCCCGTAAACTTTAAAATACCTTGAGGCAGTTTATCCATCGTAAACATTTTTGAATACCCGGCTGCTGAGAAATCGCCGACCTCTGCATAATACGGCCCTTTACCGTATTCAATATGATTGACTAATTCGGGAATAACGCTATTGATATCCATATAGCCTTGTCCGTGGGCATGAGTCGGCATATTCATCGGGATGCCATCGACATAAGTGGTAAAGTCTGTGCCATGATCGAGATTGTAACCACGTAAGAAATATTGATTAGCCTTACCAGAGCCACTGTGCTGGGTTGCTAATACTCCAGGTATTACTTCTACCAGTTCGCCGTTACGTGACAGTGGCCGATATTCAAATTGAGCCTGATCAACTTTGCCTTGTGACGCTGATCCCGTCATACCGAGAAGATTATCTTTTCGTCTATTACTTTTTACAGTTATCTCTTCAAGTTCTATCACATCATCGGTATTAACTTTCTGCCTGGATTTTACTGTCGTCTTAGTGACTTCAGGGATGATGACTTCTGTTTCTTGAGCATTGACGTTACTGCCAATAAAAAAGGCAAAGAAAGCAACGATCAGGATATTTATCTCCACACTTGAGATAGCAAAGCTGGCCACACCCACTAGTCCTCCCAAACTCATGACACTCACAAACGTAAGCGGCAACAGCCAAAAGCTGAACCACGTAGCTGAGCGGCCCAGATACCAACCGCAATCAGGGTTAGAATATGATCCCATCCCTAACAAAATCACCCGAACACAACTTTTTCAGCTTATCGGTCGCTCGATTGTAAAGATAAACCCAGGCAAGAATAGTTTCACCACTTTCGAGCCGAATCGGCTGGACTAGTCGAACAAATTCTGTTGGAGCCTGAAACGCTGGGCCACACTCTTCATAATCATCTAATATCGAGAAAATAGAGTCTGCGGGCTTTATTCCATTTAATTGATAAAGTTCCCCGTACACCTGATCTGAAGGATTATCAGATGGCACTGCACCCGGGTAATAATCAACTTCATAGAGCTGTCCCTGATATTTTGCATAGCCGACAAAATCAGCGTGTTGTTCCAAAAAGTGACAAAGCTCATTATCAGAACCACGCTTTAATGTTCCGTATACAAATAAATAATCTGGATTCATTTCCTTGTATAGCGATGTTTAACACCTTGAGGAAAATACTCAGAATCGGCAAACGGACACAAGGTTATTAAAGGCAGTTGCCGTTCTAGCGGAGTGTAATTAGCAAACTCACTATTCAAACGTAATAACTGATCTCGAACAGAGATTGCAATAGCTGAAGTTAAAGAGACCTCGACCTTACTATTCGGTAATAACTCCACGATAATGTGTAAATATTTATCACCCTTATCATCTTCTTGCGTTTCCAGAACAAACTTACCCGTTACCGACTGAATGATTTCAGCTTGCTCTAGACCCACCGTAACATTTTCTGGATAAATATTGGCGCCATAATATGAGACTGTAAAGTCAGCCCGCCCGAACACATACACAAAAGGTAATGTCCGAGGTTTAAAACCCTCAGGCAGGCCCAACTCATCAACAGATTTTAACCCCTGTTCAGTCAAAAATGCCCACATCTCATCAAAGCTCAACACGCCCCCTTTGTCGGCAATATGGTATCGCACCAAAGGCACTGTGTTTTCAGCAGAAACGACCAGCGTGCCTTCGTGGGTTTCAAAAAACCGGCTCACTGGATCATATTGCACCAAGGTAGGTAACCTTGATTCACCAAACAAAAGCCGCGCAGCTTTGGGATGTTTAGCCAACCAGCGCCGAATAGCAATACTATAAGGTGTCTCGATACCTAAAACTCCCCCATCTGCTGTTCCGTAAAGTGATGAAGAATCAAAACAGGGGGACTCAGACCCTATCCTTTGCCCTACCAGATTCCGCCATTCTTCACTAAAGACTTCACCGGCAAAGACTAACTTTGTTTGATATTGAGACCAATCAATGCCCTCAACCAGTCCAGTATCAATGACATCTTTTACAAAAGGAGGATAACCCAATAACACCGTCTGTTCAAAATGAGGCGATAACTCACGCACTATCCGAAAGATTTCGGCTTTATTATTTCCGGGTGTTGCCACCATTAATGGATAACCCTTATTGGCTAAATGCCAACAACAGGAAGCCGTATACAGACCACCGACCCAATTACCTAACGCAAAGCACACCACAGCCAGCGTGCTTCGTTCATGAACATGAAAACTATCATAAAATACCTGTTCAAAGTAACGGGCAACATCCAGCTCATGTATAAAAGATCGCGGCCAAAACGTAGGGGTGCCCGTCGATCCAGAAGACACAGCGACGCGATCAGCACTGGCTAACGCGCCGCCTAAACAACGCTGAGGTAACGGATAAGCCTGCATATAATCAAGCTTATTCATTAAAGGGAGTGCCTGAAAAGCTGAAAATGTAGTAACTTCTTCCGACAGAATACCACGAGCGTCCAAAAACTGTCGATAAGCAGGCACTTCTCTCACACAACGATGAAAGTATGCCAAAACTTTATCTTCTGAATGGATCGCTTCATGCACTTCCAACACACTATTCAGTGAGGTGGAGATAAAATGAACAAAACTATCAATAGTGGCTTTAGATTTTAACAAGTTAGACATATAAACCTGCCTGAAGGGTTAATATCAGTTATCAAACTAATGACTATGAAGCTGCTGCTCCTCATAGTCCCATAAAGTAACAGCCAGTATTAACACGC
>CAIOMN010000098.1 GCA_903859415.1 uncultured Methylococcaceae bacterium
GTCTCGGACTAACTCCGGATTTGAAAATAAAAACTTATAGCTGCTGTCGTGTGTTTTGCTCATGAGCTGATTATAATCCTTAGGCGGTTATAATCGATGCATTATTATTAAACAGTTGCGTTTGGTAACTGTGGGCGGGGTATAATTATATTTAAGTTTACTACGACCCCAGTTATTCCGTCTGCCACATCAAAGTGTAATTTGTAGCCCGTCCAACTGACTTTATAACCCTTGCTATTTTTCTTGGTGCCTACATCGCACGCTTTCGGCAAGTCATCAAGCATGTCGGGCAAACTCATGCCGCCAGTCTGTTTTTCGATACGGGTTAAGGGTTTAACGCGCTTTTCCCCTTGTTTAGGGCGACCTCTTTTTAAGGCAACTTTCTCAACGGATTCTTTTTTGAGCGGTTTTTCGCGTGCCTCTATCGCGGTAGCATCACGAGAGTTATGTCCCACTAGTTCGCCTTCATAGCTTTTTTTGATAAAGGCTTCATGAACTCGCTCAGGTAAACGGGATTCCGAGAACTCGGCAAATGCCCGAGAAAACGTCCATTCATCGGGAACATCATTTTTGCGCTCCCAGCCACAAATCCGTCTTAAGGCAATATCGGTTTCGAGTCGATCCAGCAAAGCACGTGTCGTGGGTAAGTTATCAATCATTTTCGCCACAAACGCTCTAGCAATCGCGGTGCGGTCTTGAGGTGGGCGACCTGGAAAGCCACGGTTGGAATAGATGAATTCTTCGATGCGCACCATTTCTAATGTGGTCACCCATTCCTGTTGTTTCTTTGTCAGCGAGCCTAACTCTTCTGACAACCAGGGAAATAAAGGGCTTTGGATATTAAGCCATGTTTGTGATAAAGCATCTGGTAGCTTGCTCATCTCATTGATAAAATTGGATTTTAGAAGCTTCTATTTTATCATTTTTGGGCAGGTTATTTTTCTTTTTTGGCCGTTCTGGCTACTAATTCAACTCGTTTTAATGAGTTTTGCAAGTTCCTCAATAGATAAGATATTTCTGCCTGACTCTACCATGGAACCTCAATTTTAATAGGGTCTTGACTTTTCCACAAATCAAAATCGTTCAAGTTCAACGATCGGCTGTCACTAGTACTATCGGGTGAGTCGGAAGACTGCAGACCAAAGTGCGGAGCGTTTAAAACATCTACGAGAGTTGCCAAAAGTTGTCCGTTCAACGCAGAAATCTTATTGTTTAAGTAATCTACAACGCTTTGCACATTCCAAAAATTGTCCACCTGATTTGCAGTGCGCCATTCACATAGTTCTAAAACAGTCTTTAACTGTCCCAAGAAAACTCCGGGAGGCTCTCCAGAGAGCATAGCAACGGCAACGCGAACCCACAATATGCGAGCACTAGTGGTATCGTGAAGGCTTTTCTTCAGAGACCATGCTCGCGCCAATTGTAATTTGGCCTCATCGGTTAACCCGAGCATAAGCAGTACCATAGAAACATTATTCAAGCGATGTGGAATCTTAGGGTGACTAGGTTCATTTATTGTGTGCAGTTTCTCATCAATTGCAAGAGCATCTTGGTAGCATTTCAATGAATCTTCTAATCTACCCGCATCACGTAGAAGCAAGCCGTAATTGTTCAGAGCAATGGCAATATCTTCATCGTCTTCGCACTGTATATATCTCATACCGTCGAGGAAACGACGATAGTTGCTTTCAGCCTCATTTAAATAACCACAGTCTTTCTGCGCGTCTGCAAGTGCCTTCATCAGCAGCAACAGTTCTTGATCCTCGGGGCCTGTTTTGGCTTGCAGCTCGTAATATTGCTTGCGTGTTAACGCTAGATTTAATGCCACTTCGATCTGTCGCGCTTTTCCAATTTTCTCATTCATAGCAAGTATCCTTACAAGTGTCTGCGTACATGCAACCATATTGGGATGCTCTGCACCGATAATTTCCCTCCACTTCATGCTTTTGCTGAAGCACAACTTTTCAGCCTCCGTTGTTCTGTGCAACGCCCAAAGTATTTCCAATAGGTTGCCTAAACACTTCCATGTGCTACTATGCTGAGGACCCAATTCTGAAGCTTGCTCGCGTCCAATCAACTCGCGTTGTAAGAGCGGTACTGCTTCATCTAATCGTCCATCCTTAAAAAGGAATATTGCAACCTGACGTACCGAATCCAAAGTGTCCATATGATAAGGACCCAGTTGGGGATTCATTTCACTTAATGTGAGAGTTTTTCTAGCTAGAATCCCTGCTTCTTCTTGCCTTTCGGTTCTATGGAGATGATATGCAAGTTCTCGGCTAGAGAGCAGTGTGCGCCAGTGATTTTCTCCTGCCTCTGGTGAGGCAGAGAAACCTGCGACACAACGACGCAGCAAAGATTCGGCCTCACTTAAGTCTTCTGCTCCATCACCAAGACGAACTGCGACATTAAATACACATTCTAGTAGCAAGATTTCAGTCTCAGGTTTGCCGGCACTTTTGTAAGCCTTCTTAAGCCCCTCTAAGGTTTCTCGTAAGAGTCGCAGAGATTCATTCGCATCCGTAAGAAGCAATGCAAGGTCATTTTTAGCCTGAAGTGTTCTAGGGTTATTCTCTCCCATTTGGTAAGCGCTCAATAAAACGCGTACTTCCCCTACCCAGCAAAATGGGTATTTTTAATA
>CAIOMN010000099.1 GCA_903859415.1 uncultured Methylococcaceae bacterium
CAAAACTATCAATAGTGGCTTTAGATTTTAACAAGTTAGACATATAAACCTGCCTGAAGGGTTAATATCAGTTATCAAACTAATGACTATGAAGCTGCTGCTCCTCATAGTCCCATAAAGTAACAGCCAGTATTAACACGCTCGCGACCCACAACAATAATTGAGTATTAGTGATTGTGTAATAAAACCCCTGCCAGAATCTTTCAAATAAACCGGGATACATATCAATAAAATCGTGTAACGTTGTGAATGCGTAAGCTTCGCCCAAGATAATCTCTACCAGCATGAAAGCCAATACGAAAGCTGATATGCGTAGGGGAATTCGTATAATTAAGGCCCCAATCAGCATTGCCCAACCTAATAGCTGGTTGTAATTGATAGTCACCAAAAATACTTCATACATTCTGGCGAAAAAATTGGGATATGCAGTTTCATAGTTAGCGCTTTGTAATACAAAAACTGTTTCGACGCCAATCAAGATTACGCCAAGAATCGCTAATGCCACGCTAATCACTTTAGTGCGCCCCACTGAGAATACTCGTGAGCCAAATAAATCATTAAACTCTAAGGCATTGGCTAAACCATGTCCTTTCTCAAAATAGCGGATCAGCATAAAGCCAATAATACCAAAGACAGGAACTGACGTTAGCGGATAAGGAAAACTCAGATAACGCCCGCTCATCGCCAATGATTGAGACTTATAAAGCGCAACCGCAACGAACGCGAGTACTAAATAACGAATCCATAAACCCGTTATCTGAGTTAATTTATCTGTGAACAACTCTAGCGTTCTCTGAAGAATTGCCGCACCCAGTAATAAACTTAAACTACCGATAAAAAGCACCTGAAAACGTTCAATCAGGCTGTAGCTGGTATACCAATAATTATCCATTTGATTAACCACTAACGCACTAAGCAACTGGGTAAAACCAAGAAAAACGAGTTGATGCTGCTGTGTTAGTTTCTGAAGTGATTTCAAGCGCGCACTTATCACAAGCAGGGTAAATAAACTGGTAATAAGCAATCTTTTCGACCATTTTGGATTATCTACCACATGTCCTGTTAAAGGAAAAACCCGTTCACGATCTGAGGAGTAAACCCCCCAATTAGCACCCACAACCCCTTCAAGTTTACTCTTCCAAGGCTGATTGAAGGCTTCAACAATATTGTAATCAAAACCATTTTTGTTAGCTAATTGCACCAAAGACCGAATAAACTTGGCTTCATTAACGACACCGGGCAAAGCACCACCTCGTTGACGCCCAGCGCTTGGCCACCCCGTCTCGCCAATTAAAATCGGCTTACCTGGAAAAGCATCACGTATTTTTGAATAATTTTCTTCAACACGTGCAGTAGTTTCATCAATTTTAAGCGGCTCATCTTCCCAGTAAGGCAAAATATGCACCGTGTAATAATCCAGCTCCTGTACAACTTCAGGATAGCGCAGATAAAATGACCAAACATCCGCATAAGAAACCGGTTGTTTAATGGCCTGCTTGACTTGTCGAATATAGTGTATCAATTGATTGGGCTTTTGCTCTCCACGGAGTAGAACTTCATTACCCACAATGACCCGGGTAATAACATCAGGATATTCATTAGCTAATCTAATTAACTGCTGAACTTCAGCTTCATTATTTTTTGCGGTTCCGCCAATCCAGGCACCTTGAATGACCTTAAGACCATACTTACGAGCAATACCAGGCACTTCTTCCATACCATCCATACTGGAGTAAGTTCGTATTGAATAGGTTTCACCCGCTAACAAGTGTAAATCTTCATCGATCTGATCGACTCTAGGAAATTTCCTGCTTAATGGACTCTGTCCTTCACGAAAAGGTGCATAAGAGAAACTGCTAATTTTGCCATCTGGGACATCTGGCCCGGCATTCTGCGGTAAATTACATAACCAGGAAAACAAACCGTTGACAGCAACAACGATCAATAAGAAAAGAATAAGCCTAGAATTTTTCATAATAAAACTGTCAACACTATTAAATTATTTGAGAGCAACACGCCTAGAAAATCGTAAGGTTATGATAGCGTATAAACAGGATTTTATTAAATAAACTCCCGCATAAACGTAGATATATAGAGTGGCCATAAATTTTGGCAGTAAATGAGGGTAATATGTCATTGTGTAGAAATTATAATGAGAGTAGATTTACCGTCACTGCAGAAACCAATTGTTTTAGTAAACAATATGCAAGGAGCTTATATGAGCACTTTTTTCTACAATCCATCAGACGATACCGACTCCCCCGCGCGTGTTGATAAAATACGGCCTGTTAGAATAGTTACTTACCCGGGAGTTGAAATTATTGATCTTACCGGACCCATGGAAGTATTTGCTTTTGCCAATAATGCCTTGCAACAATCCGGTGTTTGTAGTGAACTTGCTTATCCTATGGAGGTGTTAGCAGCAAAACCAGGACCTTTAAAGTCTTCCTGCGGTCTTCAAATTATCGCCGAAAAAGCTTATATCGAAGTTAATGAGGATATTGATACCTTGTTGATTGCCGGCTCTCCCGATGTGAATTGTCTTTTGTGTGATTCTGCCTTACAGAGTTGGATTAGAAACATTACACCAAAAGTAAGACGACTTGCCTCTATCTGTACTGGCGCTTTTTTACTTGCTGAAACCGGACTTTTAGATGGCCGCCGAGCAACCAGTCACTGGGATTATTGCGATAGGCTGGCGCGTGATTATCCAGCAGTCAATGTTGAACCGAATAGAATTTTTGTCCGGGATGGCTGTATTTCAACTTCAGGAGGTATAACCTCTGGTATTGATCTGGCATTATCGATGGTAGAGGAAGATTGGGGTAGCGAATTGGCATTGTTAGTAGCCCGTTATCTTGTAGTCTTTCTCAAAAGGCCCGGTGGACAATCGCAGTTTAGTGCTTATCTGACCAGTGACGCCTCCCGTCCGGAGATTAAAGATTTACAAACATGGATTATGCTCAACCTTACCCAAGATTTGCGAGTAGAAGCGCTTGCTGAACGAATGCGGATGAGTACCCGAAATTTTGCACGATTTTTCTCGACTGAAACAGGCTTGACACCCGCCAAGTTTGTAGAAATGGCTCGTATCGATGCAGCTAGACATTATCTGGGAAGTACACAGCTATCGGTTGAAACAGTTGCGGCTAAATCAGGTTTTGGTGATGCCGAACGTATGCGCCGTGCCTTTATTCGTCAATTGAGTATTAACCCACAAAGTTACCGAGAGCGTTTCGGCCTTTGTGAGCTTTATTCAATCGAAGCAGCCTAAATCTTAACAGTTCCAATAACAACGAGTATTCATATCGGAATTTTGTAAAGAGCAAACTATAATTAAGGAAAGATTCATGCGTATTTTATTAATCTCATCGGCATTTTCTGGTTTAACCCAACGTTTTTACACTGAGCTTGAGGATGCTGGTTATACAGTATCTGTTGAATTGCATCTTGGCAATACAGAGACCTTAGTAGAGGGTGTAGCATTGTTCAAACCTGATTTGATCTTATGTCCTTTTTTAACCCGACATTTACCCAAAGATATTTATCTGCAATATAAATGCCTGATTGTGCATCCCGGCATTAAAGGAGACCGTGGTCCTTCTTCTTTAGATTGGGCTATTCAGAATAATGAACCCGAATGGGGTGTATCATTATTGGAAGCGGCAGAAGAAATGGACGCCGGTCCTATTTGGGCCAACAAAACATTTCCAATGCGTCAGGCAACCAAAAGCAGTATTTTTTATCGTGAAGTAACTCAAGCAGCCGTCGACTGCTTATGGGAGGCTTTAACTTATTTTGATGCTGCTGATTTTAAGCCTGAAACGCAGGATTACAATCGATCTGATTATAATGGTAAAACCCTTCCTTCGATGAAGCAACCCGATCGAGCCATTAACTGGAAAAGCCATAAAACTGACGAAATTCTAAGACGTATTAATGCAGCTGATGGCAGTCCTGGCGTATTGGATGAACTTTATGGCAAACAGTATTTTTTATTTAATGGGCATAAAGAACAGCATCTGACAGGCAAAGCAGGAGATATTATTGCTATAGCCAATCATGCTATTTGTCGAGCAACAATCGATGGCGCTATCTGGATTGGACATTTAAAACCGAAATTAGACGCTGGCGAAAAAGGGGCCAAATTACCTGCTTCTTTTGTGTTAAAAGAACTTTTATTAAATGACCAAGTCAGGAGCTTCAGACTAACTCATCTGCTAAGTAATAGCCATCCTAAATTGCTGGAAATAGACTACACACAACCCGGACGAAAGCTGCCTGTCCAGGAAGTATGGTACGAACAAGAAAATGAGGTCGCCTATTTACATTTTGCTTTCCATAATGGAGGAATGAGTACTGAGCAATGTCGACTGCTGCTCAGCGTTTATCAGCACATTGCATCTTTGCCGGTAAAAGTAATCGTACTCATGGGGGGCGAAGACAACTGGTCTAATGGTATCCATCTTAATCACATCGAAGTGGCAGACAGCCCAGCAGATGAGTCATGGTTAAATATCAATGCAATGGATGATCTAATCCATCAGATTATAACAACCCTCGATAAAGTGACTATATCTGCGGTTGCGGGTAACGCAGGCGCAGGAGGCGCTATCCTGGCCATAGCAACTGACCAAATCATTGTGCGGGAAGGTGTAATTTTTAATCCGCATTATAAAAATATGGGAGAGTTATACGGCTCTGAATATTGGACCTATTTATTACCCAAACGAGTAGGTCAAGAAATTGCAACCTCATTGACAGAGCAACGCTTACCTATTAGTGCCAAAATGGCCTGGCGTATCGGTCTGTGTGACAAAGTCCTCGATAAAAACCATAAGATTTTTACCGCTCAGATTAAACATTTAGCCAATACGTATGCGGCTAATAATGAAACCCTACAAAAATGTTTGGATGAAAAATCTAAAACCCGCTGTTATGACGAATCATTAAAGGCCTTGGCTACCTATAGAAAATTCGAGCTTACTCAGATGTACGCCAATTTTTATGGTAATGAGCAATACCATCAAGCGCGACACAATTTTGTTTATAAAACTAATAATAACAAAACCACACCTGACAACATTGCACATCACCGACAACAGGCAGAAAAGATCAGCTCCGTATCGCCAGGCAGCATGTATCACTTTATTTGGCAGGATTTATACCAAATGAGTGATGATTTAATGGATAAACAGCATCAAGAAATCTTTATATTAGCTAATCAATTGGTTTCTTCGATCAATAAAGAAGAATTGAAAAAAAACATTCAGTTAATCTTTTCCCATGTCAAAGAGCATTTTGACGCAGAAGAAGACTTGATGAAGCAATATGATTTTCGAAATTTTCAAGGACATAAAAGGGAGCATGAAGTCATTGTGGAAAAACTGATCGAGATGGATCGAAAGATAGCTAATAACGATTGGAAGAAATCAGATATTCAGAATTTTATGGATCGATGGGCAAAGCATATTATTCATTCTGACATACCTTTCAATATTGTTTACCAGAAAGAACATGATTTAAATAGAGTTGTAACATCAAAGTAACTGTAACTCGTCTGCCACTAGACGATTTGTTATTTAACCAGGAGAAGAGACATGAATAGATATACTGTAAATTTTATCTGTAGAGATAATGAAGGACATAATGTGGTAAGAAGTGAGGAGTTTGATTGGGTAGGCGTGGGACTAGAAGGCGTAGATAAAGTCATTGAAATGGTTAAAAGAAAATGGAGAGAATGGGATATAGAAATTCTCTGGGCTGGCGTTAGACACACTGACGGTGGATTATAAATTTTAACTCACCCGTTCAAACAAGTGATACCCCACTTCTCCTGCGACTTTACTATTGAGTAACCGCCAGTTTTGGGGTATCCCTTCCAGCTTTAGAGTGCTTTCAGCTTCAACATAGATTTTTGCATGAGCACTTAGCCAACCCTTATCTTCTAGCCATTGACAGGTCTGAACCGCTAAGTTCTGGCCAAAAGGAGGATCGAGAAACACCACGTCAAACACCTCAGCATCACCCGCCAGATAGCGAAAGGCTTCAGACTGAACAATTTTAATTTGCGTAGCTCGCAAAGTGACACCATTTTCTTTTAACGCTCGACAGGCTAAAGGATTGTTTTCAACCTGGACAACTGACTTAGCGCCTCTAGAGGCGGCTTCAAAACTTAACGCGCCGCTGCCGGCATATAAATCCAGACAGCGACTCGCTAATATATCATTGCGCAACCAGTTAAAGACTGTTTCTCTTACTCTAGCTGGAGTAGGTCTTAAGCCAGGTGCATCATTAAACGTTATGGAGCGACTGCGCCAGTCGCCCCCGATAATTTTAAGCTTATTGGACACTTTTCTCGGCTGACTTGCCTACTGTAATCGTTTGAAGTAACTGAGGATTAACGCGGCGTTTAAATGCTTCGGTTATTGAAGCCACGGTTACCGCTTCTACTTTTTGTTCAAAGGTATCTAAATAATCCAGCGGCATGTCGTAAAACCCTATCATCGCTACATAGTTAGCCAACTTTTTATTGGTATCAAAGCGCAGCGCAAAACCACCGGTGATATTTTTCTTTGCTGCAGTTAGCTCTGTATCACTGGGTCCTTTGCTAATAAAATCAGCCAGGGTTTGGTTAAGTACTTGCAATGCCTGAGTCGTTTGATCATTACGCGTTTGTAAGCTGATTAAAAACGGACCTTGCTTAAGCAATGGCATAAAACTACTGGAGGCACTGTAAGCTAAGCCCCGCTTTTCTCGAACTTCGTCAAAAAGCTTAGAGACTAAACCACTTCCCCCCAAGATATGATTACCCACATACAAATTAAAATAATCAGGATCTTTACGATAACTACCTGGCAAACCGACTAACACATGTGTTTGCGAAGAAGGAAATTCAATATGTTGCTCTGCCCCTGCTAACGGCATAGTGACTTCGGGTAAGCTTTCTGGTTTCGTGCCTAAAGGTAAACCAGACAATAATTTTTCTGCGGTTTGCTCTGCTTGCTCTTTAGACACATCACCGACTATTACAATGATAGCGTTTGCAGCCACATAATATTTCTTATAAAAACGCTTAACGTCCTCTGCTTTAAAACCAGAGACTGTTTTAATATCACCTGATTCTGAATGGGCATAAGGATGATTTGCATAAAGGGCTTTATAAAAAGCAATACTTGCCAACGCACCCGGTGATTCTTCTTGCTGTTTGATTCCTGCCAAGGTTCTATTCTTTTCTCGCTTAAAATCAGCGTCTTTAAAGGTCGGTTGGGTCAATATAACTTGGGCGGTTTCAAGTGCTTTATCAAATAACGGCTTTTCAGTTAATGTACGTAACGATAAAGTCGCCAAATCAATCGAGCTACTGATACCAAATTGAGCCCCTACGCTTTCAAACCGTTGTGCAATCTCATCAGCATTCCATTTACCTGCACCCGCATCTAGCATACCTGCTGTTAAAGCGGCCAAGCCAAATTGTTGACCATCATTTGCACTCCCTGCGTTAAAAACCACCTGTATGTCCACCATAGGCAAACCTTCTGTATGCACATAATAAACACGACTTCCTTGTGATGTTTGCCAGTTTTCAATTTTTGCAGCAGCATGGGACAATTGCCCAAAGGCTAATAATATAAAACCCAAGCCTAAAAAAGCAGTCCTTTTGAAAAAACAAATTCGCATTACTTAGCTCCCTTTTTTTCAGTCGTTGTATTAATCGCTTGCGGCTCAAGGTAAGCAATCGTTAAGTGATCATCCACTAAATATTTTTTGGCTACCTCACGCACTTGTTCTGCGGTGACCTGATTAATCTTAGGCACATACTCATCTGCTTTTTGCCAGCCAAGACCTGCCGTTTCTAACGTCCCTATTTCCATCGCCTGGTAAAAACCAGAGTCCTTTTGATAAATATCAGTGGCTAGTACCTGAGCCTTAATACGTTGTAACTCATCATCATTAATTAAGTCTTGTTGCAACTTTTTAACCTCAGCTTTTAAAGCGACTTCAAGGTCAACTACGGTTTTACCTTCGGCAGGAGTCGCTTCAAGTTCAAACAAGTTCGACAATCGAGCCGTCAGTCCATAACCGGCTCCAGCAGACACCGCTATTTGTTTACCACGGACTAAATGGGTTGATAAACGTGCGCCACTCCCTCCATCCAATACACCCGCTAACACTTCCAAGGCATAGGCTTCATTTTCATTTTCTGCCGTTTTAAGTGCAGGCACTTTATAACCCAATACAACTGAAGGCAGCTTTGCGGGCACCTTCACGGTCATTTTACGAACGCCCAATTGTTCAATTTCAGTTTGGGGTTTTATGGGCTTAATATCACTGGGCTGAAGCTCGGCAAAATATTTTTCTGCCAAATCAAATACAGCATTTGGCTGCACATCTCCCACTACCACTAGTGTCGCATTATTAGGCGCATACCAGCGTTGATACCAAGCATTCAAGTCTTCAACCGTGTAATTCGCAATATCAGACGGCCAGCCAATCACAGGGTGTTTATAGGGGCTATTTGAATAAGCCAACGCCATAAACTGTTCGTTCATTTTAGCTTGAGGATTATCATCCGTGCGCATTCTGCGTTCTTCTGTCACCACTTGCAGTTCTTTTTTAAGTTCATCTGCCAATAAATGCAAATGACGCATTCTGTCCGCCTCCAACTCAAAACTAACTGCTAACCGGGAAGCTTCCATAGTTTGAAAATAAGCCGTATAGTCCTGGCCGGTAAACGCATTTTCTTCGCCGCCATTTTCAGCAATAATTCGTGAGAACTCTCCTGCGGCATGCTTGTCTGTGCCTTTAAACATCATGTGTTCCAACATGTGTGAAATACCGGTTATTCCGCCTGGCTCATAGCTTGAACCCACTTTGTACCATACTTGTGAAATGGCAATCGGTGACCGATGATCTTCTTTGACCAGAACCTTTAAACCATTCTTTAGTGTATGTTCTGATACTTTTGTTTCTGCCTGTGTAGTCAACACAGGTAAGCACATTAACACTGTGCAGAGTAATCGATTATTCATAACTCCCTCTTTAAATGATGGTAAGCGTTTCGGACTATTTCAATAATCAATAGTTCACGGTATTCTATACAATAATATAAAAGTTGGAACTTAATTAAATAATGCCTAGCAAATCATCCAGGCTTTCCTGGAAAAACTACTTAACACTCTGTAAGCCCAATGTTGTTGCAGAAATGATCTTTACCGCAGTCGTGGGTATGTTGTTAGCGGTACCGGGAATTCCTCCACTAGAACCTTTCATTTACGGTACTCTAGGCATTGCTCTTGCTGCTTCTTCAGCGGCTGCGATCAATCACTTTATAGATCGAAAAGCCGATGCGCAAATGTCCCGTACTGAAAAGCGGCCTCTTCCTACTGGAGATCTGACAACCACTAATGTCATTGCCTTCGCATCAGTATTGGGAATTAGCGCCATGCTGATCCTGGTTCTGTTAGTTAACACCTTAACTGCGATCCTGACTTTTTTGTCTTTGTTTGGCTATGCCATTATTTATACCCTGTATCTTAAACGGGCAACCCCACAAAATATTGTCATCGGTGGTATATTTGGTGCGACACCACCACTACTGGGCTGGTGCGCAATGACCGGAGATGTTCACCCCCACGCGTTACTACTCGCTTTAATTATTTACGTTTGGACGCCCCCACACTTCTGGGCATTGGCCATTGCAAGGCGAGAAGAATACGCTAAGGTGAATATTCCGATGCTGCCGGTAACGCATGGTCCTGCGTTTACCCGCTTACAAATACTGCTTTATACCATTCTGCTGTTATGTGTAACTTTGTTGCCCTATTTAACACGCATGAGTGGTTTAATCTATTTAGCATCAGCGGTTCTCCTGGATATCGGCTTTATTTATTATGCAGTGCTTATGATGCGTAAAAAAGATAACAAAACAGCCATGAAGACGTTTGTTTATTCAATTGTTTACATCACCCTCCTGTTTGCAGCCCTCTTAATAGATCATTATTATTTATATACAATATGACTTTTACCCATCACGAACAAACACCTAGCCCAGAACATCCCTTCGCAGAATTTATTCGTATCATTGGTAAGGGTAAAAAAGGTTCAAGACCTTTAACTCAAGCTGAAGCCTATCAGGCCATGAAAATGATTCTGGCCGATGAAGTGCAACCGATTCAATTAGGAGCATTTTTGATGTTGATGCGTGTAAAAGAAGAAACACCCAAAGAATTAGCGGGGTTTGTTACAGCTGTTAGAGAATCGTGTCAACTGGGTAATAATCCGGGCTTAGTCGATTTGGACTGGTCATCCTATGCCGGTAAACGACGTCATTTACCCTGGTTTCTATTATCGGCTCTGTTATTGGCTGAAAATGGTATCAACGTCTTTATGCACGGTGCTGGCGGTCATACGGCTGGCCGACTTTATACCCAGGATATGCTGAAATATCTGGGACTGGAGCCGTCTCACTCAGTCGAACAAACAATACAGCAGCTTAAACAACAGCATTTCAGTTATCTGTCACTTGAACAGTTTTGCCCAAAATTACATGAGATTATTGAGCTACGGCCCCTGATGGGCTTACGCTCGCCTGTCCATACACTGGTGCGACTCATTAATCCATTTAATGCCGACTACACGATTCAGGGCATTTTTCATCCCGGCTATCGTCCTGTCCATCAACAGGCTGCCGCCTTATTACAACAACCGCATGCGGCTGTATTAAAAGGTGAAGGTGGAGAAACTGAACGCAATCCCGATATGGAGTGTCTGGTTCAAAGTGTGCATCATGGTGAGTTATTTGACGAAAACTGGCCCGCTTTGTTTAGCCGCCGTCATGTTAAGACTGAAGAGTTAGATCCAAAACAGTTGGCATTAATCTGGCAAGGTGTTGTTGAAGATGAGTTTGCTGAAAACTCCATCATCGGCACAGCCGCCGTTGCACTTAAATTATTAGGTAAAGCGAGTACTCAAGTAGAAGCTCATCAATTAGCAATAAGCTACTGGTTAAACAGGGATAAACAAAAATATTCAAGCAAGAACTGACCTGATTTAGGATTGTTCTCTGTCATGATATAGATTTTCAGATAAATAAAAATCGGAGTGCAATCGCTTCAGCTATTGCCTGTAAAAACAGCTAATGCTATTTTACTCCACCTTTAGGTTGTTATCCTTGTGAGCTTTAGCGCCATGTTATGGACGTTTAATTCCTGAAAGGCTATAGCACAGAGTTCAATCCTCGTCTTCCATTTTCAGCGTCAGTTTCTCATTAACAAAGTCACTGGCATTTTCAGTGCTTAACTTAATCATCAAGCGCACTTCGTTTCGGGAATCTGCAGAATTTAAAGCATCATCATAACTGATGACTCCCGCCACATATAAATCATAAAGCGCCTGATCAAAAGACTGCATTGACTGTTCCCGCGAGTTTTTCATAACCTCCTTAATTTTATGAATCTCACCATTACGGATATAATCTTTTACCAGTGGAGTATTAAGCAAAACTTCAATGGCCGGATAACGGCCCTGTCCATCAGCACGCTTAATTAATTGTTGAGCGACAATCCCTTTCAGATTTAACGACAAGTCCAACAAAATCTGATCACGCATATCATCAGGAAAAAAATGTAAAATCCGGTCCAGCGCCTGGTCCGCATTATTGGCATGCAAGGTCGATAAACATAAATGCCCCGTCTCAGCAAAAGCAATCGCATTCTGCATCGTTTCACGGGTTCTAATTTCACCAATCAAAATAACATCAGGCGCCTGCCGCAAGGTATTTTTTAAGGCAACCTCATAGGACTCGGTATCTATCCCCACTTCACGCTGCGTAATAATACAGCCCAAATGTGGATGCTCGAACTCTATAGGGTCTTCTATGGTAATAATGTGACCGGAACTATTTTGATTCCTGTGCTTAATTAGAGCCGCTAATGAAGTAGATTTACCTGCCCCGGTCCCGCCGACAAAAATAATCAGACCACGCTTTTCCATGATTAATTTTTTTAGAATAGGCGGCAAATTCAGCTCATCCGCATCCGGTATCCTATTTTCAATCCGACGCAACACCATCCCAGCACAATCACGTTGCGTAAATGCACTCACCCGAAACCGACCCAACCCAGCCGCATTAATTGCAAACTGACATTCTTTAGTCGATTCAAACTCCCTTTTCTGACGCTGATCCATAATACTCAAAACCCAAGTTAAGGTCTGTTCAGCCGTCAACAGAGCATCAGAAGCCGCCACTAAAGCCCCATCGACTTTAAGGGTCGGCGCTCTATCTGCCGTTATAAATAAATCTGAGGCTTTCTTTTGCACCATCAGTGCCAGCAAGGCATTAAAATCCATCACAGCCTAACGGAACATAGTCCTATCAACCGCTTTTGAAGCTGCGGTTGCAGAAGTAATCAATCTTTTATCTACCAACTCCTTGAGATTTTGATCCAACGTTTGCATCCCGTCCTTGCGCCCCGTCTGAATCGCAGAATACATCTGAGCGACCTTAGCCTCTCTTATCAGGTTTCTAATCGCAGACGTTCCCACCATAATTTCATGCGCCGCCACACGCCCCCCCCCTATCTTTTTCATCAATGTCTGTGAAATCACCGCCTGTAATGATTCAGATAACATAGATCGAATCATGTCTTTTTCTGCCGCCGGAAAAACATCAATAATACGGTCAATTGTCTTGGCGGCAGAAGAGGTATGCAAAGTACCAAAAACCAGATGCCCTGTTTCTGCCGCTGTTAATGCCAGACGTATCGTTTCTAAATCACGCATTTCACCCACCATGATGACATCCGGGTCTTCACGTAAGGCGGAGCGTAATGCCTCATTAAAACCCAGGGTATCTCGATGCACTTCACGCTGATTAACCAAACACTTCTGGCTGACATGCACAAACTCAATTGGATCTTCAACCGTCAAAATATGCGCAAAATCATTGCAATTAATATGATTAATCATTGCCGCCAGGGTTGTAGACTTACCTGAACCCGTCGGTCCGGTGACTAAAACCAGGCCGCGTGGTTTTCTGGTTATTTCTTCAAAAAACAAAGGCGCACCCAATTCTTCCAAAGATAACACCTTGGAGGGAATCGTCCTAAAAACACCGGCAGCCCCTCGCTCCTGATTAAAAACATTAACCCGAAACCGCGCCACCCCGGGCAACTCAAAGGAAAAATCAGTTTCCAGGCGTTCCTCATAATCCCTACGCTGCTGATCATTCATAATGTCATACATCAAGGTATGCACAACCTTATGCTCCAATTCAGGAACATTAATGCGCCGCATATCGCCATCCACCCGAATCATGGGCGGCAACCCTGCCGATAAATGTAAATCTGACGCACCATTCTTAACTGAAAAAGCCAACAACTCAGCAATATCCATTAATGTCCCTTAACACACTGATTAATAAAAAATACCTCCACCCTATAAACCAGCAGTGGTTAAATACAAGTGATTGAGATCCCCACCCCACAATAACGCAATCCAACCGGCGGCTGCCAGATAAGGGCCAAAAGGCAGCGGACTATTACGATTATGTTTGCCTAATAAAATCATAGCCACTCCTACGATAGTTGCCACTAACGAAGCCAATAAAATGATCACCGGTAAATATTGCCAACCCAACCAGGCACCGAATAACGCTAATAACTTAAAGTCACCATAGCCCATCCCCTCTTTACCCGTCAGCATCTTAAACACCTGATAGACGAGCCAAAGGCTCATATAGCCAGCAATCGCCCCAATAATACTGGAATAACTGTCCGTATAGACATCCAATACACTTAAAAGTAAACCCACCCAAACCATTGGCAGCGTCATACTGTCAGGTAACAACTGATGGTCTAAATCAATAAAGCTCAAGCCAATCAACACCCACGTCAACAACAACGCAAAAGCCGTTTGCGGACTATCACCAAAATGCCAGGCCACTACTGCCGACATAACGGCAGTTAACGCTTCTACCAAGGGATAGCGTATAGCAATAGGATGATTACAAGCGGCGCAGCGCCCTTTTAAAAACACATAACTCAGCACCGGAATATTTTGATATGGCTTAATCGGGGTATTACAAAAGGGACAACGAGATAAAGGCACTGATAAATTAAAGGGCTCATCTATTTCCTGAGACTCAATTTCCAGAAAAGCTCTACATTCCTGCTCCCACTCACGCTGCATCATAATCGGTAAGCGATAGATCACCACATTAAGAAAACTGCCTATCAGTAAACCGAGTATAGTCACCAACGCGGTCAATAAATAAGGATCTGCTAATAAAACCGCTAATTGTTGAATCATTATTTAACCTTAAAGACCAGGCTTATAAAGTGGCACCGGAATAGAAGGAGAAGTAAGCACAGGCCGTGTCGTTAACGCAGGCTTTGGAATTTGAGGCAATGTAACAATCATTTCATTATTCAAACGCCACATAGCACCTGTAGCAGAATCGATAAAGAATCCCAGGAAATTGCTGACATTACCCAAATACCAGCCATTTAGATAACTCGCTAAGCGATAGCCTTGGCTTTGATAGCCTGTCTTACTAAAATGCACACTGTAATCAGCGCTGGTAAAATAACCCGCACCACTGGGCAAGATAATAATCTGCGGCGTTTTTCCTCGCGCCATTTCGACGTCATTCTTATTTTTAATCACAAACTCTGCCGTGCCAGAACTATTATCAATAAAGACCGGCCAGGCCGAGTTGCTGACCAAACTGGCGCAACCCGATAACAATACACTCACCATCAACACACCGATTAATCTATTCATTCGCTTATCTTCTTGGGTTAGGGTTATCCCACTTATACCGATCCAGACTATCCTGATTGTTATATTCCTTAAACGGCTGCTCCAGGATGTAACCCTTATGCTGCTTGTCTGGGTTCGTGTAGACATTTAAGCTCTCACCACCCGTAGCGTTAGGATGAATACTGTTATCACGCATAAACTCCTCTGTTAATACTTGACCATCAGGCGGTGTAGTAATAATATGCGGCTTAATGATAATCACCAGCTCGGTACGGGTACGCGTTTGAGCCTCTTGTCTAAAGAAAAAACCCAATATGGGCACATCACCTAAAAAGGGCGTGGTAATCTGATTATTGCCTGCACCCTCTTGAATCAAACCACCCACCGCTACCGAATTGCCATCTTTAGCCATTACTGAACCGCTAAACGATTTCTCATTGACGGTATCAATCTGTTGAGGAACCAGAGCAGCGCTCCCACCTAATATAGAGACAGTACTCGGCACCAGAATAGTCGCTCCATTTTTAACAACATTGGATTGTTCAACCACTATTTGCACACTAACTGTTTTATCCGCATTAATACTGGGTGTCAGCAACAACGTTTGCCCCACTCGATACTGCGTATACACAGGGGTCGGTGACTGAATAATAGTTGCACTACTAGTCACCCCACCTAAAGTAGTCGAACCCGGTGTATAACTGGTTAAGATAGGTATTTCTGAGCCCACAAAAAATCGGCTGATTTCTTGATTGGCCGTCAGTAACAAGGGTGTCGCTAATTGAGTGACCCGGTTTTCGTTTTGAGCTAACTGCAAACGTGCTTCAAAATTATTACTCACCACCGTCGCTAATAATGCGGGGCCAAATGCCGCACTGGCTGCTCCATTGGCAAGTGTACTTCCTGCTCCCGCACCGCCTCCAGCAATCCCACCTAACCCCCCCAGATTAAAATCACCCTTTTGAACATTAAAATCAAATAACGAATTAAAGCCATCTGATAAATCAATTTGTAAAACCTTAACTTCCATTAATAACATCGAGCTTTGTACATCCAACTCTTTTGCTATTTTTTTAATCTCATTCATAGCATCAATATCACGCGTCCTCACCACAACCCGATTTTGATCCTTTATCACACCCACATAGATAAGGGCCTCATGACGTACACTGGTATCAATCATTTGCTGGCTTTCTGACGCATCCCCGGCCATGCTGTTGGCGATACCTACTCCTTTTTGATCAACATTAATTCGATCCAACATATTTGACACAGCTCTGGTCGGATCATCCAAGCCCTGATTCTGCACACCGTTTCCCTGTGCACCATTCATCCCTTGTGCACCATTCACCCCTTGTGTACCGTTCATACCTTGCATACTATTCATCCCTTGCATGCCACCACCCGCACCTCCCTGTGTACCTGTAGTCGTAGTCATTGAACTACTGGTACTCGTAGAATTATTTCCTCCTCCAGTCCCTCCTGTTATACCCCCCCCCACACTGGTGTTCACCTTAGAACGACGATCAACCATATCAAACCGCATAAAGCGTTGTTGCAACTCCATCATTAACTGCATTTGATTGTTTCCATAACCCAGCCTAACCCGGGTTGAAAACAGGTTTTGAATCGAATCAGCTAAATCCAGCACATTCCGTGCATTTTTCATGGTAAATACTTCAGTCTCTTCCTTTTTAAATTCAACGGTCTCCAAGCGGTATTCCTGAACCGTATAAATACGTACAATGTCAGTCTCAGGATCACGCTGATACCAAAGATTATAGGTCTTGGCAATGGCATCAATCACATCCATTGCCGTCACTCGACGCAAAAAGATTGTTATTGGGATGTCAGCCGCTTTCTTGGAAGCGACCACATTTAAACTCGACTGTTCTGTTAATACCTTTAAGGCATCCCCGACCGTCACATCCCGAAAATCAATCTGAGCAATGATGGTATCGTTGGTTGGTCTTGGAATATCATGCCCTCTATGTCGAGCAGCATCCCCCAAATTTGGCACCAACAAACCGAGCAAGAGAATTAAAATAGAAGAATGAGCATTAAAAAATAATCGGGACATAGCTTGAATAAATTATCTTAATATTAATGTTTTATTAATAGGTGAAATCATCATGAGTTTTACAAAATATTTATGTATTTCGATAACCTGAAGCTCGACATCCAATTGAGTTTTAGCACTAGAAAAAACCGTAACAATATCGTTTTCACGTGCAGAATAAGTCTTATCTCCAATCCTCAATAAGGTAGTTGACTTTAGGTCTGCGTTATTACCCAGCAAACTGGCTATTAGCTTAATTTCTGGCAACACAGGTTGCACTACAGGACCCGTAGACCCAGTACCCTTGGCCTGTGCCATACGTGTCAACGCATCCCTAAAGCTCTGAGTCATCAAAGTGGGGTCTTGCAATTCAGATTCCTTAACTGCACCCGGTTGCGAATCACGAATCACTTCAACGGCTTTACCCGCTCCCGCAGGCAATGACTCAGC
>CAIOMN010000100.1 GCA_903859415.1 uncultured Methylococcaceae bacterium
CTTCCACTAATGCCACCAGTATCTCCATTTCTTCTGCTTCTAGGGTACCTTCTTGCGCTTGAAATATCGTCTCAAGACGATTAAACGTCAACTCAAGATCTTCATCGTTACGGATAGGCTTAATATTCATTTACATTCTCCACATCAATTTTGTCATATTGCTCATGGGTACCGACAAATTTTACCCATGCAATACAAGCCCTGTATTGCATTTCAACAACTAACCTGTATTTGTTGCCGCCGATATTAAAAACAACTCGGTTTTTAGCGCAAATGCTCGCATTTCTATATTGCGCCTTAACTGTCTGAGGGGATATCCATATTGCTTTTAAAGCCTCTTCATGCCAACTCTCTAGTGGCGCTTTAGAGTCACCATATTGGGGCTGCTCCCAAAACTTTTTTAAAGTGCTTTTGGCTATCATCCGCATGGTTTAATAAATTCTCCCATTTTGGGAAATATTAACGCCTAAACATAATACTAGCAATACTTCTCGTCGATGTGTGGGTTTTTATTCGATATTTAAGTTTACTCTGACCCCGTTACTGCCATCCAATAAGCCTTTTATATTTACTGCTATTAAATAAACTGCTTGTATGTATTAACGTAACTCGTTATTATCTTGGCATGATAAAGACCTTTGCTAATAAAGAGACAGCTGCAGTATTTGCAGGTGAGCGTCCTCGTAGACTTCCTCTTAATGTGTTGTCAGTAGCCATTCGAAAAATTGCTCAACTTGATGCGGTGCAAAGTGTTCATGAATTGTTGGTTCCGCCGGGCAATCGATTGGAAAAACTCAGTGGTACTCGGCAAGGACAATACAGCATACGTATCAACGATCAATGGCGGTTATGTTTCCGGTTTGTTGAAGGTAATGTTTATGATGTTGAAATGGTTGATTACCATTAAGGGGGCGTAATGACTATTGCAGTGCAAGAACTAGCTAATTTGGATTTTTCAGATATTACCACGGGCGAAAAAATACCTTTTCCTCTACCAGGTGAAATTCTCTTAGAAGATTTCTTAAAACCTATGGGCATTTCACAGTATCGACTAGCTAAAGAAATTGGCGTTTCTCCACGCCGTATTGGTGAAATTGTTGCCGGCAAGCGGTCGATTACCGTTGATACTGGTTTAAGGTTATCCCGCTATTTTGGTATGGGGGATGGGTTTTGGACAGGGTTACAGCTTAGTTACGATACTCGGCAAGCAAAGCAAGCTTTACGGGATGTTCTTTTAAGCATACACCAATATAATTCGGAAGCGGCATAGCTTATTGCTCCACTTCTCCAAATGGCCTTAAATGGGTTATGTTATTAGTTATCTAGCATTGCATATTCTTTTTAGCTGTGAAAATAGCAGGATAATAATGTTGCTGATTAATTTATTGTCGCCCTGTATCGGTCAATATTAGCTGGTTTGGTATTGCGCATCTCCCCAGACGACATGCTGCTGCATCTATTGCGGCTACTGCATCAGGAAAAAGCCTAAATCAATGGGCTTCTGAAGTGCTAAAACAAGCTGTTAATAGGTAAGGGTGATTTGTGAAACTGAGGCAGGAGTCGCGTGGTTAAAACTGCTGGTGATTGTTCAAATACCTCGCCTCATCATGACGTAAACCCTCACTACTATATGATTTAAGTAGTGTTTGATAGCCGGTGAATCCCTTGTGGGGCGCTATTTCTTTAGGCTAATTCTTCATCTTTTCTGATAAATTGAGTGAAATGCACCGTTCTCTAAACCATTGTCGCCCATTACATTGACCCATGTAGGGGCAGTTTTTTCAGAATCACCGGTTGCAAAAGCTTTTTCGTATATTGTTTTTTAAAATGTAATAGTTACTTTGCCGTCTGCATAGGCGACAACGCAGGATGTCTCTAGTGATCGTGGCTTGTCGTATGTGCTTTTGGTAAATGAATAGGTTACAAACAAAAAATAACCCTTACATGACAGGCTGTCGTATAGGGTTTTGGTAAAAGTAACGGCGATGTCTGGGATGTTCGCTAGTGAA
>CAIOMN010000101.1 GCA_903859415.1 uncultured Methylococcaceae bacterium
AACTTCAGCAGTAATTTCTTCGATAAGACGACGCGCTTCTTCGCCAGCCGCTTTATCAACAGACGCAACTTTAACGATACCATCATCAGTCAAATCAACGCTAGCACCGGTTTGTTAAGTGATACTACGGATAGTTGCACCACCTTTAGCAATGACTTCACGAATTTTTCTAGGATCAATGGTAACTTCTCATTAACCACTGGTAAGCTTATTTTTCAATGAATTATAATTGTTCAAATTCACGAAAATTAATAAACCATTTATTTATTGCATTATTTAATTAAAGGTTTATTATCATGCACACCCCACACCCCACACCCCACACCCCACACCCCACACCCCACACCCCACAATTAAGAGTAATTCCACTTACTGATTGTGACGCAGTATGGCGGTAGCGTGCCTAATCCTTTATTAACTATAAATGACCCACATCACCATGAATCAAACAAAAATTGGCATAATAGGTTTAGGCTACGTAGGTTTACCTCTTGCTGTAGAGTTTGGTAAAAAATATCCAACGATAGGGTTTGATATCAACGCAAACCGAATTGCCGAATTACAAACAGGTGTTGATAAAACCTTAGAGACTAGCAAAAAAGAACTCGACGACTCTACATACTTAACATTTTCTGATGTCGCCGAAAAGTTGGCACAGTGCAATGTTTACATTGTTACCGTTCCCACGCCTATTAATGCACATAAACAACCCGATCTTTCGCCCTTAATGAAAGCAAGTGCGCTCTTAGGCACTGTTATTAAACGCAATGACATTATCATCTATGAATCAACTGTTTATCCAGGTGCCACTGAAGAAATCTGCGTACCCATATTAGAGCAAGTGTCGGGACTAACCTTTAATACTGATTTTTTTGTAGGTTACAGCCCGGAAAGAATCAATCCCGGTGATAAAGAACACCGCGTTACCAACATCTTTAAAATAACCTCTGGCTCTACACCAGAAACGGCTGATACAGTTGATGCCTTATACAACGTTATTATCACCGCTGGTACACACAAGGCGAGTAGTATAAAAGTGGCTGAAGCGGCCAAAATCATAGAAAACACCCAGCGTGATGTTAACATCGCCTTAATCAACGAACTGGCCATTCTGTTTAATAAATTAAACATCGATACTGAAGAAGTCTTACTGGCTGCGGGAACAAAGTGGAACTTTTTACCTTTTAAACCTGGCCTAGTGGGTGGGCATTGCATCAGTGTAGACCCTTATTACTTGACACATAAGGCACTGGCGATTGGTTATAACCCAGAGATAATTCTAGCCGGGCGACGCTTAAACGACAATATGGGTTTCTATATCGTCAGTCAAGTTATCAAACTTATGCTAAAAAAATGCTTACAAATCTCAGACGCTAAAATACTTATTATGGGCTTAACGTTTAAAGAAAACTGTCCTGATATTCGTAATACCCGAGTGGTTGATATTATCAATGAATTTAAAACGTATGATGCTCAAGTAGACGTCTATGACCCTTGGGTTGATCCTAAAGAAACTGAGCATGAATACGGCATAACACCTATCAATAATCTGATAGAAAATCAATATGATGCCATCTTATTGGCGGTAAAACATGATCAGTTTACACACATGGGTGTCGATGCAATCAGAGCATTAGGCAAAGAAAACCATGTACTGTACGACATAAAATATCTGTTACCCGCCAATCAAGTTGACGGAAGGTTATAAACCACCATGACTCATTACCAAGCTATTTTAAACTATCTTAATGAACAGCCAAAAAAATGGCTGATAACGGGAGTCGCCGGATTTATAGGCTCAAACTTACTCGAAGCGTTGCTTAAAAACAATCAAATCGTTACTGGACTTGATAACTTTTCTACCGGTTTTCCTCATAATTTGGAACAAGTAAAATCTTTAGTCACCCCTGAACAATGGCAACGCTTTAACTTTATAGAAGGCGATATTACAGACTTTAATACCTGCAAGGAAATCTGCACCGATATTAATTATGTATTACATGAAGCGGCCTTGGGTTCTGTTCCTCGTTCCATTGCCGACCCTATTAATACCAATGCAAGCAATATTAGCGGCTTTTTAAATATGTTAGTGGCTGCGCGTGATGCTAAGGTTAATCGATTTGTGTATGCAGCCTCTAGCTCTACTTATGGCGATCATCCCGACTTACCTAAAGTTGAGAATAAGATTGGTAATCCTTTATCGCCTTATGCGGTCACTAAGCTGGTTAATGAATTATATGCGGGTGTGTTTGCTAAAACATACAACTTTAAAACCATCGGCTTACGTTACTTTAATGTCTTTGGGCAACGCCAAAATCCTAATGGGGCTTATGCGGCTGTTATCCCAAAATGGGTTGCCGCTATGATGAATAATGAGTCTGTTTATATTAATGGTGATGGTGAAACCAGTCGGGATTTTTGTTACATCGACAATACCGTACAAATGAATATATTAGCCGCCGTTGCACAGGATGAAGTAGCTAATCAAGTTTATAACGTCGCAGTGGGTGACAGGACAACGCTGAACCATTTATTTGAACTGATCAGATCCGGTTTGGAACCTCAATATCCACACTTAAAAGGCTTTAACCCGATTTACCAGGATTTTAGAGCTGGGGATGTAAGACATTCGTTGGCGGATATTAGTAAGGCTAAATCATTGTTGGGGTATAACCCGGGTTATCGTATTGAGGGGGGGATTAAGTGCGCGTTGGGATGGTATACAAAGGAGAAGGTATAACCAACCACGCGACTAAAGTATTCAACACTTTTGAAGGTGGGGCTATTATTTGTCCTGATGCAAAAACCAAAATCCGTATTGATCATTTAAAAAACTTTGGCTTTGTTGATGAAGTTGCCATTGTTGCACCAGGCATTAACGGCAAAATGAGTGAAATCAATGCAGCTCTTGGTCTACTACAGCTTAAAAGAATTGATGATGCACTACTAAAACGCAAAGCAATTGATACCTTTTATCGTGAAGGCTTATCTGAAGCAAAAGGCATACATTGTCTAGCGGATGCGGGGGAGCAACGAGCTAATTATTCTTATTTTCCCATTTTAATACAAGCTGATTATTCTCTAAGCCGTGATGAACTTTACCAAAAACTTAAAGATAATAATATTTATGCTCGCCGCTACTTTTATCCTTTAAATAAGTGACTTCCCAATGTATCAAGGACTTCCATCAGCGGCACAAATAAATTTACCAGAAGCGACAAAAGCGGCTAATCAAGTTATTTGTTTACCTATTTATCCGACACTTGAGTCCCCTCTATTTCTAGAAATGTCTGAGCTTATTTGGCGCCAAAAAATTATGCATCTATTTATATTCTATATTTTTTTTGGTTTCTTGTTACGCATTATTATAGCCATCTGGAATGGTTTTTTTGGACCAAGCTTTGGGGCAGATTTAGACGCACTAACGTTTCATTTTGCTGCAGTGGATGTCGCTAATTTAAATAAATTCGATGATTATAAAATAGGCGCATCACCTTACATTAATTTCCTTGGGTTTGTTTATATGATAACTACTGATTCTTTATTTATTGGCAGTCTTTTATCCTGTCTTGCTTGGTTTATATCAGCTCTTATTTTAACTAATTGTATGCATATACTTTCTGCCAAATGTAATATGCAAAATAAAATCATGCTAGTTTATGCCTTATTACCTTCTTCAATCTTTATAACAAGCGTTACCTTGCGCGAACCATATCAGTTGCTTTTTGTAAATATTGCCATGTATGCAATATTACAAATTTATCTACGTAAAAACATTCTTCATTGGTTCACATTAATTCTCGCTATTGTTGGCGCTAGTTCTTTACATGGCGCTTTAATGTCTTTTGGTGTTTTTTTGTTATCTGGCTCCTTGTTTTTAACTTCTATGCGAGGCAAAAAGATCTCATGGTTTAAGATTATCCCTTTTGGAAT
>CAIOMN010000102.1 GCA_903859415.1 uncultured Methylococcaceae bacterium
ATTCATTACGTAGCCGTATACTTTACGCAAAAAAACATTATACTTGGTTGGAATATTTAGCACTTCTGGCATTAACAGCAATTGAATTACCCTTAAGATTAGCACAAGGTACGATAAGACTCTCGTGGTTAGATATCAGAAATACATCTACTGCTTACATACAGCTAATTACCTATTTTGCGAGGAGTAACTAATGAATTTAGTCGATAAAAAAGATATTTTGCCAAAAATAAGTAGCTTTTCGCATATTGAACTGGAATTGGGCTGCGGTAATAGGAAACGAAATCAAAAGGCAATCGGGATTGATATGTTAGATTACCCTGATGTTGATATTGTTGGTGATATATATAAAGTATTAGCGGCATTTCCAAATCAAAGTATAGACGCAGTGTATAGCTATCATTTTGTTGAACATGTTCCTGATGTACCAACATTACTTGCTGAATTAGCTAGAATCATTAAACCAAACGGTCATGTCGAATTCGTTGCGCCTCATTTTTCTAACCCCTATTTTTACTCTGACCCAACACACCGTAGTTTTTTCGGATTGTACACTTTTTGCTACTTTGCAAATAGATCTCCTTTCACGCGCCAAGTACCCACTTATGATTACAAACCAGACTTTAATATAGTTAAAGTCGATTTGATTTTTAAATCGGCTCGCCCATTCATCGTCCGCTATGCTATCAAGAAATTAATTGGTAGTTTTTTTAATTCATGCACTTACTTAAAAGAACTATACGAAGAGAATTTTTGTTATCTGTTTCCTTGTTATGAGATACATTATGTTCTGGAGCGAAATGAATTTCAACAATGAAAATTCTCTTTCTTACTCGCTATGGTCAACAGGGAGCCTCTTCTCGATTAAGATCTTTTCAATTTTTCCCTGAGCTGATTGCCTCCAATATTGAATGTATAGTTTCACCACTGTTCAGCGATGCACTGTTGCTTAAAAAATATCAAGTTGGCAGCTACAGCTTAATAGATTTAGTACAAGTCTATTGGCAGCGTATACAAGCAATGTATAGTTCACATCATTTTGATTTAGTTTGGATTGAAAAAGAAGCCTTACCCTGGTTTCCTTCATGGTTTGAAAAATGGTTGTTGCGCGGCTCCCATTATGCACTAGATTTTGATGATGCTATTTTTCATAACTATGACTTACATAACTCTGCTTATATACGTTATCTATTTGGACAGCGAATTGATCAATTAATGAAGGATGCAAGATTAGTCGTGGCAGGGAATCATTATTTAGCGAATCGGGCAATTGCCGCCGGATCAAAGCATGTAGAAATAATACCTACCGTGATTGATCTACTGAGATATATACCTAAAAAATCTTATCCAATTGCCACAACGCCCATCATTGTTTGGATAGGTTCACCCTCTACAGCTCAATACTTAATGGAATTATCAGAGGTATTTAAAACCTTGGCTAAACGACAGCCATTTACACTAAGGGTAATTGGTGGTGGCATTATCACTATACCAGGAGTTGAGATTGAATCAATACCTTGGTCTTTGAATGCTGAAGCGGCTTTAATTGCCGAATGTGACATCGGTATAATGCCTTTGAGAGATACACCTTGGGAGCAAGGCAAGTGTGCTTATAAACTTATTCAATATATGGCCAGCGGACTACCTACCGTAGCCTCACCTATTGGTGCAAATCTAAACATAACCATTGAAGATAAAACCGGTTTCTTTGCCGCTACAGATACAGACTGGGTGGATAGATTAGAATTATTACTATGCGATGCTGCATTGCGACAACGCTTAGGTCAGACTGGTCGAGCACGCATTGAAAAAGATTATTGTCTACAGCAGGTTGCCCCCCGAATAGTTCGACTTGTCACTGAAGCAGGATTACACTAACCATGTGTGGTCTGGCTGGCATTCTTGGTACTAAACTTCACTGCGTCTCAAGTAAATTACTTGAAAAAATGGCCAACGCCATTGCCCACCGAGGCCCAGACGACAGCGGTGTCTGGCATGACCCAGAAGTGGGCATTGGCTTAGCCCATCGGCGTTTATCCATTGTTGATTTATCGCCTGCGGGTCATCAACCCATGGCTTCACATTCTAACCGTTATGAGTTCGTGTTTAATGGTGAAATATATAATCATCTTGATCTACGAACAGAACTGCAATCTACAGGACATACACCCCACTGGCGCGGCCATTCTGATACAGAAACTTTATTGGCCGGTTTTGATGCGTGGGGCATTGAAGCAACAGTAAAAAAATCCATAGGCATGTTTTCCTTTGCCGTTTGGGATAAACACACTCGGCAATTAACCCTCGGTCGAGATCGATTAGGAGAGAAACCGTTATACTATGGCTGGCAAGGCCAAGGCGACTCCGCTGTTTTCTTGTTTGGTTCAGAATTAAAAGCTCTACGCGCACATCCCGCTTTTGAAAATAACATTAATCGAGGTGCTGTCAGCTTACAATTACGCCATAACTCTATCCCCGCACCCTATTCTATCTACAAGAATATTTTTAAACTACGACCCGGTTGTTTATTAACTGTTTCTTTAACGCAAAAAGACGTTAAGGAATGGCCTTATTGGTCGGCAATAGAACAAGCCATTGTCGGTGTTAATACCCCTTTTAAAGGTTCTGCATCAGAAGCGGTTGATCAACTGGAAATATTATTAAAAAGTGCTGTACATCAACAAATGATGGCAGATGTACCGTTAGGCGCTTTCTTATCCGGCGGCGTTGATTCCTCTTTAATCGTTTCTTTAATGCAAATCCAATCAAACCAAGCCGTTAAAACTTTTACCATCGGTTTTAATGAACAAGGCTACGATGAAGCTATCTACGCCAAAGCAGTCGCCCAACATCTAGGGACAGATCATACTGAACTGTATGTAAGCTCTCAACAAGCCATGGATGTTATTCCCCGTTTACCGTCTTTATATGACGAACCTTTTTCTGACTCATCTCAAATCCCTACTTTTTTAGTTTCACAATTAGCCAAACAGCAGGTCACGGTCTCTTTATCGGGTGATGGAGGGGATGAATTATTTTGTGGTTATAACCGCTACGTCATGACCACACATTATTGGTCTAAAATTGCGCGACTTCCTTCACCTATTAAACAGTTAGCAGCTAATAGTATTCGCTCAGTCAGTCCTGATACTTGGAATAAAATAAGTTCAGTCTTGCCTTTATCCAAGACCAAGCGCCCAGTGAATATAGGCGATAAACTACATAAAGGTGCCGATGTCCTTAATAGTAAATCGGTTAACGAATTATATGGACATTTTATAAGCCATTGGACTACGTCTGAAAATGTGGTAATAGACGGTTTAGCTCCACCCACGCTAATCACAGAGACACCCGATCTTGGTAACTTAAGCACTATCGAACGAATGATGATTCTGGATACCATAACGTATTTACCGGATGATATTTTAACCAAAGTCGATAGAGCTGCAATGGGCGTTTCGTTAGAAACACGGGTACCTTTTTTGGATCATCGAGTCGTTGAATTTGCCTGGCAACTACCACAGTCTTTTAAATTAAGAGACGGACAAAGCAAATGGGTCTTACGCCAGGTTTTATTTCGACAGGTACCCAGCGCATTAATTGAACGCCCTAAAATGGGCTTTGGTGTGCCGATTGACGCTTGGTTACGCGGCCCCTTACGTGATTGGGCAGAAAACTTACTCAATGAAACCCGTTTAAGAAACGAAGGTTTTTTCAACCCCGAACCCATTCGAAAAAAATGGTTAGAGCATCTATCTGGACAACGCAACTGGCAATATCATTTATGGGATGTGCTCATGTTTCAAGCCTGGTTGGATAAGGAATAATAACATCATGAAAAAAATAGTTTTCGTCGCGAATACATCTTGGAACTTATTTAACTTTAGATTAAATCTCATGCTGCATTTGCAAACTTTAGGTTATGAAGTGATTGCGGTGGCTCCGTTGGATAATTACTCTAATCGTTTTGCTACACACAACATTCCATTTCATGCCATGCCCATGGATAATAAAGGCACAAACCCTATTAAAGATACGGGGTTAATTTTACGTCTTATCCTGTTGTTCATAAAATTAAAACCCAGTTGTATTTTATCTTACACCCCTAAATGTAATATATATGGTGGCTTAGCTTCTCGGTTTTTAACCATTCCTATCATTAATAATGTATCCGGTTTAGGCACAGCATTTATCAAAGAAAACCTGGTCACTAAAATCGTAAAACGGCTTTATATTGTTTCATTAAAAAAATCAGCTAAAGTTTTTTTCCAAAACAAAGATGATTTGGCTTTATTTATCACGATGGGTTTGGTCAAAGCAAAGCTTACAGATTTATTGCCGGGTTCAGGTGTTGATATAAATCTATTTACCCCAAAACTCTCTGCCAAACCACACCTCAAATTTGTATTCTTATTGGTTGGAAGGATGTTAAAAGATAAAGGCATCGTTGAGTTTGTTAGCGCAGCACGGCTTTTAAAAATAGAATATCCCAATATTGAATGTCAATTATTAGGTTTTTTAGACGTTAAAAATTCATCGGCAATTACTGCCAAAGAAATGCAGGTTTGGGTAAATGATGGCGATATTAATTATTTAGGCGCTACTGATTCAGTCGTTGAGTTTTTAGATCAAGCAGATTGCGTGGTTTTACCCTCTTATCGTGAAGGCACGCCACGTTCATTATTAGAAGCCGCAAGCATGGGTAAACCTCTTATTACTACCGATGTGGTCGGCTGTCGAGAAGTAGTGGATGAAGGGGTTAATGGCTTCTTGTGTGAATCACACAGTGTTAGTGATCTTAAAATTAAAATGGAAAAAATGTTACTACTTTCTGAAGCAGAACGTTTACAAATGGGCTTAAACAGTCGATCTAAAGCATTAACGCAGTTTAATGAAACCATCGTTATTGATCGATATGTTCAGGTTATAGAAAACTTAATGCCTCAACCATCAGGAATCACTGCTCTAAACTTGTTCTCTAAGTTAACTACCCGTTCAATGAATTAGCTGGATGATCAGAATAAAAAGGGCCTTACGGCCCTTTTTATTCAATCAACAACTTTTGAAGTTTTTACTCTTCTTCTTTTTCAACTTCTTTAATACTTAATCTAACTCTACCTTGACGGTCGATTTCAAGCACTTTAACTCTAACAATATCACCTTCATTCAAACGATCACTGACTTTATCAACGTGTTCATCTGAAATTTGGGAGATATGAACCAAGCCATCTTTACCCGGCAGAATAGTAACAAAAGCACCGAA
>CAIOMN010000103.1 GCA_903859415.1 uncultured Methylococcaceae bacterium
ATTGAGAGTTTCTCGCTTTCTTTTTGATTATCTATCATATAACTAAAAGGGGCAGAGTAAACTTAAAATTTTTTAGAAACCAATCGACTAGCGACTTTTTAATTCATATGCAGCGCCTGGTAAGGCGCTCAGATTTATATGACCCTAATCATTTCATCTGACAGTTACTTTTATAACTGTCAGATAAAGCCTGACTATCTTAATTTATTTGGGTTCTGATAGTTTTAGCGATTTTCCTGATGCTTTATTGCCGGCAGGTGTTGATCCCGTATTACCAGTTACTGCTTTTTTTCCTGTCGCTGGGCTAGCATTTGTATTGTTATAAGAGCTGTCATCATTTAAGTCGGGATCACTCTCATCAGAGGATTTTCCATCATGGATGAGATAATCTCTGTTTTGTTTATACGAGTTCATTATAAAATCGTAACGATCCACTGAGCCTTCATCGACAATTTTTTCAGTGGTCATTAAATGAGCTCGTTGATCCGTTACATCAAGGACTCTCGCTCCCGCTGTTGCAGCATTGACAACGGGGCCGCCAAATATAGAGACATACGTTACCGGATTAAATAAAGCATCGCCTATCAGCCCTACTGTATCTCTAGGTGAGCTAGGGCCAAAGAAGGGTAATACTAGATAATTACCTGATGGAACACCCCAGTATCCAAGTGTTTGCCCAAAGTCTTCTTTATGTTTAGGTAAGTCAATCATATTAGCTACATCAACAAAACCTGCCAGACCTGCCGTGGTGTTTATCAAAAAGCGACTTCCATCCATTCCACTCTGAGCAACTTTAAATTGCAGTAAATCATTAATAGTCACACCTACATCATTAATGTTACTAAAAAAGTTAGTGACCCCTTCGTTAACAAATTCGGGTGCAATCCATTGATAGCCTTGAGCCAGCGGTTTTAAAACAGCTTTGTCCAGATTATCATTAAAAGTTTGGGTGCCGTGATTCCAGCCTGACCAAGGGTCACTTGGATTGGGAGTTTGTGTTTGTGTTGTAGAACAACCTAGTAGAGTGATTGATATAACCAGGCTACTTAATAGCGTTTTATTAAGAGTAGGGCTTTGTATGCTCATAATTAATTTTATCCTGGATTGTTGTTATTGTTTAATGATCATTTTTCTGACTCATACTCAGCTTTGCCCTGAATAAACTTTCTATGTTCTTCATCAATATCAAATTAATCTATCTATTATCAGATTTTTTGTATTGATGATCAAGAAATTGTCTGGTAATGGAGTCTAATTAAGCTTTGTATATTTTACATCTGATTGTTTTGTTTTTGTAAATATTAGTTAAGCGTGATGGTAACGGGTTTTGCTTACTTTAGCTTTAGGAGCAACCACACTCTTTTTGTTTTTTACGGGTTGTAAAATTTTGATTTTATTTGTAGATTTATGTTTAGGGGCGACAATCACTTTTACAGATGCTTTGTGCTTACTTAAAGCACGTGTGTCACGCCTGATTTTAATAGGGTGACTATGAGCAACATGTGAGCGCTTAAGTAATTTAGTGGGTTTAACGTAACTAATTGAGTCATTGGTAGCGTCATTAACCGCATCGTCATTCGCAGCGACAACAGTTGGAGCAGTATTGCCACAACCTAATTGATAGGGAGGAATACCTGATGAACTGTTTGACATGTTACTTATATTTACAGTTGGATAAGCATCATATTTGTTTGCAAAGCCATTATTCATCATATTGATCATCAGCTTATAGCGTTCCGCGCTGGTCATGCCACCTAAGACAACTCCAATCAGGTGTTTGCCATTTTGGGTAGCTGATGAGATCAGGTTATAGCCAGAGCCACAAGTAAAGCCAGTTTTCATGCCTTCTGCGCCTGGATAATTGGCGGTAAACTTATTAATGCCGTGCAGCTCTCTGCCTTTAAAATTAAAAGTATGCCAAGAAAAGTATGGATAATAGTTTGGAAAATTTCGTTGTGTTTTCCAGGCTAACATCGCCATATCACGCGACGTGGTGACTTGCCATTGATGTGGAAGCCCCGTCGCATTCATAAAGTGGGTATCGTACATACCTAAGGAATGCGCCATAGCGGTCATTTTGACGGCAAAGTTTTCTTCTGTGCCCCCTAAATGCTCAGCCAAAACAACGGCTGCATCGTTAGCTGATCGGGTAATAAGCGCTAAGATAGCATCCTGAACCGATAATGTTTCTCCTTGTCTGAGCCCCAGTTTGCTATTGGGTTGTAATGCGGCATGATGAGAGGTAATCAAGGTATCATCAAGCTCGATTTGTCCTGATTTTAAGGCATCAAACGTCATATAGAGTGTCATTACCTTGGTCAGCGAAGCCGGAAACCATGAATGGGAGGCATTTATTTCGTGTAATACACTACCGTTCTCGGCATCGATAATGATCTCTGCATGTTGTCCATAACTTAACTCTGACACCAGTAATAACCAGGTGGGCATCAAAATCAGTAGAATAATCTTCGCTGTATTCATTTAAATAAGGTTTTGGTAAGTTAAGAAGGGGGGGTATCGGTGTTAGTTATACAAAACTAGCCATTCTATCAAATGATAGGCAAGTATTAAATGCTATTAAATGCCAAAATTAGAAGGAGTCCATTATCGAGCTACTTTTAATTGATTAACGCAGGTGTAAGGTGCAGTTCCTTGGCAAAGTCCCCAATAACTTCCAAATGGACCTTCTTCGGCGGGTTTCCAGTTTTCAGAAAAGGCTTCAAATACGGTTCCAGACCATTTCTTTTTAGCCAATTGCTTAAAGGTTGATTCAATCACTAATTTTTGATTGCTTTTACTCGCAACACCACAACGTTGTCCTGTTTTTAAATTAGTTGAGGTGCCATTTTCGGGGCCACTGGGCCAGCCAAATTCAGTCATGACAACTTCTTTGTTGGGATAAATACGATGCAGGTCTTCAAGACGGGCAATATGGAAGTCAGCGGCCTTTTCTGCAGGAATACAGCTATGGATACCAGAGTATTCATTTTCCCACCATGGAAATATATTTGCGCCTATCCAGTCAACCTTAGAGGCAAAACTGGTTTGTTGGCATTCTAAAGACCGATTACACCATTCCCACCAGGTATCGATGGTAGTGATTGGTTGGGTCACGCCTGCTTTGTGTAAACTGTCAATACAGCGGGAAATTTCACCATCATAAATATTACCATGTCGGGTTCTTACTTCGGACCCGCAACTGAGTTTTATGATGGTTTTTGGGAATGCTTTTGCAACTTCAATGCCTTTTTCAATAGACTGGGAGTTGATATTGGTATCATTATCCAGCCACAGGATAGCGATGACTTTAATGTGACGCGCCTCAGCGGCACTAAAAATAGCATCGAGTCCGTTCAATACGCCATAAGTCATAATACAGCGAAAAGGGGTCTTCTTGATCAGTTGATCCAAGAGGGTATTAATTAATTCCTTTGATGGATGTTCTCCAAAGTTAGGCGTTAACGTCCCAACATAGGTACTAAAAGCCGCGCATTGCAAGGTGTCCTGCGGCGTTACTTTAACCTGTTTTGCTGCATAAGCGTTTTGCCCAAAAACTAACACAGTAAACAGAGTTAAAAAAACAAAAAAATACTTCATGAAATCCTCATTAATTAATCGAATAATATCCAGGTGTATCCTACTTCGAGCCGCTATGATAGGCGAATTTACTTAACTTAGTGTGATTAATTAAATCATTAATGGCTAATGTACAACAAAAATATTAAAATTGAAAAAAGTTGGGTAACTAAGCGTTACCCAACTTTATAAATAGACGCAGTCAATGGATGACTTAACTGAATTAACTCGCTTTTCAGCAAGATCGTTTATTTAGATAAAACATCTTTACGAGTACTTTCTGCAAGGGTTTCTACTTCAATTATAAGATCTTGAGGAACGTTTAGCTCTTTAAGCGTTGCGCTCAAATGTTCCATGACCACATCAAAATGATCGTTACCAAGTCCCATCTTAACCAGTCGAGCATGCGCATTACGTAAATCCTTCCCTGTATAAGTATTGGGTCCGCCAAATGCCATAGTAAAAAACGCTTTTTGTTTAGCCGCTTGCTTATCCATATTTATATCATCAAAAAAACGATTAATACGATAATCAGCAAGTACTTTTCGATAAAATACATCGACAGCAGCATCGACAGCCACTGCGCCACCAATTCTTTCATAAAGGGTTAGTACTTTATCTGGAGTTGTTTCTGTTGAACTCATTTTAATTCCCAGTATTATTATTCTAATTTTGTTAATCGAGCATGTTCATGCACGTAGAAAGTTTAAAGCATGCGAAAGGGTTATACAACTTATTACAATTAAAGCAATGGCGGCGACCTTATTAAATGGCGCAATATATAGAAGAGTGGGTATGGTTTTGTGGTTATAAATTTAACAATTAGGTGAATATGAATATTTGGGTGCTTAAAAAAGATATACCGCTTAAGCTTTTACTGTTGGAATTAGTGCAGCGTTACGGTGAAAATGTATTGGCTTTGAACGATAGCGAACAAAATTTTCAAGCGATCGATATCCATTTACCCGATGAACCGAAGCTTTCTGCTTATGTCTATACTTTTGGACAAACACAAGGCCTTTATGGCATTGATCTAAGATATCCCATCGCAACCAATAATATTGTCGGCGAAAGTGAAAATCTAAATCTGGAACAAGCAATAGGGATTATTGCTACTCATCTTTTTTAGGTCTAAAAAACTGCATACTCCGAGAGTCACACATCGTGTAACTCTCTGACAACTATTGTTTTATCAACTTATCCACAGAAGCTGTGGATAAGTCTGTGAATTAGTGATTGAGTAACTCTCTAACTGCATAATTTTTCTTATATTTAGTTAGATTGTGTAATAAATATGCAATAAACTTACCTGATTAACAATCAATGACTTACGGGTTGTTTGATGGGGTTTTATGATAGTCTGGTAGGGCTCTTCATCCTATCTTATTTGTCGATAAGCAATTGTGGGTAAGTGATAAAGACCTGATTTTTGTTTCATGCTGTGAGGGTCTAAAGATCACTCCCCCTTTCTAAAGCAAACGCTCCCAACCTTTGTACTGTTGCTTCCGGTTTGAAAGCGATTGCCTCCAACCGTTTTACTCTTGCTTGCGGCTTGAATGCAAACGCTTTGAACCGTTTTACTATTGCCTGCACTTCGAAAGCAATCGCTTCCGACTGTTTTACTATTGCCTTCGTTCCGAAAGCAAACGCTCTCAACCGTTTTACTATTGCTTGCGCTCTGAAAGCAAACGCTTCAAAACTTTTTATTATCGCTTTCAGTTCGAAAGCAAAAGACATGAACCTTTTTCCTCATGTATCACCTGAGATGATGCTAGAAATATAATATTAATTAACCTACATATTATTGGAATATAGGTCTATAGTGATCTGACTTACGGTAAGTCAGGCAAAACGACTATGTATAAATTAAAGATTAGTTTCGAATTGGCTAAGATAATATTATCAACCTAATCTTTGGTGCGATCTAGATCTTGCGCCAATAATGCATTTAATTCATAAGGAGAATCTTATGAGAAAATTTAAGGCCGTTTCAACTTTTACCCGACTTTCAATAGTCGAAAAAGCCTCATTTTGCCGGAATGTCATTGTTAAAATGACAAACAATGCAACTTTTTCCGCCCCCGATGTTCCTTTAGCTGAGGCTTTGGATGCCTTAAACGCTTTTGACGCCGCTATCCTGGGCGCTAAAGATGGTGGACATACCGCTATTTCAATCAGAAATGACTGTGAGAAAGTAGTTGATGCAAAATTCATCCTGCTTGCAAAATACGTTGATAGAATTGCAGCGGGAGATGAAACCACTATTTTAAGTAGTGGTTTTAATGTATCCAGACAGCCCAGCATTCCCAGCAAAGATACTCTTACCGTCAACGATGGTACTTTTCCTGGTAGCATCCATCCAAAACGTATACCAGTACCCAATGCTGGCTCTTACTGGTGGCAGATTCGTTTGGCAGGAACAACTGAATGGATCACTTATGTGAGTACTCAAAGCAGTATTGTTATATCGGATTTAACGGTAGGCGCTGTTTATGAGATTCAAGTCGCTGCGGTTACTTCAGAAGGTCAACAGCCATTTTGCTCAATAGTGACAAAATTAGTGGTTTAACCGCTATTGATGGGTTTGACTCATTGTAATACCCAGCACTGGAGATACCCGTGCCGGGTGTTGCATTGTATACGCAGTGTTAACCTTAAATTTAATTTATTAGGACTCTTATATGAAACTTAAAGTTATCATTCACGAAGCGGAAGAAGGCGGTTATTGGGCTGAAGTGCCATCAATACCGGGTTGCGTTACACAAGGTGATACTTTTGATGAATTATTGAGTAATATTTATGAAGCGGTAGAAGGTTGTTTGGCCGTTGATATTGATGAAGCTTCCATAACCGGAAATGACAGGGTAATGGAGATAGCCGTTTGAAGGCAATGAGTGGTAAACGACTTTGTCGGTTGATGGAAATTAGAGGATGGGAGCTAAAGCGTATTAACGGAAGTCACCATATTTATGCTAAATCAGGAAGTAATCTTCGTATTTCTGTGCCAGTTCATGGTGACACTGCATTAAAAATTGGCCTACAAAAACAATTGATGAAAATGGCCAACATTGATGAATCTGAATTGTAAAAAGAAATGTAGGTACTAAATACCTTAAGGGGGAACAGCGTTTAAACCTCTTATTCTCCCAGTCATCCAACTTATCCACAGAAGCTGTGGATAAGTCTGTGAGTTAGTGATTGATTAACTCTCTAACTGCATAATTTTTCTTAAATTTAGTTAGATTGTGTAATAAATATGCAATAAACTTACCTGATTGATAATCAATCACTTACGATTTGTTTGATGAGGTTTAGGTTGTTTAGGGCAGGTTTTTTATTTGATCTTGTTTGTCAATAGGTCATTGTGGGTAAGTGATGAAAAACTTTATAAAATTTCCTAATGATATTACTTATGCCGAATTACAAAGTGTGGCTTAAAATTAATGATAGCCTATATAAGTGATTTAAATTTAGCTCACTTTACCGCGTGATCCTGAATTATGAGTTTACAGATTGGATAAAATACTCTGATGAAAATGGCTAAAAAATCAACAAAACAAAATCAAATAAATAAAAATAAAAAACTTAGTAAGAGAAAAGCAAAAGCTAAGAAAAACTCAAAGCTTAATACAAAAAACAAGCTCCACGAAAAGCTTGATGAATTTCAGCTTGATGAAATTTTAATAAAAAAAAACTTTCTTAAAAGTAAAGATGAACATCATCAGCTAATTAAAACTATTTTTAGTAGTATCCTTAATGAATATTCCAAAATAGATACCACTTCTGTTTTCTCATCACTTTTATTAAATCCAAATTATCAATCAAGTCAATATAGGCTTGAAAAAGCAATTTCTATATGTCTTTCTTTTTGTAAAGGGGAGAAAAAACCTGACTTAAATTTAATTAAATATATTTTTGAAAAACTAGAAGTATTAGGTTTTGTAAGAATGGAAGATCCTGCTGAAGATGTATTTATTTCAACAGTATGGTTTGAAGGCGAGCAATATAAAGTAAGTACAGGCCTTTGGGAAGGTGGTATTTATCAAACTCAAATATTTTTAGACTTTGTCGAAGCTGGTCAAAATAATGCAGAAATTGTTTTCTTAAGAGATAGGCTAAGAGCAATGCTTGCCGCATCGAATTTAATCATAACCAAACTAGGTCTAAAAGTTAATGAAATTGGTGCTGAATACCCTATTACAGAAATAAATTATAATGAGCTATCTAACTTAGATCAGCTTATTGATAAAGTTAAATTACCGTCATTTAGCGGATCAGCGCTTTTACCTTGTATAGATCTTGCTAAATTTCCAGAGCTTTATAAGCAGGAGCTTGGAGAGTCTGATTTAGAAGTTAGCCCATTTTTTGTCGATTCAGATAGCTGTTTGTTGATTTTACCCTCTGCAATTTTAATTGGTATAAAAAGACAAGTAGTTAATTTTATTAGGGAACATTATTCAGATGAAATGTTGGATGCTCTATTTTTAAATTATCAAGCGAAAAGAATACATGAAACTACGCTATTAAAGACGTTTGAACACATACAGATTAAGTTTTATAAATTAAAAGATATTGAAGGTTGGTGGCATTATGAATCTCTCATCGAATTCGACAAAGGCTATTTTTTTCATTTTATTTTTTTAGCTGAAAGTCTTAGTTCATTAGGCATTGATTGGTTTAACGGATTTACAAACCCAGAAGAATATTTATCAAAATACATAAACGATTTAGCTTCTAAAGCAAAAAATTATGTAATCGATAAGCAAGGTGGACATAAAGGCTGCACGATACTTGTTCCTTGCGGTTATGGCAAAGGTTTGGGTTTAAGTCTGGACTTTAAAAGTGATAACCAATGGATGTTCGAAGTCATTAATTCACATGACTTAGATACTATAAGTCATGATGCAGATTGTACTCCGCATAGAATATGGCGAATTGTTGAATCACGTGGACAACTAACTACTATGGGAGTTAAGTTAATGAATCCTAATGTGTTCTTGAATTTATATGCCTATGCCAAAGACAACGATTATTGTCTTGTACCTCATGAATCATTTCAAGAATCAAACACTGATCCATCTAACATTCTAATTAACATTGGCTCTAATTACCAAGCTAAAGTTAGACAAAAAGTTCTTAAAGACTCAGAATCATTAAATGTCCATCACCATACACTTGGTAATGTCAAAGTTATTAGAGGCTTTAACGATTCGTTATTTACAAATAATGATAGATATAACATTTATTGTCCTGAGCAGGTAGATAAAAATACCCTGCAATGTATTTATATTTTGAACGAATTTAAAATATGGATAGAGCAAAAAGTTAATCGGAATTATGATTTTGAATTGCAATTTCAATGTTTCGAAGCGGCTCTTTCATGGATAGAAAAAATATTTACTGTCGCTAAAAATGCTGATTTATTAATTCCAGACGAACTACACGCATGGAATCTCTCATTTAAGTTCCCTGATGATGATATACATAACATTAGCGACTGCCCAAAATCAAAAGATGTTTTGTTATGTTTCTCAAATGAATTTATCAACCCTGTTTTATATTCAACATTTGAAACTGAGTTTATTGATGGTTTACGATTAGAAGACAATTTCTCAGAGCAATCACTGGTTCTTGCACTTGTTAGCTATATATGCGATTTTAATCATATTACAGATTATAGTGAAATTCTTATTCAGGTAATTGAAAACTATGCAGCAAGACATATTCATTTATTTGTTGCCAAGGAGTATAGAGAATATTTTATAGCTGATCGACAAGAACCCATCTATATTGAACAAACGGATAGTAACAACATTAAACTTAATTTAGGTTGGGTTTGTAGAAATAGAAACCAAGGAAATTTAATAGAAGGTAAGGCTGAATGTAAGCAGTATCTTAATGATGTAGTTGTTAGTGCATGGGAAATTATTAAGAAAAAACTGCAAGTTCTGGATAAAGAGTTATTGATTTATAAACTACTTGTTAACATGGAGTATTCAGGCCATCAAAAAGAGAGATGGAAAAGAACTTTTAAAGCTAACTTGGCTTTACAAAAGGACAAGGACGATCTTTATTTTGTTGTGAATGACAAAATAGGCTTGCTCAATGGAGCTTCTTTATCATCAAGACTTGTAATAGAAATGGCTATTTGTGAATGTCCGTTGACTGGGGGTAAAGAACCGGGAATATTAGATATTCAAGAGCTAATTTGTTTCGCATCTCTGATGCATCTCCTTGGTGGATTGTCAGAAGCAATTAACTATGATGCAATTGAACCGAAAGTAGTTATATCTACTTTTGGTGATGTTATGTTTAATCATGATTTCAATGATACCGTTCTTAAATCCTATGCTGATAAGCTCAATAAGTCGGCATTATCAACAAGTGTCGAAAAATATGCTGAACACTTAATAGAGCCAAAGCCTGTTGAATCCGTTAATAATCTTTTTGTTGATGAGTTTGTTAAGGCTTGGATAGATGAGTTTGGATTTACAATTGATGATGCGAGATCATTCATTGAATCATTAGAAGATTATGGTTACAAAGAAAATGAACTTGTTTATAAAATTTCATATCCAGAACTTTTAAAAATATTTGATGAAAAAACACTCGAAACTATGGAGAGAATTATTCAAGAATTAGTAATTTACCCTAGAGACTCTTGGGTGAATATACCTTCTCCATTTAAAAAAGAAGATTGGCAGCCTTGGCGATTTAGAAGACGGTTTTCATTAATTATGCGGCCGCTTGTTCAATTTGATGACACTCATTTCTTAATTTCTCCACAACATCTACGCAATGCTTTTATTTATTTGGCAAGGAGTTGTCATGAAGCGGCATTAGATGAAAATCATTTTTCTAGTAAGCTAATGAAAAAATGGATTGGTGGTATCCGAAAAACTAATGGTTTGGCATTTAATACCCGTGTTTCTAAAAAGCTCTTAGAACTTGGTTGGATAGTCAGAGAGGAAATTAAACTTCCTGAGGTTCTTAATAAAAAACTTAAAGAAGATTTTGGTGATATAGATGTGCTTGCGTGGAATAAAAATTTAAAAATCATTGCTGTCTTAGAATGTAAAAACTTAGACTTTGCAAAAACCACTGGTGAGGTTGCGCGACAACTATATGATTTTAAAGGCCAACAAAATGAAAAAGGCAAAAAAGACAGATTACTAAAACATGCTTGTAGACTAGCCGCATTAAATGCCAACAAAGATAAGTTATCTAAGTTCACAAAAATAAATTTAGATGCAATGACTATTAAAGGCTACGTGGTGTTTTCAAATACGGTACCTATGGAATTTAATGATAATCGCTTATATAAAGACGAGATTGAATTTTTAACATTTGACCAACTTGAGTCGTTATATGACTTCAAATGAAATTATTGTGACTATTGATGAGGGTGTTATTGAAGGAAAATTCCCAAAACGAGCATTAAAGCACGTGCTGGAATGGTTAGACTTACATCATGAAGAATTATTAGTAAATTGGCATTATTGCCAGCAACGCGAACCTTTAAAAGATATTGCCCCTTTGGAGTTAACTCTAGTGATATTACATATTACCGATGCTAAGCATCTACAAGATTATAAAGTGTGGCTTAAATTTAATGATGACCTTGAAGGTATTGTTGATTTAAGTAAAGAGTTATGGGGATCTATGTTTGAACCGCTAAAAGACTTAAGCTTGTTCAGTCAAGTCAGATTAGATTCTGAGTTGGACACAATAACCTGGCCTAATGGTGCTGATTTAGCGCCCGAGTTTTTACATCGATTATTGCAGCAATCACAATGAATAGTACATAAGAGGCGACCAAAGTCTGTCAATCCGTTTTTACTGTTATGCAGAATGCTAGTTTTTATATTAATGCCTAACTTATCCACAGAATCTGTGGATAAGTCTGTGAGTTAGTGATTGAGTAACTCTCTAACTGCATAATTTTTCTTAAATTTAGTTAGATTGTGTAATAGTTATACAATATACTTACCTGATTAACAATCAATGGCTTACGAGTCATTTGATGGTGTTTATAGTAGTCAGGTCAGGTTTTTTATTCGAACTTATTTGTCAATAGGTAATTGTGGGTAAGTGAATAAGAACGGCCAGTTTTGGGTATATATTTACTCTGACGACGTTATTTTTTATCCTAAAACCGCATTAATTATCTGAGTTAAATACAGAGGTTGAAAAATATGAATACTCCCGTTATGAGTATTGCAAAAAGAGAAAAAGAGCTTTCTTATTATTTAGATAGACAGCCGTATTCAACTAGGTTGGATGGTATTGATCTAATGATTGCCAAAAACGTCTTCCCTTCTGACTTTGGCATCACCAGTTCATTTTTTGGACATTTTATACTTCAGCAAGCTCCCGGCGCTATGGGCTTGGATATGGGGTGTGGTAGTGGATATTTCGCTTGTTTATTAAAGAAAATAGGCTGTGAAACTGTCATAGGTGTCGATTTTAATAGGGACGCTGTAGAGTGTGCGAGAAAAAATATTCAGCTTAATCCTGCTTTAGCCCCCATTAATATTCTTCATAGTGATTTGTTTGATGACGTCCCCCAAACAAGCTTCGATATGATCGTTTTTAACTTTAACTATTATCCATCTAACGGTGATTTTGGTTTAAATGAAGATGGTGGACGTGAAATATTGGAGCGCTTTTTTACCCAGGTCAGCTCTTATATCAATGATCAGACCCGAATTTATATTCCATATTCTGAGTTCGTGGGTATTGAACATGATCCTAAAATGATATGCCAGGCATTTGGTTTTGATTATGAAGTCATGGCAACCACGATTAACGAAACAGGTACACATTGCATTTACAAGATCACGAAACAGCCGTAATTAAATAATCGAATTCAATAATTAAACCATTTGTTCCAGGCATCAAGACATCCAGTCAGTATAATTATTTCGGGTTTAACACGCATTATCCACTTATCCACAGAAGCTGTGGATAAGTCTGTGAGTTAGTTATTGAGTAACTCTCTAACTGCATAATTTTTCTTAAAATTACTTAGATTGTGTAATAGTTATACAATAGGCTTACCTAATTAACAATCAATGACTTACGAGTCATTTGATGGTACTTAGAGTACTTAATACAGGTTTTTTATACGATCTTATTTGTCAATAGGTAATTGTGGGTAAGTGATGAATAACATATCAGTTTTATAGGTTTAACTTGGCTTTTCATTCGACAATAAAGGAACACTATGGCGGTTACAGTAAATTTTAATACGATTCGTCAACGCGCCAGTCAGTTTGCCAAAAAGTTTGAAGGCGTGAAGTCAGAAAAATCGCGTGATCAAGATTTTATGCGCGGCTTTTGCGCACTATTTGGTATCAATCCAAGTCGTATTGATTGGCAATTTCCTCTTAAAGAAATCAATAAGGTAACAAAAAAAACGAGTACCATTTGGGCAGATGGATTCTTGCGTGGTACGCTGCTGATAGAAATGAAATCAGCCGGAAAAGACCTCGATGAAGCGTATAAACAAGCCAGTGCTTACGTCCATTTGATGAATGAAAAAGACTTGCCCGATTATATTCTGGTGAGTGATTTTGCCAACCTGCATTTATACAATCGTAAAACCGGTGCGCCCCGCATTGAGCTTAAACTTGCCGATCTACCCCAACAAATAGAACCCTTTTTGTTTTTGGCAAACTATGAAGCCATTGCTATTGAACAACAGGAATACGTCAATAAAGAAGCGGCTGAAACCCTGGCCAAGTTACATGATGCCATTAAAGCCACGGGTTACAACGGCAAAGATTTAGAAACGTATCTGGTGCGTTTATTATTTTGTCTGTTTGCCGAAGATACCGGTTTGTTTGGTGAAAACGGCATGTTTCTCGATTACCTGATTAATCATACTCAGGAAGATGGTTCAGATTTACATCATAGTTTGATGTCCCTGTTTGATACCTTAAATACGCCCGACACGGTTTATTTACAAGAACACCCAAATTATGTCGGTGCTAAACGTTTAAAAAATCTGCCCGAACATCGCGCCAGGTTCCCTTATATCAACGGTCAACTTTTTGCCGGTAACTTGGCAGAATGTTGTTTTGATGAGGACGTTAGAAAAACCTTGATTGAATGTGCAAAGCTAGATTGGAGTCAGATAAGTCCAGCTATTTTCGGCTCTTTATTTCAAGCCATTATGCACTTTGAAGATGAGGCTCCTACCGCCAAAAGTAAAAAACGTCGAGAGTTTGGGGCTCATTACACCAGTGAAGAAAATATTCTGAAAGTGATTAATCCTTTATTTATGGATGATCTAAGAAAAGAACTGGCAAAGTGCGGCAAAAACACTGCTAAGTTAGGGGCGTTTCATAACCGTTTAGCTGCACTTAACTTTTTTGATCCGGCCTGTGGTTGTGGTAATTTCTTGGTCATTGCTTATCGTGAATTACGCTTATTGGAATTGGAGGTGATTCAAAAGCTCTATGGTAATAATCTAACCGCCCAACTGGATGTTGATACCCTGATTCTTTGTAATGTTGATCAATTTCACGGGATCGAAATAGACGACAGTGCTGTGCAAATTGCAACGGTCGCCTTATGGCTAACTGACCATCAAATGAATATAAAAGTACAAAGTCTGGGACTTTATTACCACCGCATTCCCTTGATAAAAAAAGCCAATATCGTGTGTGCCAATGCCTTGCGTATTGATTGGAATGACGTTATTCCGGCTGAGAAGTGCAGTTTTATAATGGGTAATCCTCCGTTTGTGGGTAAAAAAGAGCAAACTTCTGAGCAAAAAGCTGATCTTGAACCCTTATTCAAATCAATGAAAGGCTCTGGTGTGCTTGATTATGTAACTGCTTGGTATGTTAAAGCCACTGCTTACATACAAGCCAACCCAAATATACCAGTATCTTTTGTTTCTACCAATAGTATATGTCAGGGGGAGCAAGTTGGTATTTTGTGGTCGTACTTATTAGAACAAGATATAAAAGTCCATTTTGCTCATCGCACTTTTCGTTGGAGTAATGAAGGTAAAGGCGTTGCCGCTGTTCATTGTGTCATTATTGGATTTGGTTTAAAAGAACCATTAAGTTGTCGACTATTTGATTATGTAGATATTAAAGGAGATCCCACTGAAATTAAGTCTAAGCGAATTAATCCTTATTTAGTTGATGCTGAAAATATTTTAATAGAAAAGCGATCTCATCCTCTTTGCAAAGTTCCTGAAATAAATAAGGGTAGTGAAGCTACAGACTTTGGTTATCTTGCCTTATCAGCACATGAAAAACTGGATCTAGTAACTCAAGAGCCGCAAGCCGAAAAATGGATAAAGCGTTTTATTGGTGGTGATGAGCTAATCAATGATATGGAGCGTTATTGTTTGTGGCTGGTAGGACTGGCTCCCAATGAATTAAAGGCGATGCCAAAGGTTTTGAAACGAGTTGAACAGGTCCGCGAAGTAAGACAAGCCAGCGGTAAAATCAGAACACGGGAATGGGCGCAGTTTCCGACTTTATTTAGCGAAAACAGGCAGCCCGATACAAATTACTTGGCTATCCCTAAAGTATCTTCAGAGCGCCGAGCTTATCTGCCGATTGGATTTGTTGCGAAAGACTGGATTGCTAGCGGTAGTTTATTGGTTGTGCCAAACGCGACTAAATTTCACTTTGGAGTTTTACAATCGCACATGCACAACGCTTGGATGCGTACAGTATGCGGAAGAATGAAAAGTGATTATCAATATTCAGCAAGTATAGTTTATAACAACTTCCCTTGGGCAACACCTGATGCCAAACAAATCCAAGAGATAGAAGAAAAAGCCCAAGCGGTTTTAGAGGCGCGTGCAGAACATAAAACCTCAACGTTGGCGGATTTATACAATCCCTTAACCATGCCACCGAATCTGGTTAAAGCCCACAACGCACTCGACAAAGCCGTTGATGCCGCCTATGGTTACAAAGGCAGCAAAGACGATGCTTCGCGCGTCGCTTTCTTGTTTGAGCAATACCAAAAACTGTTTGCCTTGTCTGAAAGTAAAGGGGGGTAAAGAACAGCCCAAAACACCCAAAAAATAACATCTGATCCTGACTCCGGGTAGATCAATTTTGTATGGAGGGTGATAGCCTGCTAGTCAAACTGCTGTATACAATTAGGATATTTTAAATTAAACGCCTACTGTTTGTTGGGGAGATTTCAACTTTAAAACTCGTCAACTTTAAATCCTATGGCCTTAGCTGCTTGAGCAAAGAGTTTGTCAGCTGCTTGATTAAGACTGATGATATATTCTGCGACTTGTTCTGAGTTGGATTCTAAAAGATACCATTTCGCTAAAACGCTAGTATCTAAATAAACACTGGAATTATCGTTCATCACGATCTTGTCGAATTAATTCCGCTGAGCCTTTTAATGTTGCTTCGAGTTGTAGTGAACGCAAGTCTGCGTGGCTAGGTCGTTTTTTACGGGCTTGAATAGGTAAGATTCTTGCTATCGCTTGTTTATTCCGGGTAATGATTAATTCTTGCTGCTCTTCGACTAACACATCAAGTTTTCCTAATACACTACGCATTTCCCTGATATTTAGCTGTTTCATAAAATCCACTACAATTAATTGTGACACTAAAGGGCAAATTGTAGCACGTTGTGTCTAAATCAGTAGAATCACAATAAGTTTGGTATGTCTGCCAAATATTGTCTAAGAGGAGCTGGGTAAACGCGCATTAAGCAATTGACCATCAGGCGTTATATCAACCTCAATTGCAAGTGCTAGCATTCACTTTGCTCCTCATAATGTAGTAGATTCTAAATCCTTAAGCAGGGTCGTCCTGATCTAAAAAAATCCAAGCGGATTCGTATCGTAACTCACCAGGATATTTTTAGTTTGCTGATAATGATCCAGCATCATTTTATGGTTTTCACGGCCTATACCTGATTTCTTATAGCCCCCAAATGCAGCATGGGCAGGATAATTATGGTAGCAGTTTGTCCAGACCCGACCGGCCTGTATACCACGACCCATTCGATAGGCCCGGTTCATGTCGCGAGTCCAAAGTCCTGCACCTAAGCCAAACTGGGTGTCATTGGCAATTTCTAAGGCTTCTGCTTCGTCTTTAAAAGTAGTCACTGAAATAAAGGGGCCAAAAATCTCTTCCTGAAAGATACGCATTTTATTGCCGCCTTTCATGATGGTGGGTTCAATATAATAGCCTTCATCGAAACCAGCACCAATGGCTGCAATTTCACCACCGATTAATACTTCAGCACCTTCATCTTTACCAATTTGTACATAGCCCAGAATCTTGTCGAACTGTTGCTTTGAGGCTTGTGCGCCTACCATCGTTTCAGTATCTAAAGGATTGCCACGTTTGATTTGTTTGGCACGGGCAATCACTTTTTCAATAAACGCATCATAGATGGATTCTTGTATTAACAGCCGGGAAGGGCAGGTACACACTTCGCCTTGATTAAAAAACGCCAGAACAGCGCCTTCGATGCATTTACTGACGTAAGAATCTTCTTGATCCAGGACATCTTCAAAAAAGATGTTCGGTGATTTGCCCCCCAGCTCAACGGTAGAAGGAATAATGTTGTCTGCGGCGCATTTTAATATGTGCGAACCAATAGGGGTTGAACCTGTAAATGCGATCTTTGCAATACGAGTGCTGGTCGCTAAGGCTTGACCGGCTTCTATACCGTAACCGTTCACGATGTTAATCACGCCAGCCGGTATTAAATCACCGATTAATTCCATCAATACTAATATTGAAGCGGGGGTTTGTTCGGCAGGCTTCATGACTACACAGTTGCCTGCCGCTAACGCCGGAGCCAGTTTCCAGCACGCCATTAATAAAGGGAAGTTCCAGGGAATGATTTGTCCAACCACGCCGAGCGGTTCATGAAAATGGTAGGCGACGGTGTTTTCATCGATTTCACCGATTGACCCTTCCTGCGCACGAATACAGCCAGCAAAATAACGAAAGTGATCGGCCGCTAAAGGTATATCAGCTGCGAGTGTTTCTCTGACCGCTTTGCCGTTATCCCAGGTTTCTGCAACGGCTAAGGTTTCAAGATGGGCTTCTATTCGATCAGCAATTTTTAATAATATATTAGATCGGGCGGTAACAGAGGTTTTGCCCCAAGCGGCTTTTGCAGCATGAGCGGCATCCAGGGCAAGTTCTATATCTTCGGCGGAGGATCGGGGTATCTGGCAAAAGACTTGGCCATTGACGGGGCTTAAGTTATCAAAGTATTGACCTTTTACGGGGTCAACCCATTGGCCGCCAATAAAGTTACCATAACGGGGTTTAAAGCTTACCTTACTGTCGGGTTGATTCGGGTCGAGATAGAGCATTTCGGTCTCCTGAGTTATTATAATTAGTGTGCAGCGTTAATTTAATAGGATCTTGCCAGACGATGAAGTGCTTCGCCACCATGATTAAATATTGGCCAACCATCACCGGTCAGTACGGCTTTAATGTTGGGAATGTCGGCTAATCGTTTAAGTGACTTAATAGCTTTATGAGGATCAGCCAGTTTATCTTCAGGTAACAGACACAATTCGCCGGCTAAATGGCTACGTATTAAATCGCCGGTTATGAGTGTCGTGTGTTCCAAAAGTAACGCTAATTCACCGTGTGTTTTTGATCCTTCAAGCTGGAAAGCAATCAAGCCAGGACACACTTCTTCGTTATCCATTAGCCAGCGATCGCAACTAATAGGAAAGGTTTCTTCTTCGCCTGCTGGGCCATAAATGTGTGCGCCAGTGGTCAGGGCCAAATGTTCTGCATCACGACAGTGATCACTGTTTGTCACGATAATAATATGAACGCCACCTAAACGTTGTAAGTGGCTATGATCATGTTCTGACATGGGCAGTGGATCAATGAGTACATTTCCTTCTTCACGTACCCATAGTACACTGTGAAAATCCAGATTCCGTTCCTTGTTAAATTCTGACCAGCCAAATAAGTCTTTTCTATGTAATAGTTTCATTCGGAATATTTCCCCCTCTCATTTGTATAAAGGCTTTTAGCAACCCATTTATCGTCTATTTCTGCGATTCTCGATAGTGTCTAAAATAACTTTGCGTGTTTCATCATCAACTTGACTCCAGACAGTGATTTCATTAATCGTTCGATAACAGCCGATACAAATTTTGTCAGGACCCAGCATACACTTACCAATACAGGGCGATGAAATAGGTGTCGGATTTATGCTCATGATTGATTAGATTGTTATTAGGCGGTTTGCAGTAAAGGATCAAGTTTTTTTTGTTGATCAAGTGCATATAAATCATCAAAACCGCCCACATGAAAATCACCAATATAAATTTGTGGCACGGTACGACGTTTAGTTTTTTGCATCATTTCTTCTCTTAAACCCGCCTGGGTGTCAACATTAATCTCATGATAGGTGACCCCCTTTTTATCAAGCAGACGCTTGGCCATAATGCAATAGGGACAAATTTTAGTTGTGTAGATCAGTATCTCAGGCATGTTTTATTGATGTTTGGTACTATAATTAAGACAGTGTAGTCTAAAGGTTCATAGTAGAAGGTTCAAGGTTCAAAATTAACCTTTATTTCTAATACGCTGAATTGTGTTACCTTATTTGTATTCTTTTTATGAGATCAAGCTATGAGTGATTTGCCGGTTAATTTGAAGTATGCGCCGTCCCATGAGTGGGTGGCAGTTGAAGAAGAAAATAGTGTTCGTGTCGGAATTACTAATTTTGCACAGGAAGAATTGGGTGATCTTGTTTTTGTAGAGTTGCCAGAGATAGGCCGTAAAGTGACAGCAAATGAACAATGTGCTGTAGTTGAATCGGTTAAAACAGCTTCGGATTTGTATAGTCCGGTGTCTGGTGAAATTGTTGAAACTAATCTAGATTTAGCTAATGAGCCAGAAAAAATAAATGAAGATCCTTATGGTACATGGATATTCAGGATTAAATCAGATGATTTATCTGAATTGGATCAGTTAATGGACGCAGATGCTTATCAAGCCCATATAGAATAGGCGTATGGAAGATAACCTGTCGTCATTTTTTCATGTAATTGAAGTACAATTCACTTCTTTGTCTTTTTAAAGGGTAATAAATACAGTAATGGCAAATCAAAATGCGAAAGGTCTTAAGCGCCTGATCAATGCGTGTATTTTTTCTGTTGCCGGATTTAAGGCAACATGGACACATGAAGAAGCTTTTAGGCAAGAAGTTATTTTATTTGTAGTGGCGACACCCATAGCAATCTGGTTGGGGCAATCTACAATTGAAAAACTTTTGCTAATAGGAAGTATTGTATTGGTTATGTTAGTTGAGTTATTAAATTCGGCGGTAGAAGCAGTCGTTGACAGGGTAGGTTTTGAGCATCATGAGCTATCCGGTAGAGCAAAAGATATAGGTTCAGCGGCAGTTATGATGTCATTGGCTTGGGCGGCAACGACCTGGGCATTAATTTTACTTTAAGGAAACTATTTATGAGTGCATTAATCTGCGGATCTATGGCTTACGACACTATCATGGTGTTTCATGACAAATTTAAAAATCACATCTTGCCAGAAAAGGTGCATATTTTAAACGTATCGTTTTTAGTCCCTGTCATGAGACGCGAATTTGGTGGGTGTGCAGGGAATATTGCTTACAATCTCAATTTATTGGGTGAAGAAGCGTTGACAATGGCTGTGGTTGGTCATGATTTTGAGCCTTATGGCCGTTGGATGAATCAAAATGGTTTGTCGAGTGAGTTTATTCAGGCTTTGGATAATCAATATACCGGCCAGGCCTACATCACTACTGATGAAGAGGGTAATCAGATTACCGCGTTTCATCCGGGTGCGATGAGTTTTTCACATTTAAACTCAATACCAATTAATCGTGATATTAGCATAGGCATTGTGTCTCCAGATGGTAAAGACGGCATGGTTCTTCATGCTGAACAGTTTGTAGAATTAGGTATTCCTTTTATATTTGACCCAGGTCAGGGTATGCCTATGTTCAATGGCGCGGAGCTGCTTACTTTTATTGATCAAGCCACTTGGATAACCTTAAATGATTATGAATCTGAGTTAATGCAAGAGCGTACGGGTTTGTCTTTAGAAGAAATTGCAGGCAGGGTAGAGGCTTTAGTTGTTACCTTAGGCGCTAAGGGTTCAAAGATTTATACAAAAGGTCAGGTTATCACAATACCTGCAGCAAAACCAAAAGCCGTGTTTGATCCCACCGGTTGTGGCGATGCTTATCGTGCCGGGTTACTTTTTGGACTGATGAATGAGTTGGATTGGGAAATCACAGGAAGAATTGCTTCGTTGATGGGTGCAATAAAGATTGAGCATCATGGCACCCAAAATCATTCAATTTACCTTGAGGATTTTAAACAGCGTTTTCATGAAAACTTTGGTTTTTCATTTTAAAGCCAAGCCTTTTTTATGCTAAAAAACACTCAACAACTATTAGATATTATGTCCCGTTTACGTCGACCAGACGATGGTTGTGCGTGGGACATTAAGCAAGACTTTACTACCTTAATCCCCTATCTTATTGAAGAGGCTTATGAAGTTGTTGATGCGATTGAGCGTAATGATTTGGATGATTTACGAGCTGAATTAGGTGATCTGTTATTACAGGTGGTTTTTCATGCTCAAATTGCTCAAGAGCGGGGACTGTTTAGTTTTGAAGACGTTTCTGCGGGTATCAGTGATAAGTTGATACGTCGACACCCCCATGTTTTCGCTGATGCGGTTTTTACTACAGATGCTGAGCGCCATCAAGCTTGGGAGCAGGCCAAAGCTCAAGAGCGCGAAGAGAAGCAAAAAACGTTAGTTAAGTCGAGTGTGTTAGCCGGTGTTGCGGCGAGTCTCCCAGCCTTGATGGAGTGTGAAAAAATACAGGATCGTGCCGCTCAGTATGGTTTTGATTGGCCTGATGTTCCCCCTGTATTTGAAAAGGTGTTGGAAGAATTGGGTGAAGTCAAAGAGGCGTGGGAGTCGGGTGACCAAGCGCATATTCAGGAAGAAATTGGTGATTTGCTGTTGGTTGCCGTTAATCTGGCGAGACATTTGAAGGTTAATCCTGAAATCGCACTCAAGGAAAGTACTAAAAAGTTTTCCAGACGCTTTCACTATATTGAAGAGCAGGTCGAAGCGGCAGGACGAAACTTGGTTGATTGTGAGTTAGCGGAATTAGACGCTTTTTGGAATGAGGCAAAAGTAGTTTTGAAACGTAAGCCCTAGATATAGATTTTCAGATAAATAAAAACCGGAGTTAAATCGCTTCAGCTATTGCCTGTAAAAACAGCTAAAGCTATTTACTCCACCTTTGGGTTGGTATCCCTGCGAACTAAAGCTTCATGTTATGGAATTTTAATTTCTGAAGGACTATAGATGCAGTTAAATAAACGTTGTAAATAAAGTTGTAAACATAATTGGCTTATGAGTTCTTTGTAATAATGAGTAATGAATATAATGCAGCCGCGATAGAAGTTTTAAGCGGATTGGAGCCGGTTCGTAAAAGACCCGGTATGTATACGGATACCACCCGACCTAATCACTTAGTGCAAGAGGTTGTTGATAATAGTGTCGATGAAGCAATGGCTGGCCACGCTAAGACGATTGGTGTCATTCTGTATAAAGATGGCTCGGTTTTGGTCAGTGATGATGGTCGTGGAATGCCTGTGGATATTCATCCTGATCAAGGTATTCCTGGCGTTGAGGTTATTCTTACTCAGTTGCATGCAGGTGGTAAGTTCTCAAATAAAAACTATCAGTTTTCGGGGGGCTTACACGGGGTAGGTGTATCGGTCGTTAATGCCTTATCAGCAAAATTGGACATTGAGGTTAAACGAAATGGAAAAGTTTATGCCATGTCATTTGCTGATGGTGAAAAGCAAACGGATTTAGTTGAAACGGGCACTGTCGGTAGAAATAACACAGGGACTTCAGTCAAGTTTTGGCCTAACGAAAAGTATTTTGATTCAAGTAAAATTTCTGTTAGTAAATTAAAGCATGTGCTTCGGGCTAAAGCAGTACTATGTCCTGGCTTAAAGATTACTCTAAAGGACGAGCAGAGTAATGAGGAGTTTTTATGGTGCTACGAGAACGGTCTTAAAGAGTATTTGCTGGATAGAATCGGAGATATTGAGTTTTTTCCTGAGCAACCGTTTATGGGTGATATTGCAGCAAAGCATGAGGCGGTTGAGTGGGGAATTGTTTGGGCAATTGAAAATCCACCCGAAGTTCTCAATGAGAGTTATGTCAATCTAGTGCCTACGGCTCAAGGAGGAACCCACGTTAATGGCTTACGTGCAGGTTTGACAGAGGCGATGAGGGAGTTTTGTGATATCAGAGGAATTTTGCCGCGTGGGGTTAAAGTCGCTCCTGAAGATGTCTGGGAAAACTGTCATTTTGTTCTTTCAGTCAAGTTGGAAGATCCTCAGTTTTCAGGTCAAACAAAAGAACGTTTAAGTTCAAGAGAATGTGTAGCCTTTGTGTCGGGAGTTGCTAAAGATAGTTTTAGTCTTTGGCTGAATCAGCATCCAGCTGAAGGTGAAAAAATAGCAGAGATTATTATTTCAAGTGCGCAAAAGCGCTTGCGATCCAATAAAAAAATTATTCGAAAACGGATTACAGCGGGTCCTGCTTTGCCAGGCAAGCTAGCAGATTGTTCGGCCCAGGATATTGCTCGCACGGAGTTGTTTTTGGTGGAAGGAGATTCCGCTGGTGGGTCTGCAAAGCAGGCACGTGAACGTGATTTTCAAGCTATTATGCCTCTGCGGGGAAAGATTCTTAATACGTGGGAAGTCGAGTCCAGTCAGGTGATGGCGTCACAGGAGGTTCATGATATTGCTGTCGCGTTAGGGATAGAGCCGGGTTCGAGTGATTTGCAGGGGCTTCGTTATGGAAAAGTGTGCATACTTGCGGATGCTGATTCTGATGGTAATCATATTGCAACATTAATTTGTGCATTGTTTTATCAGCATTTTACGGCCTTAGTTAGAGAAGGACATGTGTTTGTTGCGATGCCACCTTTGTATCGGATTGATGTAGGTAAGCGGGTTTTTTATGCTTTAGATGAGGCTGAGCGACTGGGTGTTTTGGATAGAATCAAAGCTGAGAAATTAAAAGGTCAAGTCAATGTCCAGCGTTTTAAAGGCTTGGGTGAAATGAATCCCAGTCAACTTCGTGAAACAACAATGAATCCCGATACTCGTCGTTTAGTACAGCTAACCATTGAAGAAGATGACGACACTACTGGACAGTTGGATTTGTTATTAGCTAAAAAACGTTCTCCCGACAGGAAAATATGGTTAGAAACTAAAGGTAATCTGGCTGATATTGCTTGATTATTATTGATTCATTGTTTGTGAATCGCTCTTTATTGAGCTTTATTATATTAATTGACAACAAAATCCAGCATTGAGAAAACATCAATTTTATGATGTAATGCAGACGTTTTATGTCTTAATGCGCCTCTTGTAACATTTATTTGATATAGGGGGATGAGTTCGCCGCAACTTGTTTGGAGAGTAGGCTTATTAACTATGCGATTTACTATTAAAAACGGTTTAGATCTACCCATAACGGGAGGTCCTAAACAAATTATTGAGGATGGCAATCAGGTTAATTCCGTTGCAATTCTGGGGATTGATTATGTAGGTATGAAGCCTACCATGATGGTTAATGAGGGGGATACGGTCAAGTTGGGTCAGGTTCTTTTCACTGACAAGAAAAATCCAGGATGTGTTTTTACTTCACCAGGTGCTGGGGTTGTTAAAGCAATCAATCGTGGTGAAAAACGGGTATTGCAATCAGTTGTTATTGAATTAAGTGGGTCTGGAGAAGTTACATTTAATCGATATGCAGAGTCAGAATTAGCTACTTTATCCGCTGAGCAAGTAAAAGAAAATTTGGTTGCTTCTGGGTTATGGACTACCTTAAGAGCACGTCCTTACGGAAAAACGCCTGCTTTAGATAGCAAGCCAAGTTCTATTTTTGTTACGGCTATTGACACTAGACCATTAGCAGCAGATCCAGCAGTGATCATCAAGGAACGCGCTAATGATTTTGCTAATGGCTTAGCGGTTATTGCTAAGTTGACTGACGGTAAAACCTATGTAGTTAAAGCAACAGGTGCTGATATAGCCGTGGGCAATGCCACTACAGTTGCTGAGTTCTCAGGTCCACATCCAGCCGGTTTACCGAGTACACATATTCACTTTATTGAACCAGTCAATATTACTAAATCTGTTTGGTATATCGATTATCAAGCTGTGATTGCAATTGGCGCATTATTTACTACCGGTCAATTAAACGTTGAAAGAGTCGTTTCATTAGCAGGTCCTACCGTTAAAAATCCACGTTTAGTGCGTACACGTGTGGGTGCTAACATAGATGATTTGGTAGTAGGGCAGTTACAAGATGATGTTGAAAGTCGGGTGATTTCGGGTTCAGTATTGTATGGTCACACAGCTCAGGGGTGGTCAGCCTTTTTAGGTTGTTACAGTAACCAGGTTTCCGCCTTACAAGAAGGTCGTGCGCGTGAATTATTTGGCTGGATTGTTCCCGGTAAAGATAAGTATTCTGCATTGAATGTTTATACATCGAGTGTTGATCGTAAAAATAATCGTCTTTTTCCATTAACTACAGATAAAAACGGCAGCAACAGAGCGATTGTACCTGTAGGTGTTTATGAGACTGTGATGCCTTTAGATATTTTGGCTACACCGTTACTAAAATCATTAGTAATTGGTGATTCTGATCAGGCTCAATTACTGGGTTGTTTAGAACTTGATGAAGAAGATGTCTCTTTATTTACTTTTGTAGATCCAGGTAAGCATGACTTTGGTCCTGTGCTGAGAGCGAATTTAACTAAAATTGAGAAGGAAGGATAATGTCGGCTAGAGAAATATTAGATAGCATTGAGCCGCATTTTACAAAAGGTGGTCGGTTTGCCAAGTATTACGGTCTCTATGAGATGGTGGATACTTTCATTTATACGCCTGCTGATGTAACACGCGGTACAACGCATGTTCGTGATGGTAATGACCTGAAACGAACGATGACTTTTGTAGTAATCGCCACCTTGTTTTGTGTGCTGATGGCTATGTATAACACCGGTTATCAAGCCAACTTAGCCATGGAATCAATGGGCTTAGAGAAAATAGGAAATTGGCGCAGTATTCCGATGATGATTTTCGGATATAACACGCTTAATCCATTTTCTAACCTGGTTCACGGTGCTTTATATTTCTTACCTATTTATATCACTACCTTGGCTATTGGTGGTATTTGGGAAGTAGTGTTTGCAACTGTTCGCGGTCATGAAGTCAATGAAGGCTTTCTGGTTTCATCAATGCTGTATGCTTTGATTATGCCACCTGATATGCCTTTGTGGCAGGTAGCTTTAGGTATTTCTTTTGGCGTTGTTATCGGCAAAGAAGTATTTGGTGGTACAGGTAAAAACTTCTTGAACCCTGCTTTAACTGGACGAGCATTTTTATATTTTGCTTATCCAGCGTCAATGACGGGTGATTCAATTTGGGTTGCGGTGGATGGCTATACTAGAGCTACTCCCTTAGGACTTGCTGCAAACGGTGGTCTGGATGCGGTTCATGCCGCTAATTACAGTTGGATACAAACCTTCTTCGGTTTTGAACCCGGTTGTTTAGGTGAAACATCAACCTTAGCTATTTTGATTGGTGCAGCTTTCTTGTTATATACCCGGGTTGCGTCTTATCGCATTATGGGTGGCGTTTTTGCTGGCATGGTGGTTCTATCAACGTTATTTAATTTCATTGGTAGCGACACTAATCCTATGTTTGCCTTGCCTTGGTACTGGCATTTAACCGTAGGCGGCTTTGCCTTTGGTATGGTTTATATGGCTACTGATCCAGTGAGTGCTGCAATGACTAATACAGGTCGTTGGGTATTTGGTGCTTTAGTAGGGGGGATGACCGTGTTAATTCGAGTGGTTAACCCAGCGTTCCCTGAAGGTATTATGTTGGCAATTCTATTTTCAAACATGTTTGCGCCTACGATTGATTATTTTGTCATTCAGGCTAATATCAGAAGAAGGGTGAAGCGTAATGCCTAATAAATGTAAACACATAGAAAAATTGAATGCTACATTAGAGCAATACGAACAGTATCGTAAGTTCATTATTTATAAAGATAAGGTTCTGGCTCTTGGAAATGACAGCTTAGAAAAAACAATTGCTATCGCAGTGTCCTTATGTCTCGTGTGTGCGGTATTAGTATCGTTTGCAGCGGTCGCTTTAAAACCGTTACAAGTAGATAATAAAGCCGCCGACATGAAGAAGAATATTCTGGATGTAGCGGGTTTATTAGAAGAAGGTGCGGATATTAATGCGGCATTTTCTGATAAGATCGAAGCTAAACTGGTTGATTTAGAAACCGGTGATTATGTTGAAGGCATTAATGCTGATGAATATGATCAACGTAAAGCAGCTAAAGATCCAGCTCAAAGTATTTTAATCCCTAAAGATAAAGATATCGCACATATCCGTGTAAAAGCTAAATACGCTAAAGTCTTTTTAGTAAAAGAAGCCGGAGCAGTTAAATCAATTATTCTGCCTATTAACGGTTATGGCTTATGGTCAACTTTATACGGCTTTTTATCTTTAGAGGCAGATGGTCAAACGGTTCAAAGTATCAACTTTTATGATCAACAAGAAACGCCGGGGCTAGGTGGTGAAGTTGTTAATCCAAACTGGCGTGCTTTATGGAAAGGTAAAAAGGTCTATGCTGAAACTGATCAGCCTGCTTTAGATAAAGGTATGATTGGTGAGGCGGATATTGGTGAGCCAGCGTTAAGTTTGATTAAAGGTACAGTCGATACTACTAAACCTGGTTCTCAATACCAGGTTGATGGTCTTGCAGGTGCGACCTTAACCAGTACCGGTGTGACTAATCTGGTTAGATATTGGACCAGTAATGAAGGCTTTGCACCGTATTTGAAAAAAGTAAGAACGGTTAAAGGGGTGAAATCATGAGTGCAATTTTAAATGATGAAACAAAAAAAGTATTAACCACACCATTGGTTAATGATAATCCAATCACGCTACAAGTATTGGGTATTTGTTCTGCATTAGCGGTAACATCACAAATGTCTACTTCGCTGATTATGGCGTTGGCTTTGACTTTGGTTACAGCGTTTTCAAGTGCGGCCATTAGTGCGATTAGAAACCATATTCCAAGCAGTATTCGTATTATTGTGCAAATGACTATTATTGCTTCATTGGTAATTGTGGTGGATCAAATCTTAAAAGCGTTTGCTTATGATGTGAGTAAACAGTTATCAGTATTCGTTGGTTTGATTATTACTAACTGTATCGTTATGGGTCGTGCTGAAGGTTATGCGATGAAAAATCCACCTTTGGAAAGTTTCATGGACGGTATCGGTAATGGTTTAGGCTATAGCTTGATATTGATTATCGTGGCTTTCTTTAGGGAAACTTTAGGGTCTGGTAAATTATTGGGCATTGAAGTCTTTAAATTAACTAAAGATGGCGGATGGTATGATCCAAACGGTCTGATGTTATTGCCTCCTAGTGCCTTCTTTATTATTGGCCTGATTATTTGGGGTGTTCGTCAATGGAAACCCAGTCAAGCTGAAAAAGTAGAATTTAAGATTTTGTCGATTGCTCATGGTGAAGGAGGGCATCACTAATGGAAGCTTATATCAGTTTATTTGTAAAGGCTGTCTTTATTGAAAACCTTGCCTTGTCTTTCTTTTTGGGCATGTGTACTTTCATCGCGGTATCAAAGAAGATTTCTACTGCTATGGGTTTAGGGGTTGCAGTGATGGTGGTACAAGCCATTACTGTACCGGCTAACAATATTGTTTACCATGCATTATTAAAAGAAGACGCATTGTCTTGGATAGGTATAACAGGGGTTGATTTAAGCTTTTTGGCCTTATTAAGTTGTATCGGCATGATCGCTGCTTTGGTACAAATTCTGGAAATGATTTTAGATAAATTCTTTCCTGCTTTGTATCATGCTTTAGGTGTGTTTTTACCCTTAATCACAGTAAACTGCGCTATTCTAGGTGGTAGTTTGTTTATGATTGAGCGTGATTATAATTTCGGTGAAAGTGTTACTTACGGCGTAGGCAGTGGCTTGGGTTGGGCATTAGCTATTACAGTCATGGCAGGTGTTCGCGAAAAACTTAAATACAGTGATATTCCAGCCGGTTTACAAGGTTTGGGCATTACTTTTATTACTGCGGGTCTGATGTCGCTTGGCTTCATGGCTTTCTCTGGAATCCAACTTTAAGAAGGTAAGGTAATGCTGGAAATTCTATTAGGGATCATTATTTTCACGGCTTTTGTGATTGCGCTGGTCTTCGTTATCATCGGTGCGAAAAGCAAATTGGTCGCTGAAGGAGATGTTGAGATCCTGATCAATGATGAAAAGAAAATTCATGTGCCTGTAGGATCAAAATTATTAACAGCATTAGCTGATAATGGTTTGTTTGTATCATCTGCTTGTGGCGGCGGTGGTACTTGTGGGCAATGTAAAGTAAAAATTCATTCAGGCGGTGGAGAAATTTTACCGACTGAATTAAGCCATATCACTAAACGTGAAGCGGCTCATGGCGAGCGTCTTTCATGCCAAGTGTCTGTAAAGCACAACATGAACATTGAAGTCGAAGACGATGTGTTTGGTGTTAAGAAATGGGAATGTACGGTTAAGTCTAACAATAACGTAGCTACTTTCATTAAAGAGCTTGTGTTGGAATTACCTTCTGGTGAAGAAATCAATTACCGTGCGGGTGGTTACATTCAAATTGAATGTCCTCCACATATTGCCAAGTACAGTGACTTTAGAATTGAAGAACGCTTCCATGAAGACTGGAATAAGTTTAACTTATGGCGTTATGTGTCAGACGTTAAAGAGCCTGCCTTACGTGCTTATTCTATGGCGAGTTATCCTGAAGAAAAAGAAATTATGCTTAACGTCCGTATTGCGACACCGCCTCCAGGTGCTCCCGATACTGTGCCGCCAGGCATTATGTCTTCTTATATCTTTGACTTGAAACCTGGTGATAAATGTATTATCTCAGGACCGTACGGTGAATTCTATGCTAAAGATACGGAAGCAGAAATGGTATTCGTTGGTGGTGGTGCAGGTATGGCACCTATGCGTTCGCATATTTTTGATCAATTACGTCGATTGAAATCTAAACGTAAAATGACCTTCTGGTACGGTGCTCGTAGTAAACGTGAAATGTTCTATGTAGAAGATTTCGATATGTTAGCTAAAGAGAACGATAACTTTGAATGGCATGTTGCGTTATCAGATCCATTGCCGGACGATAATTGGGACGGTTATAAAGGCTTCATTCATAATGTATTGTTTGAAGAGTTTATTAAAAACCATCCAGCACCAGAAGATTGTGAGTTCTACATGTGTGGACCTCCAATTATGAATACTTCAGTGATTAATATGTTGTTGGCAAATGGTGTAGAGCCAGAGAACATCATGCTGGACGATTTCGGCGGTTAATTGATGGGGTAACACTTCTCTTAAAATTTGTTTTTTAAGGGAAGTGTCACAAAGAAATAAAACGAGGTTTGGCTCAGTCTATTCCTCGTTTTTTTGTTATCGGTGATTCGTACTAAACATCACGGATACTACTATAGAGGGTGATATCATGACTTATTTTTTAATTACATTTGTATTAATGCTTGTAGTGATAGCTATTATGGCGATCGGCGTTATATTTGGTAGACGTGCAATAAAGGGCTCTTGTGGTGGCGGTATGAGTAAAGCAGAGTGTGTTTGCGTGGAAAAGTGTGACAAGAGAAAGAAAATGGATGCAGAGGCGCAGTTAAACCAAAGATGAGTCGCGTTACTATTTAATGCAAACTTTTTATTGGCACGATTACGAAACATTCGGTATCGATCCCCAACGTGATCGGCCAGTACAATTTGCTGGACAAAGAACGGACGAAGACTTTAATATCATTGATGATCCATTAGTTATTTACTGTAAACCTACTCCTGATTATCTTCCAAATCCAGATGCTTGTTTAATTACGGGTATTACCCCTCAGACGGCCCAACAAAAAGGAGTTTGCGAAGCCGAATTTATTGCTCAGATACACAAGCAAATCGCACAACCTAATACATGTACTATAGGCTATAACAATATTCGCTTCGATGATGAGGTGACACGAAATTGTTTATATCGGAATTTTTACGATCCTTACGCTAGGGAGTGGCAGAATGGAAATTCTCGTTGGGATATTATTGATGTGGTTAGAGCTGCTCGAGCACTTCGACCAGAAGGTATTCATTGGCCAGTAAATGAAGAGGGCATTGCTAATATCAGGCTGGATCAATTAACCATTGCGAATAATATCGCTCATGAAGCCGCTCATGATGCATTATCAGATGTTTATGCCACTATCAATGTGGCTAAGTTAATTAAGCAGGCTCAGCCGAAACTTTTTCAGTTTTTATTGACGCATCGACATAAAACAAAAGTACTTGAGTTGCTTCAATTGAGTAGTTTTAAGCCTGTTGTTCACGTTTCTGGGCAATACGGTACAAAAAAAAGTTCGTTAGCGATAGTTGTTCCCCTTTGTAAGCACCCTACTAATAACAATGGAGTGATTGTTTATGATTTATCGGTTGATCCTGAGCCACTGTTAACGTTATCAATTGAAGCAATTCAACAGCGTATATTTACCGCAACTCTTGATTTGCCAGAAGGTATAACCAGGATACCGTTAAAAACAGTCCACATTAATAAATGTCCAGTGTTAGCGCCTCTCTCGGTAATGAGGTTGCAAGATCAGCAGAGATTGGATATTGATTTGGCCTTGTGTCACAGTTATAACGATCAAATAAAGGCGGCCAATGGTTTAGATAAAAAAGTGGCTGCTGTGTTTTCTGGGAAAACTTATGATGATGAGACTCTTGACCCAGATACAGCCATTTATAGCGGAGGATTTTTTTCTGAAGCAGACAAACAGAAAATGGCTAAAATAAGAAGTATGCCGCCAGAGAAACTAGCAAAAACTGAATTTACTTTTTCTGATGTCCGTTTACCAGAGATGTTATTTAGATATCGTGCTCGAAATTACCCAGATACCTTAACTAAGGCTGAACAGTTGCGTTGGGCTGAGTTTTGTACTAAAAGATTGGTGGGGCAACAAGCAGGGGGCGGTATTACTTTAGAAGCTTATCAATCCCGCCTTGAAGAGTTACATGCAAGTGACACGGTTAATGCCACTATATTGGATGATTTAAGTTCTTATGCGTTAAGTATTTTAGGCTAATTGGTTTTCATAAGTCCGTCTAAAGTTAAACCGCAACTGGGTACGAAAGCCTGCATAAAAAATATGACTTCTGGCTGGTTTAATTCACCAATGGAAAGAGCTATTTGTTCAGCTGCAATTTCGAATTCAGTATTACCCGCTTTTAATTCAGCCTGACATTTAAGATAAGCTGATATTTTATCGGCTGCTTTGATAATTTTTATATGATCTTCAGGCAGTTTGTCATGGGATATCAGGGATTCAAAATCAGATCGTAGTTCTGAAGGTAGCAGTGCCAGTAATTCTAATTCAGCTTGGTGCTCAATTTGTTTATATGCAGCGCTAATTTCTAAGGAGTGATATTTTATGGGAGTCGGTAAATCACCAGTAATGACTTCAGTAATGTCGTGATACAAGGCTGCAGTCGCAATTGCATTAGCATCGACAGCACCCTTGTAGTAGTGATTTTTAATGAGGGCCAGGGTATGAGCTATAACTGAAACTTCCCAACTGTGCTCCATGACATTTTCTTCGTGAGCATTACGTTTAAGTCCCCAGCGTTTAATCCAGCGAAGTCTGGATAAATAGGCATAGAAGCTACTTGAAACTAATATCTCTTTCATTATATTAAATTCTCTATTTTAAAATGTGCCAATCTGCTAAGGTGTCTGTTAAAACTCTGCGTATTTTACGCATACTTGTCAATTTTACTAACTCAATTATATAATTATGCTCATTCAGTGGTATCCCGGTCACATGCACAAGGCTAGCAAAGAAATTAAACAAACTTTGCATCAAATTGATGTGGTGATTGAAGTGCTTGATGCACGTATTCCATTCAGCAGTCAAAATCCAATGCTTGCAACTCTGCGAGGTGATAAACCTTGTATTAAAATACTTAGTAAAAGTGATCTGGCTGATCCAGAAAAAACTCAGCAATGGCAAACCTATCTTGAGCAAGAGCAAGGTGTTAAAACCTTGGCGGTGACAGTTGAGCATCCTGAAAAAATACGTCAACTCGCAGATTTGTGCCATAAAATGCTCCCCGATAAAGCACCCAGTGGGCGATTAATTAACGCGCTCATTGTGGGTATACCTAATGTGGGTAAATCGACATTGATTAATATTTTAGCCGGCAGAATGATTGCCAAAACAGGTAATGAGCCTGCAATCACAAAAATGCAGCAACGAATAGCGATTGGTAACGGGATTGTCTTAATGGATACTCCAGGGGTTTTGTGGGCAAATGTTGATAATAAAAATAGTGGACTTCGGCTTGCTACTACCGGAGCCATCAAAGATACAGCGATCGATCATGAACAAATAGCTTATTTTGCGGCTGAATTTTTATTACAACAGTATCCTGATCAAGTAAAAGCACGTTTTCAGTTAGAAGAGCTCCCGTTATCAGAGCAGTCCTTGTTAGAGGCTATAGGAAAGAGTAGGGGATGTCTCAGGGCAGGTGGTCACATCGATGTGGATCGAGTGTCAAAAATTTTGTTAGCGGAATTACGTGCGGGCATGATCGGTCGGTTGACTCTTGAAACACCCGCAATGATGGAAGAAGAGTTAGTTGAACTAAAACTTATTCGAGCAGAAAAGGCTGCAAAAAAAGAAGCACGGAAGCAGAAATTGAAAGGCTCCAAATAAACCTTCTATAAGGATCACTTTCCGCTTTACCATGAGGTTATAACACTTAATCACCTAACCGCGCTGTTTTAAAATTGGCGGATGCCCCTAAGAGGCCGACTACAAAGAAAGCAGTGCCGACGAGGTTAAATCTTAGATCTGTTTCTTGAATGGTCAGGTCACCGGTAGCATAAAGCATAATAATGACGGCAACGAATCCCCACCCCAAAAAACGTAATATAGCATTCATAATGAGTGTGCCAAGTGCTTCCGATTCGCTCACAGGTGTATCCATTCGATAAGCCACAAAACCTGACATGAGCGCTGGCAAAATTCCCCATCTCATATGCTGAATAAAAGTTTCCAGAAAGATGAAGCTATCTTTGTAGTAGGTTAACTCGAGAATAAGTGCGGATACCGAAGTACTTACAATGAAACCCGTTATCATCATTGCCATATAAAACCCATAGTATAGATCAGATTGCTCACGATGTTGCCTGAAAGTGAGTGTCCGTGCAATAAAGACGAGTGTTATAGGAAGGACATAAATCAGAATAGCATAGGCAACCCACCGGAGCGTAGTGTAATCAAAGTGTGTTAGCGGTTTATCGGGAAAGAGGAATGTATTGTGTAGAGAAACGGAAATCTCTCGACCTAACATAACGCCGACGGTTGTTGCTGCAGTAAATAGTAGAATATATTTATAGGTGTGTTTGAGGCGAGCTTCATGAATCGTACCTCCAAGGCGTTTCACAGTTTCCCATATATCTTTCTCGTTTACGCTTCCGAACACCACAAGAGAGGCTAGTAAGCGACAGAGGAGACCGGTAAGATGGTCGAGCTCTTTGATTAACTTGAGTGTCTTGGTATAGTGTGGTTCGGCTTCTTTCCAGACGACAACTTTTTCTGACATGGCATTATAGGAGATGCAAATCTCCCCCCATTTCAGGGAGGGTTCGTTGAAAAAACGACGATATGACGATTGATTGGCGAAGCTTTGAATCTGATCAAACAGCAAAGAGTTATGAGCCCATTTATATTCTACTGTGGCACTCGATTTTTCAAAATCACCCGGGTCGATGCTGGCCACTAACAATCGATTGGCAATTTGGGTTTTTAATTTATCGTCGACTGCCGATAATTTTGATGTAATGAGAGCATTATAAACCTCTACCGCTTTAGTCGGAATTGCGAAAGCATCATGGGTGCTGTCTCTCAAAATAAGTAAAGGATTAAACTTGCTTTCCCATGAGATAAAAAATATAAAAAGCCCAGCGGCCATTAAAGGGATGATTGTTTTTCCATCTAATCCATTTAGAAGATTTACAAGTTTGCCTGGTTGAAAGTTATTTACAACGAGAGTGACGAACGGCTCCAGCGGCAGCCATAGCAATGTAAGTAACCAGTATAGTACAGCCATAAACAGGCAGTAGGATACCATCCCTATCCAGTAGGTACTTTTTCGACTAAAATATTGCGGTAAAGTGGGTTCCTCACCCAGCTTAATTCGGCGCTTTTGAAAGGATCGATATGTAAGCAGGAAAACGACCCCTGTTCCAAGAAACTGTACCACAAAGTTTATCAATAGTTCGGAAGTCATTTAATCTGCTCCTGGGTATGTTTTACAAGATTTATTTATAGATTGTTCGCAATCGCCAAATTACCTAAATAGCTGTTCTTCCTGGCTAGATATTCTTCAACAAATGCCTGCATCGGCCCAGCTTCATAGCTACTTGGGACACTGATTGCGAGTTTTTTAAAGCCTGTACCCACCACGTCTTCACCTGATTTCATCTGAAAGTGTAAAAATGCGGTTGCTCGTTTACCGTTGACTTCTATCTTCGGGTCTAGCATTTCAACTGTAGCAATCGGAAAATCAAGATGCTGAAATGACAGGGTCATGCTTTCGTATATAACTAGAGGACGACTAATGTTGAACATTACATTTTCTTTGGCTAATAAAGGTACTAATACATAGGGGAAATTTTGTCCTGAGAAAGCGACATAATCTCGGGTAAAGCCTTCGATCAATGCTGAGTCTAAACTTTTAGCACCAGAGCGTTGAATCTGTAAATAAGTTTTTCCTTGCTTGTCGTTAATATCAATCTGATCTTCATCAGTGTTGGGGAAGTTTAGCAGGATGCCATGCCCGACCATGCCAGAAAAGATAAAATGCATATTCTGGCTAAGGCCATATTGTTTTAATGCGAGTGAAAACAACAAGTCCCCTGGTATGCAAAAACGTTTGGCATCTGCATCGTGCAAAGGATTGAAATCATGCGCTACTTCTTTGGCAAACATACTGGCTTGTTCGGCGGCAATAGTGATATTGCCATCATTGGTATCATAAAATTTATTTAAAAACATATTGTTCGTTACTAATTTAGTGTGTCTAATAATTCTACCATACTAATTAATTGCTCTCACTTAATGGGAGGATATGAAAATATTTTTCAACCTTTATTCTATCCATAATGATTAAAGTGACTCAATAAATGAAAACTATTATCGCATTAGTCGCATTATTGTGTACCGTCTGTGCTATCGCAGCAGATGTAGAGAAAGGCAGTGTAGCGGCTTATGTTTTAAAAAAATCAAAGTCCGTTTGGTAATACCGAGTTGTTGTGCAAGAATATTGATCAGACCTCGCAATGAGATCTCTAGCCACTGGGAGTGATAAAGATGCGACGTTTGCTGATAAAGCATATAACAACTTACCAATATACTGAGTCAGTAACTCTGCTGCCGCATAAATTGCTCTTGAGTCCCCGAGAAGGACACGATATAAGGGTTGAATCGTCTGATTTGATTATTTTTCCTGCCCACCAACTCCAATGGCAACGCGATGTGTACGACAATGCTATGGCCGAGGTAACATTTACTGAGCCAAGCAACCTACTCTCGATAGACAGTCGAGTAATGATTCAGCATTACGATGATGAGCCTCTAAATTTTTTGGTGGCAGACTATGCGATGATGTTTCCTTTTCAATATGACATCTCTGAGTGCGCTGATTTGGGGCCATATCTGTCAGCAATATTTGATCAAGACAGAGTGCTGTTGAGTGCGTGGATGCATCAATTCTGGCAATCCGGCCAAGTAGTGGAAACTTATCTTCTGCTGGAATGGATAAACAAAGCGATTGCGACAGGATTTACCTATCATCTACGCGAAGAACCAGGTGTTCAGTCACCTGCGACTACGTTGACTAGTCACGCTGGCTCTTGTCGAGATTTTGCAACCTTGTTTATCGAGGCCTGTCGTTCGTTAGGTTTAGCTGCTCGCTTTGTAAGTGGCTATCTTTACTCGCCAATGCTGCCGCAGGGTCAAGGCACAACTCACGCCTGGTCAGAAGTTTACCTGCCAGGGGCTGGTTGGAAAGGTTTCGACTCCACATCCGGTCAAGTGGTGGGTAACCAACACATTGCAGTAGCCGTGAGCAGGCATCCTGAATCAGTCCCGCCCGTGTCTGGCTCGTTTACGATTGGCCCAAATGTTAAATCCCAATCGCCGATAATGAATGTTATGGTTGAGGTATCAGAAGTAGCAATGTAATGACTATTCCCATAGTGACCACTGATCGAATAATAAGACGTTAGCTGCAATCAGTGCATTTGCTACGCCATGGGCAACAATAGCATCAGAAAGATAACCTCTTCGATACAGCGCTATGGCAAATGCCATTCCAGCCAGTATGCCTGCCACCCAACGTCCATGCATTAATCCAAACATAACAGAAGAGACAATAAAGGAAATCCAGGTAAAGTGGACTACTGAGCTTTTTTCAAAATCAGGTATAAAGTAGCGTAGCAAATAACCGCGAAAAGCAAATTCTTCTACAATTGGAATAACAATGACGGAACCCATTACACGAAAAAACAGCCAGGTAATCATGAACCAGTTTGATAGTTTTGATAAGTGATCTGGGAGACTGTTGCTTTTATCGGTTGTTGAGGGTTCAAGCAATATCCACATTATGAAAACAGCTACACCGATCATAACTGCTTGCCATGACCAACCCCAATTGAGTGTTCGATAAGCGGGACGGCAATACCATAATACGGCAGCACAAATGCCAATACGTAATGGATAAAATGTTTCGAAGCCCGCCGAGAGCGCTGAACTAATCATTAACAAACCCATCATTACCAAAAAGGGGATAAGTAGTGCGGTATTTAAAGAGGGCGTCAGTGATATTTTTCGATTTGTTTTTTTTCTGGCAAATATAAAATGAGCCAGTGTTATGAGGGCAATTGCAATAAGTGTAAAATTGATCCAACCTGCTTGTGAGTGTAATCCACCCATAGCAATGTTTCGGGAAACATATTCTCCAAAAATGATCATCGATACAATTCTAATCAGATTGGCAATCCAAATTGCCACAATACCTACAGGAAAAAGTAAAAATACATGAGGAAACTTTAGGTGCTTGTGGAATAGCCATATATACAGCGAGGTAAAAACAGTGATCATGACCATGCCTTCATAGCCTGAACAACCGGGAGAAATCTCTATCTCGAATGATTTTAATCCAAGTGTCTTATACACGAAGTCATAACTGACATCTGAATAAAACCAACGTAGTATCTCAGAAGCAAATTTTATTGAAATATCAGCGACTGGGCCTCCAAGTTTGTCAGACATTAAAACTGCTAGCCAGATTATTGTTGCAGTTAGTATTGCCATCAACATTGCCCGATATTCGGAGAGAAACAGTTGTATCCAAAAAGATTTGGGTGCAAAAGTGAGTAGCCAGGAAAGAAATGTAAAGCCAGCCAAAGCAAACCAAACGACAAACCATTTTGACTCTTGGTTAAGGGATAGACCAAACGATGGGATGATATTAGAACTGGAGTCAGGGAGAATCAGGCTGGTATAAAGTACGAGTAGAGCAAAAGTTAATAATTGGATGACTAACCATTTTGTCCAGTTATGTTCAGTATTTTTGAGAGACTGGAATATGTCTAGGATACGAGGGCTAATCAAAAGGAAAAATGCTGCAACAAAGGAAACCAAAAACTTTAGCAGTGAAGAGGCAAAACTACTCAAGCGAATGAAGGTATTTTCACTGTTTTTAAGCTCTTCTACATGAAAATCAAAAAGCCCAGTCAAGCTGATTATTTCTACTAACAGAAGTAAAAAAACAAAGATCAATCGCAGATAACAGGTAAGCGATTGGTTAGAAGCGAATAATGTTGGCATAGGATTTTTGATTTGACTCGAAAGTTTACTCTATGATGCCATAAAAAATATGATTACCTCAAATTTTAATGCTGAATATACATGACATTCAAACTATTATTGACTTTGACAAAAATAAGTATAAGATTAAATCGAAATCACAGTTCAAATCTGAATATTTCATTAATGCTCGATGCTTAGTTTTTTGGTCGTTGTTCTTTTCGTAAGTTGTTTCAAACAATAATACATTTGAACATCGAGCAATAATGATTTTCTCCAACAAGAAGGTGCGACTATGAAGATAAAACAAAAATTTTTAACCGCTACAATGCTGACTGTACTCCTCTTTAGTACTGGTAATGTTTGGGCTACTCCTTGTATTTCCAATATCAATTGTGGTGGGCCAACACCAGAGATTGATGCTGCATCAGGTACAGCTGCTATTGCGCTTTTGACTGGAGTTGTTCTTTATATTAGAAAAAGATCTAAGTCGAAAAGTTCTAAATCAGAAGAATAGAAGTTTTTTGGGAGGGCGATTGGAGAATTTCACCTCTAGTATTAATTGATTAATTCAATCGCTTTCCTTGATTTTATGTATAAGTATGAAATGTACCCAGCAGTTGTCCAGCTTTTAATATTCCCCATTAGCGGCAACTTTATGTGCTAGTGTCAGCGTTTTGAGGATGGAACATCGAACTAGGCAGCCGATTTCAAGAGTAAGTCTTTAAATCGCTTTAATTCCGAGTAATGTAGCAAGTGAACGCCAGTTGAATCGGCTAATTGTTTAGCCGATGCAGTATAACGTGCGTTAGATATTACAGCGGCAATATCAGCCCGGATGTATTGTTTGCCGGCAATAATTTGCTGAACCGCCTGATTACCAACAGGGCTTGAATATTTCTTACACTGAAAAGCCACGTGGATATTTTTATATTCAGCAATTATGTCTATGCCTTGATCACTAGAAGCTTGGGTGACTTTTGCTTTCCAGCCATTGGCTTTTAAAATATCGGCACAATAATGCTCAAAGTCGATAGGAGACAAATGCTCAACATTAATGTTTTTAAAATCGGAATTAACTCCCTTTTGTTCATAAACGATGACGGCACTCGTGATTCTTTGTTTAAGCTCTTTAAAATGAGCTTCACGCGCTAAGTGGTTTTTTATGTCACTATTTTTACAGAGTACGTTCTTAATAAAGTATCGGATTGCGGTCTCCCATTGATCATAAAAAACATTACCATATTCGTCTTGCTTTACTGTTTGTTTATATTTCAATGCAAGCGCTTTAATATGATGATTGATTAATTCATCAATTTGTTTGTCCAATAGATTTTTCTTCTTAATTAATTTTAATACTTTTCGAGCTTTGTTTAATGTCCCTATTAAATAAGCCAGGAGTAATATAAAGATCAAGCCGCTGCTTATGCTCTCTTTGGAAATTGAGAGTTGATTTTTCAGGTTTAAAAGCAGATGTGGTTGATCAGGTAGAGTCTCAGCTATAAAAGACCTTAAAGAGTCCTGAAGGGTAAGATCGGGGTCAACCTTCAACTTGATATTGGATAACTCCGACTTTTTTAATATTTTTATGGCATTCAGGTTGCCTGACTCGGCGGCTTTTTTAAACCATTCAATAGCTAAATCGTTATTTTTTGCTAAGCCACCCATCCCTTTTAAATATCGGTAGCCAATAGAGTACTTAGCATCGCTATTTCCCTTTTCGGATAATTCGAAAAGCTGCTCTTTTGTAAAATGGGTTTTATAAGTCGTCATTATCCTTGCGTTATTAGATTCCAGATCAACGGTATTCATGCTATTTCTCACATTCTAATCTAACCCATTATAATTATTCAACTTATTGTGTAATATTAGCATTAACTTGTGGTTGGTAGCTTAAGCGCTCATAATTTGTTCACTTTAATGCGTGTTTAACAGGTAAAGTATGGCTCAATGAAGCGGTTGTTTCCTATTGCTTGGATCGTGTTGATAATGGCGGTGTCACTTTTTGTTTGGTTAAGGCCAATGTCGGTTAACGCTCTGAATTATTTAATTTGGAAGACTTCCACCCCAACACAGGTTGAAACGGGTAATATCGATTATCAAGGGGCAAAGATACATTATGTATCTTATGGTCAAGGTGATCCGGTATTGTTGCTTCATGGTGGTTTAAGTAACAGACTCAGCTGGTTTTCTCAAATCCCTTGGCTGGTTGCTTCTGGGCGAAGGGTTATTCTGATCGATACCCGAGGGCATGGTTATTCAACAAAGGGGCATTCAAAACTCAGCTATCAAATTTTTGCTGAAGATACACTGCAAGTACTGGACAGACTGGGTATTCAGCGTACTGATGTGGTGGGCTGGAGCGATGGCGGCATTATTGCCTTATTACTGGGTTTAGAGTCCCCACAACGCATAGCTAAAATTGTCGCTATTAGTGCTAATTTTCATCCTTCTGGTGTTATTCTTGAAGCGGAAAGTCCGCAGTCAGTCTCAAATACGGGCTTTTTAAAGTCTATTCGTGACTGGTTTCGTGGCGTGTGGTCAGGAGCAGGTGAACAGCATCCTTCTCTTGAAGCAGAGATTATAGAGCTATGGCGGACTGAACCTCAACTTGAGCATTCTGATTTACATGCCATTACTTCACCCACGCTGGTTGTGGTAGGAGAAAACGATATTATAGATTTGAATCATTCAAATGAATTGGCTCGCATGTTAGCTAATGGCCGGATTGAAGTGATTCCGGGTGCTGGTCATGCGGCTCCTGTAACGCATGCTCAAGAAATTAATCAATTGATTGCCTCGTTCCTAGGGATTTATTAAAGAATTATTCTTTACGATAGAAATTATAATGAAAACAATAAAGCGTTTGTTGATTGGTATTTTATTTGTCGTCACCGGATTAGGCATTTGGAAGCTAGCGCCCATTGTTCCGCCTGTTCTAAATAACACGCTTGATTCTGAAGTATTTGGTTCAATAGAGATTGCCCAGCCTGCCTGGGGAGAACCACAGGGTTTAATTCTGGCATTCGTTGACAGCAATAAAACGCCGGCCAGAGAGCTTAGTAAGCAGTTGGCTACTAAAGGTGTTGTCGCGAAGGTTGTTGATGTGGGCCACTTTTTTAATAATTTAAAATCTATATCTGGCCAGTGTGTAGAGGCAAAACAGGTAGTTGATTCTATAGATGGGCTTTTAAAAGGGTTACCGGAACCCAAGGGTAAGCCACCCATTATTGCCGGCATTGGAGAGGGAGCATTGATACCCTTTTTAAACGCACAAGTGTTATCCGGTAAAATAGTGATCAATTTATCTATCGGCTTTTCAGTCACCTTGCCTGATAATCTTGTATTGTGTTCCCCTCTATCACAGAAACAACAAAGCTTGGTGTCTTCACCCAAGCTAAAAAGTAATTGGCGTTCAGTTTGGGCGGATCAACCCGATTCAAAAACGGGGGTCTTTATTAAATCCTTAGGTGATGTTGATATTCGTATTGCTGCTTACGATACTCCGCTTGAAACCTTACTGGTTGATGAGTTGAATATCAGTATGGGGTTAGCAGATACAAATGCACCACCGATGCCCGTCGTAGAAATGAAATCGAGTGAATCGAGTAATAATGTGACCCTGTTTTATTCGGGAGATGGCGGGTGGCGGGATTTGGATAGAACGGTTGCTGATGAAATGAATAAGTTGAATTATCCAGTAGTGGGTATCGATGTTTTACGTTATTTCTGGGAGCATAAAACCCCAGAACAAGCCGCAGCGGATCTATCGGCTACGATGGCTTATTATCGAAGACAATGGCAAGTAGACACTTTTGTTTTAACAGGGTATTCCTTTGGCGCAGATATTTTGCCGGCTTTATATAATCGCTTGCCTCAAAAAGATAAGGACAGTGTTTCACTTTTGGTGTTGTTGGCATTAGCCGAAAGCGCGGATTTCGAGATTCATGTTTCTGGTTGGCTGGGTCATAGTGCTGGTGAACTGCCCTTAGCGCCTGAATTGGCAAAGATTCCGAAGAGCAAGCTATTATGTGTTTATGGTCGAGACGAAAAAGACGAAACCGCGTGTAACAGTTTGTTAAATAGTGACGCTAAAGTTTTGGAATTGCCTGGGGGGCATCATTTTGATAAGGATTACCCCAAATTAACCCGTCAAATTTTGGATGTTTATCGGCAGCATCATATTAATTAACGTTAGCTTTTATAACCTACTCATACTATAGATTATGACTCGTGAATTGTTAAGTCGATTATTACAAAAAATAGCGCATTGGTTACCGGTCATTTTGTTTGCCTGCGCACTCTATATTGTTCATAAGCAAATTAAAGCGCATGATTTGAGCGATATTCTGTTTCGATTGGAGGCAATGCCGTTCAGGATTGTCATCGCCTCAGTTGTTTTGACGGTTATAAATTATTTTGTGTTGGCAGCTTATGACTGGTTGGCTTTACGATATACCGGTCATGGACATATCCCCGTCCCCAAGATGATTGCCGCCGCACTATTGAGTTATGCGATTAGTAATAACACCGGCCATGCCTGGGCTGCAGGTGGGTCTATTCGTTACCGGTTTTATTCAAAATGGGGGGTTCCAGGCTGGGATATCTTAAAGATTTCGCTGTTTCAAACCATCACTTATCTTTTGGGCGCGTTAAGTCTAGGCTTAATCGGTAGTTTAGTATTGCCGCATTATTTGTCGCGTACTGTTCAAGTACCCTATGCCATTCATTGGGTTAGTGTTCTTTGTTTGGGCTCTTTGTTATTTTACTGGGGAGCCGTTTGGTTGTGGCGTAAGCCATTAAATATTAAGGGTTTTGAAATTTCTTTGCCTTCACCGAAGATGGCATTCTGGCAAACTGTTGTTTCCAGTATAGATGTTGTTTTGTCCTCCCTGGTTTTGTGGGTACTTCTGCTCGGCAAGATCGACATTGATTTTGGGGCGTTTGTCGTTGTTTTTGTCGTGGCTCAGGTAGTCGGTGTTTTGAGTCAGGTGCCTGGGGGAATAGGTGTATTTGAAAGTGCATTTCTTTGGTTAATGTCGGATATCGAAGCAATAGATCAACATTTAGTTTTGGTTGGTGCTTTGTTATTGTACCGGGTAATTTACTATTTCATGCCGTTACTGATAGCCGGTATCAGTTTGTTGGGCTATGAAATATACAGTCGAAGAGCATTGCTGAGTGCCAGTGGTCATGCGGTATATCACGTCTTACTCGCTTTTTTGCCTCAGTTATATTCACTTTTATTGTTATTGGCAGGCGCTTTGTTATTGATTTCAGGCTCAATCCCCGCCGATCCTAAAATTCTAGAGACATTAAGAGAAATAGTACCATTGCCAATTGTTGAATTATCACATTTGAGTGGTAGTTTGGCGGGTATCTTGTTGTTGTTTTTGGCCCGAGGTATTTTTCTTAGAATTGATGCGGCTTGGTTTGGCAGTTTAGGTTTACTCACCTTAGGTATTTTTGCTTCGTTGCTAAAAGGCTTCGATTGGCATGAGGCATTAGTGTTATCTGTCATATTGCTCTTAATATTACCTGCTCGTAGTTATTTTCAACGGCGATCATCGTTATTACGTTTGTCATTTTCTCGGACTTGGTTGGCAACGGTCACGATGGTTTTAGTGGGTTCAATGTGGTTAGGTTTTTTTGCCTATCGTGATGTCGAGTTTTCACAGGAGTTGTGGTGGCAATTTTCTTATGACGGCAACGCGCCCCGGTTTTTACGCGCAGTGTTGTTGATTAGTGTAGTGATTGTCATCTACGGCTTATTTCATTTATTGGGGGTAGCGCCACCACAGGTCAGCTTGAAACCAACTGAACAGGAACTTCTGGAGGCAAGACAAATAGTCATGAAATGCCCGAGTACAGTGGGCTATTTGGCTTTACTCGGTGATAAATTTCTATTTTGGAACGCTCAACGAAATGCTTTTATTATGTACGCCATAGTCAACCCGTTTTGGATTGCGATGGGTGATCCTGTGGGTGAGCAAGAAGGGATAGAGGAGTTACTGTATCAGTTTTTAGAGCAGGCAGACCGTTATGGCGCCAAGATTGTTTTTTATCAAGCAAGCACTGAATGGTTGCCCACTTATCTGGATTTGGGTCTGTCGCTATTTAAATTAGGTGAAGAAGCACGCGTCGATTTATCCACGTTTACTTTGCAAGGGAAGCAGCGTGAATCACAACGCAGTGCGCGTAATAAATTCGACAAATTGGGTTATCGTTTTGAAATATTATCGGGGGTGGACGTTGATCTTGCATTGCCAAGGTTACGACAAATTTCTGATGAATGGTTATCGAATAAGAATACTCGGGAAAAAGGATTTTCATTGGGTTTTTTTGAGGATAATTATTTGCGTAGTACTGATGTTGCGGTCATAAAAGATGAGTCTGGGGTGATCAGAGCGTTTGCCAACCTTTGGCAAACGCAAGGACGTGAAGAATTATCCATTGATCTGATGCGTTATAGTCCAGAAAGCCCGAAAGGTATTATGGATTATTTGTTTGCTGAGCTCTTGATGTGGGGGAGGGAAGAACATTACCACTGGTTTTCACTAGGGATGGCGCCCTTGGCTGGGTTGGAAAGTAGACCATTAGCTCCTTTATGGCATAAAGTGGGTGCTATCATTTTTAAAATGGGTGATCAGTTTTATAACTTTGAAGGGCTTTATGAATACAAAGCCAAGTTTGCTCCGAAATGGCATTCTCTTTATTTAGCAGCACCTGCGGGGCCTTCGGTCCCCGTTATTCTTATGCAAATTACCCGACTAATATCAGGTGGTTGGCAAGGAGTTTTTAGTAAATAATTTTCCCTGAGGTTACTGCGAACACCTGAACCGGAACTTATCAATTGTGGAAAAATTTGGTTGTTATTTTTGTTTTAAAATATCTTTGACGACCCGTATAGCCGAAAGAGAGGCACCATTGGAATGGGTGTCCTCTGTAAAATCCCCCGCAAAATAAATACGGCCCTGTGGCTGCCTTAACGAATCAGAAAGACTATCAAAGCGGGATCTACCTACAGGCCACGAAGCAATAGCATGTGGGTGATAACGATAAAAGGTCATTTGCTTGACCGATGGCCTGAAACCAGTCCATTGTTTCTCAAAAGCCTCGATCAGTGCTTCCTGAACATCTTCTGGCCCACCACTAACTCTGCTATTGAATCGTTCAGCATAAGAACCATTTATCAGTAAATTTAATACGGCATCATTGTTGGATTCAGTCTTTCCCTCATAAATAACCCCCAAAGGACCGTCGGAAATAATAGGCAGAAAGCTGATGTCTTTAGTTTTCCAAAAATGGCTAGCCTTATTATCTACGAGCACATGAGCAGTAAAATAGGCGCCACCTGATTGTGTTTGTATTGCCTCTTTTCTGTCTTGAGAAAGTGGGGGGCTAAACTGAATATCGTTCAATCTGAATAAGGGTACTGTCGTGATGACATATTTTGCACGGTAAATTTGTTGTTGAAAATTCCCCATGTCGGAAGTAGTTACTTCCACACCCGTGTCAGTAGATTTGATATGGGTGACGAGTTTGTTAAGACGTATGTTGTTAGAACCGATAAAATCAGCTATAGCTTGTGCAGCCCTTTGATTACCACCAACTACATGATATGGGGCTTGTCCTTCTGAAAGAAAGTTCCATTCTGCAATGCCATCTATTGCACTAATTTTAGTCCAGGATGTCGCATACTCTGGCTCGGTTTGGATACGCACAAATTCTTGGGTTTTGGGTGAGAGTCCACTGGTTTCATGTAGCCAGTCAGCAAATGATATTTCTATTAGCGGTAATAAGTTCTTTGATAATGGGGAACTTTTAATTTGCTTGTATAGCTCGACCATTTTTTGATCCCATTTTTTGTACGCTTTCATTTCATCAGTGCTTATCACGGACTGGAGAAATTCCAGATTGCTTTTATGCGTGAAGGGATAAAGTTTGCCTTGATAGTAAAAACTTGAAAAACTGGTATAGAAAGTTTCCAGCGGTATTTTAAGTTCACGCATAAGATCAACAGCGGGATTGCCTTCCCAAAATTCTTCTAACCCAATCTCTGCGTGAGCGTTATCAGCATAATTAGCAGTACGGATGCGCCCCCCAATATGTGGGCTCATTTCCAATATAACGGCTGTTTTACCCGCTTTTTTTAAATAATAGGCTGAACTTAAACCCGATAAACCAGCACCAACAATCAAAACATCAGCGATATTTTCATCGGCATTTACCCCAACAGAGCACCAGCCAAGCAAGAGAATAAAAAGAGAGCGTGATACAAAACGGGGTAAACTTTTGAGAGAAGATATTGTCATTCAAATCGCCATTGAGTTAATTTTAAAAGCTTATAACTATTCGCCATTTTTAAATAAGATGAAGAATAACGGGTGTTAGAGTAAACTTAAATACAACTTTAATACGGTTATAAGGTTTGCTGGTCAGGTCGGATGTTGTTCTGTTTTTTTTGATGGCTTTGTTTTCATTAAAATGATGACCAGTAAGATGACCTTGTAATCATATTACACCATTGATATATAATTTTTATTAAATCTTTTGGGGTTTGGATTACAGTATTTTGGAATGATTTTATATTTGGGTTTCCTACAATAGTGAATTAAATTATGATTAATAGACGACATTTTATTTTTCAACTGGGTGCTGCTACTGCGGGAGTGGCGCTTGGCTTTTCTGGATTACAACGCAGGGCCATGGCGTTTGCCGTGGATAGCTCATTGGTTTCATTGCGTGCCTCTGGTTTTGGTGAGTTGATTCCTGCTCAAACAGAAAACACCGGTGAAACTTTTCTGGCTTTGCCAAAGGGCTTTAAATATAAAGTGTTGGGCAAGGCCGACTCTCTTATGGCTGATGGTAATAAAACACCCAAACTGCATGACGGGATGGCGTGCTTTACTGTGGGAAATGAACTTCGCCTAGTGCGTAATCATGAAGTGACTAATGGCGAAACGCCTAAACCCAATGCTGCGATTGGTGCTCATCCTTATGATGAAACAGCAGGTGGTGGAACGACAACTTTGGTCATTAATCCTGATACCCTTGAGCTTGTTAGAGATTTTGTCAGTCTAAGTGGCACGTTAGTGAATTGTGCGGGTGGAAGAACGCCTTGGGGAAGTTGGATATCGTGTGAAGAAACAACGTTAGGGCAGGGAGTTCGTCAGCTAAGTGCCACTAAACAGACCGGTGGATATCCCAAGTCACATGGCTATTGTTTTGAAGTCTCTGCTTCAGCAAATGCCCCCGTAGAACCAGTACCGCTTAAAGCAATGGGACGTTTTAGGCATGAAGCCATAGCCTGTGACAAACAGTCAGGGATTGTCTATCTGACCGAAGATGCAACAACGGCAGGTTTTTACCGGTTTTTACCCAAGAGCAAGCAACAGTTGGCTAAGGGTGGTTTATTGCAAATGTTAAAGATAAAAGGCAAGGGCGCTTTTGATACGCGAAAGGGTTTAAAAGTCGGTCAACGCTTTGAAACCACTTGGGTAACCATTAATGACCCTGATCCTATTGCCGCTGATCTGGATGAAAATGCGGTTTATAAACAAGGCTTAGCTCAGGGGGGAGCGACTTTTGCTCGTCTCGAAGGTGCGTATGCTGACCAGCACGGTCGGATTTATTTTGTATCGACCAGTGGTGGTGATAATCAAGGGGGGCAAATCTGGCGCTATGAGCGTAAAGGTAAAACGAGTGGCTCTGTGACCTTGGTCTTTGAATCCCCGAGTCGGGAGGTGCTGGATATGCCGGATAATATTTGTTTAAAGCCCAATAGTGATTTGCTCTTTATCTGTGAAGATAGTGATTATGCAAGTGCGGGTGGTACTGCCGATAACTATATACGTATTCTTGCGCCCAATGGAAAAATGGCTGATTTCGCCAAGAATGTAACGAAAGGCTTAGAGGCTACCGAGTTTGCTGGATCGACTTTCTCTGAAGATGGAAAGGTGTTATTCGTTAATTTGCAAGCAGTCGGAGCTACTTTTGCTATTTGGGGGGATTGGGATAGCTTTAATGCGCAGTAGATCAAGGTTAAATGCAATGGTTAACCGATAATTCAAATCAATTATAAAATACTGTTGGTGACTAATCGATGACAACTCAAGACGATTCCAAAACCGAAGAATTCCTCATCCACTCAGATAGTGCAGTGATTAAAACCATGGAGATGTATCAGGCCATTATTACTCGCATGGCAGGCAATAGCGCAGCTTGCAAACAATGGTGTATTCCGCTGGTCACAGCTATTTTGGTCTTTGCAGTGAAAGAAAATACAGATCAATTGATTTGGTTGACAGTCATTCCGGTATTGATTTGCTATTGTCTGGATGTTTATTACCTGATGCTGGAAAATCGTTTTCGCGAAGGTTTTAATCAAGCCGCCAGCAAGATTGCCCAACAAACGTTTACCCGAGCTGATTTATTCAAGTTATCACCGGCAGGGTGTAAATGCCAATTATGGTTTAAAGCCTTTACTTCTCTGGCAACCTGGCCGGTTTATCTGGGCTTACTGGCTTTGGTGCTGGTTGCTTATAAACTCGCGTTCTGCCATGCCTGATAACTACCCCATTCACGCTTATTTGTCCTATCGCTGTAAAGAAACACGGGATAGAGCTGCTAGGGATAGATTGAAAGTCCTGTGTTCAGAAACAAATATTACGCTGCGCTATGATGAGAACTGTACTGAGGACGGCGACAGCCTAATCGAATTCATGGAGGATGTGACTTCTGCCCGTTGCGTGTTTTTGTTTCTCAGTCCTGAATATTTTCAGTCGGCTTATACGCTGTATGAATTGATTACGATTAATGAGCAGGCTGATCTTGATAAAAGTTTCATCATTCCGTTACGACTTTCTGAAGCGATGGTTGATAAATATCGCACTCAGGCAAAAAACTTTTGGATTAGTCAGCCAGCCGAAGCTGATCGCAACAAGCTAGCCGACCTTCTGAAGGAAGTTAATCATGAGGTACTTTGGCAACGAATAGACGCGGCTTGGGAATCTATTGTCAAACCTTATGTTAATGACAAACATGCTTCGCTGGAAAGTCCTAAAGGTTACGAGTTACTGCGTGGCTTGCTTGTTGCATCACAAGAAAAAGTAGCAGCGATAATAAATGAAGCGAAACAACAAATGCATAATGTTGTTTGTAGAAATGTCGAACAGATACTTAAAAAGCAACATATTCCTATTGCTCAGTTAGCAGAAAAATTGAAACTGGATTCGTCAGCAGGTTCAAGTGAGACAACAAAACAATTGCTGGACATCAACCTAGTGGGTGAAGCGCTTGATGTTTTATACGACTTGTCTATCCAGCAAGAAGAAAGATGGTTAGCGCGTGCCGAAGAGTGGAGCAACTATCTTTATGATATTGAACAGATAGGTGGCTGGTTGTTACTTAAATCGGTCAATCCGGTTTGGTGGTTTCATAATCAACAGTCACTGGAAAAGACCAGGAGCCACAGTATTACTGATGAGTTTACTTTGCAACATTCTGCTTATGTTGAGGTGATTATCGCACGAAGTTTGTTACAAAGAGCAGAGCATACGGTGGACGAATTCGGAGAAATTATAGCAGCAAGCGAGAAGCATCAAGAAATAATGTTGTTTGATGCAATTTCTCCAGATGCATCGGATTTTCAGTTATTATCCCCCATCTACAAAGATATAAGACGGGTTGATCAAGCGCCGCAAGATATTACTCGCTTGCTAGATGGGATAGTCATAACGCTTCGAGCGCTAAAGGGATCAAGAGGTGAAAAGCAGATTTATTACATTATTCCTCGAAGCCATTTGGAGTTATTGAAGTCGAGACCTTGGTTTCCTGAGTTTGAGAAAAAACTTGTTAGTTATCTGCAGTTTATTTGTTGTATACAAGAATCTCAGAATCAAACACTTGACCCTTGCCAGGAAGAGCAGAGCCTATTACTGGAAAAGCTGGCAAAGATATTACGTTTAAAAAATAAAAAGAGAACGGTACATGACTCATCCCCCCAAACTCGAAGACTTCCTCCCCCCTCAATTAAAAGTCAGTAACCCAAACCATAAGCTTCATCATATCTTTAACGAGGCCGATTGTTACGCGCTTTGGGCGGCTTATTCAGCGGGGCGGCCTTTATTGGTAAGAGGCAAGGCCGGTACGGGAAAAAGCCAGATGGCGCGGGCGATTGCCGAACAGCTCGGTTG
>CAIOMN010000104.1 GCA_903859415.1 uncultured Methylococcaceae bacterium
CGCCCTGGATGGAGCCGTTATGCAACGGGTGATCTTGGTCGGATTTTGGAAGATGGACTATTGGTTTTTGAAGGTCGCGCTGACAGACAAATTAAAATACGTGGTTATCGTGTAGAACCCGCTGAAGTTGAAGCTGCTTTTCGCGAAATGGTAGGTGTTCGCGATGTCTCTGTTATCCCTATTCAACTTGAGGACAAAATTCGTCTTGTAGCTTTTGTAATGATCACAGAAGATACGCATAAAGAGTTTCTCGGCCAAAAAGTTCGTAAGATTTTGCCAGCGCATTTATGTCCTTCAGATATAATAGAAATTGAAAATATACCGATACTAAGCAATTTTAAGGTTGATTATAATGCGTTGATTAAAATTGCAGAGAATCAACTTACAGTGTGCAATATTATTTCTGAAGAAGTTGATATTCTAAAAAAATCATGGTGCAAGGCGTTAAAAATTTCAGAGGTCAGGCCAGATTTATCATTTCTTGAAGAAGGGGGCGACTCGCTAAATTTTTTAGAATTACATGTTGCTTTAGAAAAAGCTATTGGTAAACACATTCCGTTTAAGATTTTTCGAATGGATATGCCATTTAGTCAGTTATCACAATCGTTAGAAAATTTTCCAGATGATTCTACTTTAGATATTGCTAGTGAACGTCCTCAAATGTTTATTTTTGCTCCTGCAGACGGCGTGAACAGTGATGTATTAAATTTAAGGGATGAGATGTCTACTGATTTTGATGTTATTTTGGTGGACAACCCTATTTCATATAAAAAAGATCCCTATACAACTTCTATAGAAGATTTATCTCTAATACTTATTGATCAAGTATTAAATCAATATCAGCCTGACAAAAAGTTAGTATTTCTTGGTTATTGTTGTGGATGTCGGATTGCTCATCAAATAGGCACAATTCTATATTCTCAAGGTATAAAAGTTGATTTGCTTATTATCACGGATGTTTCAAAATATCATAATTTTTTCCAGATACTAAAACTTAATCCTGTTAGGTTTTTTAGACGAGCGATGGCAGCCCTTTTATTGGATCATTTGTCAAATAATTGGCTATTATTTTTGAGGAAATCTTCTCGAGAGATGTCAAATAAATCAGTTTTTTTTAGTAGAATATATAAATTAACACAATCTATACTGGCTCGACAGCATTCAAAACGATGGCGAGCCCAGACGTTGCATTCTAAAACATTATTATTGTTGAGTGCTCAAACTATGCTAGATAATCCGAATGTATCTCGTGATTTTGGTTGGAGTACAATTTGTTCGTCATTAACAATTTTGCCAATGGGATTAAGGCCTTATGACTGGGCTAAGAAGCCAAATACTTCTGCAATTAAAGCTATTGTTTTAGATATGATTAAATAATCTACTCTATAGACCCATTGAAAACAAGTATTTTTCTGCATAGATCAGAAACACCATGAACTCAGATTATAGTCTGCTGATAAGCTTTCTGTGAGTTTCTTCATGGGCATGCGCTTTAGGCATGATTCAATACATCAACCTCACCGAGTTACATATTGAGTCAGTAAAACTAATAACGAGATACAACAGCAATTTATTTGCTGATTGATGGTGAAATGATCATAAAATGCTCGGTCACTGGTGATTAACACTGCAATGGTTCAATACACTCTAAACAACACCTTTGAGCTGTTTATTTCCCCAAGAGCCGCTTGATTCCACGGTATTTGCAAGAGTTTGCCTAGTATTGGAAAGTTCTTGCCTTACACCAATGAAGATTTTAAAACTCTACCAGAGCTCAATTAATAAAAATTAAAACAATGATGAACTTAATTGGCAAGTATTTTTATTGCTCTAGTTGATGCTCCTGGAATTTAGTTAAGTGCGTTTAATGTGGTTACCCAACAAGTCATCCCATAAGGAATTCATTTATCACTTACCCACAAATGCTTATCGACAAATAAGATACGATAAAGAACCTTATCAAGTCATCAGAAAAGCCCACAAATAACTCGTAAGTCATTGATTGTTAATCACACAAGCACATTGTATAACTATTACACAATCTAACTAATTTTAAGAAAAATTATGCAGTTAGAGCGTTAGTCAATAACTAACTCACAGACTTATCCACAGACTTTGTGGATAAGTCTGTTTCTGTGTAAAGAGATACAGTTTGGGCACTTAGAAATATCACTACCGTCATTAGGATGTAAAAATTATGTTTGAAAATATGCTTTTATATGTTTAACAGAACGTTCAAATAATCACTTTTAGGCCTTTTATTCATCATGGAAACGCAAACAATTACAAGTTGGGACGAGTTCGTCGAAGTAACTGCGTCACTTGATGGCTGGGCATTTCGTGGTCAACGAGAAGCAGGATGGAGCCTTTACAGTTCGCTGTCCAGACACTTACGCGATTTCGTTCCGGACAGGACAGAATGGCAACAGCGAGAAGAGCGGGCCATTCGCGTCTTTCGCAGAAAGGCTCATAACTATGTGAGCGACTCTCGCGTATTAGAGGATGATTTACGCTGTCTTGCATTAATGCAACACCACGGTGCTCCAACCCGCCTGCTTGATTTCACGAAGTCACCCTACGTCGCCGCCTTCTTTGCACTCGAAGGAGCTATTGGCGATGCAGCTGTATTCGCCTTGAACACCCCTATTTTGTGGAGCTTGCAACCCGAGCTGTCCCCACCATTTGCTCGTGACGAAATAGATCCAAGAAAAAGCGGTAACTTTGAAAAGTATTTTTTGTGCAATTCTCATGATTTCGTGTGGATAGGTGAACCCACGCAACTTGATCGTAGATTAATGGCGCAATCTGGCACCTTTGTCGTTCCTGGGGTAATCGACAAGCCTGTCGAGGATATTTTTTCCTCATACCGCTCAAGTGACGTAGTCCTTAAGAAGCTGATACTGCCTTCAGGACAGATTCGAACTCAAGGAATGCGATCGCTATATCGAGCTAACGTAACTAACGCGACCTTGTTTCCTGATCTCGATGGTCTCGCGAAATCAATTTCATTCGAACTTGAAATCATATGGAAGGGGTTGATCGCTGAACCGCCGAAAAATAACCCACAATAACAGATGGGTAACAGAGCGGATTATCTAAAATCAAATTCCCCCCCTCAACTCTAAGCAACCTTCTCTTTTAAAACTATCTTACTTAATGCTGGCAGTACTACAAAAGTACACGTCATAATCCAGAAAATGCCGATGGTAATGATTAACCCCATACTGGCTATGCCTTCATGTGTTGAGAAAGCTAAGCCACCGAAACTGGAAGCCGTCGTTAACGCACCATAAAACATGGCTCTAGCGGTACTGGATTGATAAATATTTTGCTTTTCGGATAAGGAATGATGCAGTTTTTCAACCATGTGAATGCCATTATCAACACCTAACCCCAGTAACAACGGCAACGCAATAATATTGGCATAATTAATCGGTGTGCCGGTCAGGACAGTGCTCGCCATCGTAAACAACCCCGCCAGAATTAAAGGCGCCATCACCAATAAGGTATCTGTAATATTCCGACGGATGCCATATAACAATATAGCGATAACTACCAAAGCGATAGTAATCGCCTTTTGGAAAGAGCGAACCACCTCTTTCATAGACTCCCAATATATAACCGGCAAGTCTGTTGTTTCAGGTGCGATTGATTGCACATCCTCAATAAATTGTTGCAAATTATCAAGATCATTAAGATCCTTTTTAGGGAAAATCTGTATACGGTAACTGCCGTCTTTACTTAACCAACGATCTTTAAAATCAGTGGGTAAATCAGCTAAAGTGACCTCTTGCGCATTTAAACCTGTCAGCAATTCATTCATTGCGCTTGGTAAAGTGCCTAGCAAGGCCGTTTGAATTTTCTCAATAAACATTCGACGGCTAGGCTGTTGACGGGTATCCAGCTCTATTAATATATCCAGCAATTCTGCTTTAAAAGCATTAAGCGCTGCTATTTCATGGGCATCTTTTTTATTGGGCAGTATCGTATTAATCGTTTTTAATAAGCGGTTAATACCCGGTATAGGATCATTGTCTTCCTTTAAGGCTGGAAAATATCCGGCTTGCGAACCGAGCAACAAGCCCATTTCTTCAATGATCGCTAATTTTTCTTCCTGGGCTGTGGGATTAAAGTCAAACAAACTGACCGTTTTATCGACCGTTGCTAAAGTAGCCAGCTTTTGCTGCATCGCTTTCGCCAATTCCTCACCTTTTACCAATACCGTTAAGGTCATGGGGGTCGTATCTGGATCTTTATTTAAATTCTTGAAGGCAATGACTGATTCGGTATTGGGATCACGTAAGTTAATCGGATTAAAATCAATTTTAACTTTAAAGATAAGTACGATAGATATAACCGAAATCAAAACCGTCAACACTGTAATAGGCTTGGCAAAATGCAATGTAAAGGTTGCCATCTTTTCTGCCAACGTAGCTAATAAAGGATGAGCCGTCGGTGGTTTTAATTTTTCTGCTGGAGTCGGTATAAAACGGATCAAGGCAGGTAATGCGATTAAGGTCACTAACAGACAGATAAATAAACTTGTGCCTGCCAATAAACCTAATTCAGACACACCTTTGTAGTCAGTGGGCACAAAGGCATACAAACCAATAGCTGTGGTACTTGCACATAATATTAAAGAAGGACTGGTAGAAATTAACGTACTCCGTAACGCCCGGTTTTTTTCTACATGATGCTGCAGGTTATCCTGGTAACGCAGGCAAAAATGAATCGCGTATTCAACACCTAATCCAATATTGGATACGGCAAAGGCAACCGATATGAGGTTAAGCTCTTTAACAGAAAATGCAGCAAAGGCGCCACAAAAAACCATACCCAATGCTAGTGAGATTAAAGTAGCAAGGGTCAATAAGACGGACCGATAGGCCAGAAGTAAAATAAATAAAACCAGTACAATAGAAAAGATACTGGCATTAAAAGTACCTGCACTCATGCCCACTAATTCATCATCTTCCAGCCCCACCTCTCCAGTAATCCAAACTTTTACCGAAGGCACATCCGGTTGCTGAATTTGAGCAATGGCATTACGAACGGCATTAATGGCATTTTCTGCAGGACGAATTTGGGTGTAATCAAATTTAGGTAAAACGGTAATAAAGCCTTTATTGCCACTGTGACTACTTAACTTGTTATCCGCTATTAATGATTCCCACGACAGTAAATTATTTTCACCACTGATGCTTTTATGCAATGCGAAAGATACTTTATCAATCAGGGCAGGCAGATCTATGGGCACAGCCTGATCTTTATTAGATGTATTTAACGCATCATCAAATATTGAAAAGAAACCTGTCAGATTGGGTTCCTGAGAAATCCGTCCTATAAATGACTGGGCTTGAGATAAATTAGTCGATAAGGTTTGCAAGTCATTTGTTTCAAGGTAAAGCAATCCATTCTTATGAAAAAACTCACTTTCATTAGGCTGGTAAACCGTCTCAAAGTTTGTTTTATCTGCGCTTAATAGACGCCCTAGACGTTTTGTCGCTGCCTTGGTTAACTCTGGGGTATCAGACTCAACCACCAATAAAAGAGTATGTAACTCTTGCGAGAAAGCCTTTTCATAATTATGCAGATTTCTTTGAAAGGGTGCATTGGCCGCAACCATATCGGTGGTATCGGTATTAATGCTTAAATGACTGACGGTATATTGAAAAGCTAAAAAAGTGAACATCCCCACGAGCAACAATACCCGTACAGGATTACCTAACGTCCAGTCTCCCCAATGAGAAAAAAGGCGGCGAATCAAACTATTAAACGACATGATTTTATTCCAATTATTCAATGACAACCCGATCCAAAGTATTCAGTGCATTACTTCGGGATTCGACCAGTTGAGTACCTTGTTGCTGGATGAACAAGGCGGGGATATTTGCGCTATTGGCCGCTTCAAGCCCGGCAGACTGCCCTAAGCAAAGTAAGGCGGTATCCCACGCATCAGCAACCGTAGGATCGTCATGAATGACAGTCACAGAAACCAGATCATGAGTAATAGGCCGACCCGTACGGGCATCAAGAATATGACTATAACGCTGACCCTGATAATCAAAGTAGTGATTATACGTGCCTGAAGTCATCACAGCCATCACCCCATCCTTAGGCATCGTGATTCTTTTTTGCATATGCTGCTCACCGGGTAAGGGTTTTTCTAAAGCAATACGCCAAGGCTGTGAATCGGGTTTCTGTCCTCGGGTTTGTAGCTCGCCACCGATTTCAACCAGATAATCATTGATGCCCTGTTGTTCTAATACACGACTTATTCTAGCGACACTATAGCCTTGAGCAATTGATGACAAATCAACTTCTATGTCGGCCTGTTTTTTTCGTAAATGCGTGTCATCAACCACTTCAAGCTTATCCATACCCACTTGATTTAACACCTTATCAATGGCTTCTTTGTCAGGAATAGCTGGTGCTTCTCCTTTAAATCCCCATAACTTAAAGAGCGGTTCAGTCGTTAAATCATAGCAACCTTGACTGGCCTGATAGACTGTCTGTGCAATACGTACTAAAGAAACTATTTCATTACCCACTTCTTGGCTATCCGTGTTTTCAGTACTATTAAATACTTCAATAACAGAATCGGGGCGATAATTAGACAATGTTTTATCTATTGTATCGAACTCATGCTTTACACTTTCTTCTACACTCTTGGTATCTACTGACGTTTTTGACCAATAACTGATATGATACGTCGTCCCTTGAGCAGGGCCTTCAAACTTTTGAATAGTGGGTTCAGAGCATCCCATAAGTAAAGACAGAAATACAGTGGCCCCGAGATAATTAAAATAACCACGGCCTTTCGTGTTACGAATGCTTGGATGAGTGCGAAAAAACTTTTCTATACTTAAATATTGCATAATCTACTTTAGTTTAATGTAATCTGTAGCATCCTGATTCTAAAAACCATGTGATGGATGTTCGATTTTTTAAATTCACTTTATCTATTATAAAGCCAACCGTGTTAATGACTGATGAAAACTGAAATACCCAAGTCATTTCAAAAACTCAAAAATGAGCCTATTATAAGTCCAAATGCACATAGATTTATTTAAAAATGCACAGACCTCCTTATGAATAACCTTGTTCTGATCATTGTCGCTGTGTTTTTAGTTGCACTGAATGGCTTCTTTGTAGCAGCGGAATTTGGTCTCGTAAAATTACGACAGACACGGCTTCGTCAGATTGCAAAAACTCAAGGATGGCGAGGCCGTACTTTAACAACCGTTCATTCTAAACTGGATGCCTACTTATCGGCTTGCCAATTAGGAATAACCTTGGCTTCGCTGGGCTTGGGTTGGGTCGGAGAACCCGCTTTCGCCAGTTTACTAGAACAATCATTCGTCCAACTAGGCATCACGTCTCCTGAGTTAATCCACGGCATTTCCTTTACCTGTGCATTTACCATTATTTCCTTTTTACATATTGTCGTGGGTGAACTGGCTCCCAAGTCCCTGGCCATTCGAAATCCGGAAAAAATCAGTTTATGGTGTGCCGGCCCAATCTATGGCTTTTATTGGCTCATGTATCCGGCCATCTGGTTACTTAACTCTAGTGCGAATCTTATATTACGTATTTTCGGCTTAAGAAACATCAAAAGCCACGATGCCCATTACTCTGCCGATGAACTTAAACTCATCATCCGTGGCAATGACCAAAATGATCGTTTTACCCGTGATGAATGGAATACGCTGGCCAAAACATTAGACTTCAGCACACTCGAAGTGTCTGACCTGATGCGTCCCGTACACGAGCTTGTCGCCTTGTACCGGGACAAATCATTACAGTACAATCTAAAAACGATTGCTGAGAAGCGCTACAGTCGTTACCCTTATTTTGATACTAACGGGGTCGATGTACTGGGTATCATCCATTTAAAAGATTTATTCTTTGCCCAGCAAAAAGATAATGAAATTAATGATCTTCATCAATTCCTGAGACCTATCCAATATATTTCTGCTGACACACCCGCGCTTGATTTGTTTCGTCACTTTCGAATGGGCGCAGGACATTTCGCCGTTATTGGTCAAAAAGGCGGCCCTCTTGAAGGCTTTATCACTCTGGATAATTTATTAAGTGCGATGGTCGGTGAAATACGGGATGAGTTTCGTCAAAATAATAATGATTGGAACCGATTGGATAATGGCACACTACTCGTTAAAGGCAGCCTGCCTATCTTTTCACTGGAGCGGATACTGGGTATTGATATTGAAAACGAAGAGCTGGAACTAGAGGATGAAGTCTCTATTGGGGGTCTTATTATGTCTAAGCTCCAAGACATTCCCATTGAAGGACAGCACATTGAATTTAACCAGTTTTCTGTTCTCATAAAAAAAATGAATGGCCCACAAACAATCCTTGTTGAAATCTATCCCAATAAAGCCGACCTCTTTAATCAGTAAGTTCCCCTTTAAAAAGTATAATTTTTTTCAATCTTCATATTTCTTACACAATTTATGATAAGAATGTTTTATCCGTCTAGAGGAAAGAATTAACAAATAAATGCATAAAACAATTCGTGGTAAATTATTTATAACGTTTCTGTTGACAACACTGTTTGTCGTCGCAGGCATGTATATTTTTATGCGCTGGTCTATAAGCCAAGGCTTTTCAGAATTTATAATCAACCGCCAAAACGAACAAGTAAAACATTTGGTTGATAAATTAACCGAACAATACGCAATCAACCACAATTGGAACAGTCTGGCCAATGATAAAGAAAAGTGGATAGAGCTATTATCTCAATCAAATCCTCAATATCGTAACCGTCAGCCCCAATGGATTGAACAAGCCAAAACTGAACCCAACAACGTTTGGCCACCCGCCCTCCCAGAACAAACAACCAATAGACGCTTTACTCCTTTTGGTCTTCGCATCATGCTACTGAATGCGGATAAAGGCATTATTTTTGGACGTAAAGAAGCCTTACAACAATTAACTTTAACGCCTATTCGGTATCAAGAAAATATAATTGGCTTTCTTGGACTATTACCTAACAGCAATGGATTTAGTCAAGTAAGTGAAATTCAATTCGTAGAGCGACAATCCAAGTCTTTAATATTTATTGCGGGATTAATGGTTTTTTTATCGGCCATACTGGCTTTGCTGTTAACTTATACCCTAGGGCGCCCCATTAAGCGCATTACAACCGCAGCAAAAGCGCTAGCGATTGGCCACTATGATATCCGCTTACCCGTTGAATCGAATGATGAAATTGGCCAACTCGCCCGGGACTTCAATGAGATGGCTGCTGCTCTAGATCAATCTGAACAATCAAGACGACGCTGGGTTGCGGATATTTCACATGAACTTCGCACTCCTTTAGCCATTTTAAGATGTGAATTAGAAGCACTACAAGATGGCATACGACCCTTGACACCCGAAGCTATTGATTCTCTGGTTGGCGATGTCATGCGCCTAAATCGTTTAACTGAAGATCTCTACCAATTGTCCTTGTCGGATCAAGGTGCCTTAAGTTACCGCAAAATCCATCTTGATCCTATTGAAATATTACAAGAAGACTTATCTCTCTTTCACTCAGAGTTTCAAAAAAAACACATCCATATCAAATGGACAAATCACTTACCCAGTCCTATCCGTATTTATGCTGACCCAGTCCGATTATCTCAACTTTACCGTAATCTGCTTAACAATAGCTTTAACTATACTGACAGTCATGGACAACTCACTATCACCATTTATCGCAAAGTTGATCAATGTGTATTGAGCTTTTCAGATACAGCACCTGGCGTCCCTGAAGAAGAGTTACCCAAACTGTTCGACCGTTTTTATCGCCTGGAAAGTTCACGTAACCGAAATTATGGTGGCGCAGGCCTTGGTTTGGCAATCTGCAGCAATATTGTCAAAGCACATGAGGGGACGATTCAGGCATTTCCCTCGGCCATGAAAGGACTCACCATTCGCGTTGAATTACCCATTTGTCTATGAATCACATTTTAATTGTAGAAGATGAAATCAAACTGGCTCGTCTTCAAATGGACTATCTCAATAATGCCGGGTTTAATACAAGCGTTCTCATTAATGGCTTAGATGTTTTACCCTGGTTACAAGCAAACAACACAGATTTAATAATACTGGACTTAATGTTACCCGGTCGTGATGGCCTGGATATTTGTCGCGAAATACGCTCTTTTAGTACCACCCCAATTATCATCATCACTGCACGCATTGAAGAAATCGATCGTTTATTAGGACTTGAACTGGGTGCCGATGATTATATTTGTAAGCCCTTCAGTCTCAGGGAAATGGTAGCTCGTGTTAAAGTCGTCCTTCGAAGAGTACCTTTAAATAATTCTGAACCCACCCAACACAACTTCAATCTCATCCTTGATCCTTATCGATTTAAAATAGTAACAAATGAACATGAGATTGAGCTAACTACGGTTGAATTTCAATTATTACAAACGTTATATGAACAACCGGCCCGAATATTCTCACGAGCAAAGTTAATGGACTTAATCTATAAAGATCAACGTGTAGTCTCTGACAGAACGATTGATAGCCACATTAAAAAATTAAGAAAAAAGCTCGCTGAAATCTTACCCAACCAAGAACTCATTCACTCGGTTTATGGTGCAGGTTATTACTTCGAATCAATTATCAAAGCAGAGGATTAAAACTTCAACACTATTGACTCGACTTGCATCCTCTAGTCTATTTAACTCTGTCATTTTGATGTCATCGGCGTTTTGTATGATAATGTAATGCAGGACTATTTAATAAAATTGTAACTGGACAACAAAACACAATGGGAGAGAATAAAAAAATCACCATAGGACCTTTTCGATGGGCAACAGGAATTGCTATCGTTTTATTAATCACTGCCTCAACTTATTACCTCAAACATAGCGACACTAAACCCAAACAAGATCGTTATAAACAATCAGATAAACTGACAGAGGCTGACATTGCCGTTGCGGCTGAACCTGCCACACAAGGAGACTTCCCTGTTTATCTAACGGGTTTAGGGACAGTCACCGCGTTACGCACAGTGACCGTAAAATCTCGTGTTGACGGTGAACTGATGCATGTCGCTTTTCAGGAAGGGCAAATGGTTAAGGCAGGCGACTTATTGGCTGAAATAGACCCTCGTCCTTACCAAGCCCAACTCATGCAAACTGAAGGACAATTAATGCGTGATGAGGCACTTTTGAAAAACTCTGAGACGGATCTGGTTCGTTACAAAACCTTGTTATCACAAGATTCTATAGCCGCACAACAAACTGTCACTCAAGAATCTCTGATTAAACAAAATAAAGGCACTTTAGAATTTGACCGGGGGCTTGTTGCCAATGCAAAACTGCAACTCACCTATGCCCGTATTACTGCCCCCATCAGTGGTCGCTTAGGTTTACGACTAGTTGATCAAGGTAACATCGTCCACGCCTCTGATAGCAATGGATTGGTTGTGATTACTCAAATTCAACCGATTGCAGTGGTTTTCACCCTACCGGAAGACCGTTTACAAGACGTGATGAAGAAATTTCATTCAGGTGATAAGATCAGCATTGATGCTTATGATCGTAGAGGCCAAACCCAACTGGCTAATGGACAATTACTCGCAGTCGACAATCAAATTGACTCCACGACCGGAACCATTAAACTCAAAGGTCAGTTTAATAATGAAGACGGTTTGTTATTCTCCAATCAATTTGTCAATATTAAAATGAGTATGGATACTTTGCATGGTGTAACCATCATACCGACTTCTGCTATTCAACGCGGTACACAAGGCACTTTTGTCTATACTGTCCAGAACGACCAAACCGTTACAGTAAGACCTATCACCCTAGGCCCCATAGAAGGCGAAAAAGTAGCCATACTAAACGGACTACAACCTAATGAACAAGTCGTAGTCGATGGAGCCGATAAACTACGGGACGGGATCAAGATTAAATTGATACCCCGTAATAAACCTATCGCAACGGATGCCACAACACCTCAACCACAAAATAATGACGCTCATGATAAGAGTCGTAAGAAAGGTTCTTAAACTGCGTCTATCTTTACAGACCGGTAACTACATAATCTGCCCATGAATCCTTCGCGGATATTTATATTACGCCCTATCGCCACGTCATTATTGATGCTGGCACTCTTACTGGCGGGTCTGATTGCCTACCGTGAACTCCCCATTTCAGCATTACCCCAAGTTGATTACCCTACCATTCAAGTTGTCACATTATACCCAGGGGCTAGTCAAGAAGTGATGACATCCCTGGTTACTTCGCCCTTAGAAAGACAACTGGGTCAATTGCCGGGCTTAAATCAAATATCCTCCTCGAGTTCAGGAGGGGCTTCAGTGATCACCTTACAGTTCAATCTGAACTTAAGTCTCGATATTGCTGAGCAAGAAGTTCAAGCCGCCATCAATGCGGCTAATAATTATTTACCGGGCGACTTACCCATGCCGCCGGTTTACAATAAAATCAATCCGGCAGATGCTGCTATTATTACTCTAGCAGTCAGTTCAAAAACACTGCCTTTAACCCAAGTCGAAGATTTAGTTGATACGCGCTTAGCCCAAAAGCTTTCTCAACTCACCGGTGTTGGCTTAGTCACTATCAGCGGAGGGCAACGCCCTTCCGTTCGTATTCAGGCCAACCCGGATGCCTTAGCCGCTTACGGCTTAAGTCTGGAAGACCTGCATACGGCCATAGCCAATGCTAACGTTAATCAACCTAAAGGCATGTTTGATGGCCCTACCCGCTCTGCCATTATTGATGCAAATGATCAAATTCGTTCACCCAGTGATTATGATGATTTGATTATTGCTTATCGAAATGGTCGTGCCGTGCATTTATCTGATGTAGCCGATGCCCATAATGCCCCTGAGAATATCAGACTTGCCGCCTGGGCAAACGGTACTGCCTCTGTCATTGTCAATATTCAGCGCCAGCCTGGCACCAATGTCATCGAAGTCGTTGATCGTATCAAAACACTCTTGCCAAAACTAAAAGAATCACTACCCAACGGTCTGGATGTCGCCCTGTTAACTGACCGAACCACCACCATTAGAGCCTCTGTAGACGATGTACAAATTGAACTATTTTTAGCATTGGCACTGGTGGTATTGGTTATTTTTCTATTTCTTCGTAATGCCTTTGCCACAGCAATTCCGGCTATTGTGGTGCCCTTATCCTTAATCGGCACTTTCAGCTTCATGTATCTTGCCGATTTCAGTATCAATAACTTAACCCTGATGGCACTCACCATTGCCACTGGCTTCGTGGTCGATGATGCTATCGTGGTCATTGAGAACATCACCCGTTACATTGAAAAAGGCGAAACTCCAGAAAATGCCGCCCTTAAAGGTTCCGAACAGATTGCTTTTACCATTATCTCACTGACCTTCTCGCTTATTGCCGTTTTAATCCCGTTGCTGTTTATGGGGGATGTCGTAGGTCGATTGTTTCGAGAATTTGCCATTACTCTTGCAGTTGCTATCTTAATCTCGGCAGTGATATCGCTGACACTCACGCCTATGATGTGTGCCAGGATATTACGTCCTCATACAGAAAAACAGAATAGCCGTTTTTATAGTGTAACAGGGCAATTCTTTGATCGCGTTACTTTAGGTTACGCCAACAAACTGACCTGGGTCTTAGCGCACCAACGCGCCACTCTCTTAGTTGCTACAGCTTCGCTGGTGTTTACCGTCATCTTGTATCTCATCATCCCAAAAGGCTTTTTTCCAACGCAGGATACGGGCGTGATACAAGGTATCTCAGAAGCCCCTCAAACCATTTCCTTTGCTGCCATGTCAGAGCGCCAACAAGCGCTCAGCAAAGTTATTCTTGAAGATCCAGCCATCGAAAGCGTTTCCTCTTTTATCGGTGTCGATGGTGCTAATGCAACCTTAAATACCGGACGAGTGACGCTCACGCTCAAACCACTAGCCGAACGTGGCGTCAAAGTCATGGACATTATCAGACGCTTACAGCCTAAGCTTAACCAGGTAGAAGGTATCTCTTTATATTTGCAACCCATACAAGACCTGACCATTGAAAATAGAGTCAGTCGTAATCAATACCAATTTACCCTGCAATCCACAGACCGTGAAGCCTTAAATAGATGGACTAAATTACTGATCACAGAACTTGCCAAACAACCCCCCTTTGCTGAAGTGAACAGCGATCTTCAGGAAGAAGGCATACAAGCTTTCGTATATATAGATCGAAGTACAGCAAGCCGCTTAGGTATCAGCATTGCCGCGATTGACAACGCCTTATATGATGCTTATGGACAGCGCCTGGTTTCTACTATCTTTACCCAATCTAACCAATATCGGGTGGTGCTTGAAGTTAAGCCCGAATATCGGCAAAGCATTGATGACTTAAAAGA
>CAIOMN010000105.1 GCA_903859415.1 uncultured Methylococcaceae bacterium
ATCTGCACTCACTTGCAAGCCATATTTCTTGGCTTGATGAATTTTAATCACAGAACGCCGACAACTTAATTGCCCAAAATGTACTCGACAACCCGTTAATTCAACTAATTCTAAACATTGAGCTAAAGCAATAGTTTCTGCTGCTTCTGGAATACTAGGCAGACCATAACGTGTTGCAAAAGCACCTTCGTGTACACAACCATTGTTTCCCAACCAGTAATCATTAGGTCGAAACATAAATAATAAGTCATGACTCACGGCATATTCCATGGCCCGTCTTAATATCAATAAGTTTCTAACTGGATGGTTTGCATTACCAACCGCAATACACCCCGCTTGTTTAAGCGTTAACATCGAACTGAGTTCAGTGCCTTCCAGTTGACGAGTCAATGCAGCAATCGGATATATTTGCGGATAATCGGCTTTTTTAGCCAACTCTTTAATTAATTCTGCAACAGCGGGTGTATCAATAACCGGACTAGTATCCGGTTGTAAACATAACGTTGTTATACCTGCACTAGCAGCAGCTTCTGTTTCGCTCTTAAAAGTCGCTTTACGGCTTTGTCCGGGCTCACGTAAGCGAGTACTCAAATCTATAAAACCGGGACAAACAATCTTATTTTGTGCATCAATCATCGTATCAGGCGTAAAACCAGCCGGTTCACTGGTTACTGAAACGATCTTACCCCCAGATATATAAATGGGACCAACACTATTAAGCTTATTGACTGGGTCAATGCGGTGACCGTTTTTTATCAGTATTTGAGTCATTACATTACTCCCTGCTTCTGCATTGCCATTGCCATAATCGCCATACGAATAGCAATCCCATTACTGACTTGCTTAAGTATCACTGATTGCGGGCCATCGGCCACCTTTGATTCAATTTCTACACCCCGGTTAATAGGCCCTGGATGCATGACAATCGCATCTGGTTTAGCGATTTTTAATTTTTCTTCAGTCAGACCAAAACATTTAAAGTATTCGCTTTCACTGGGTAACAATGCGGAAGTCATGCGTTCTTTCTGTAAACGTAGCATTATCACTACATCTACATCTTTAAGCCCCGCATTTAAATCATGGGACACACTCACCCCTAAACTTTCAACATGGGCAGGTAATAAAGTTTTAGGCGCTATCACTCGCACCTCAGGCACACCCAATGTATTTAAGGCTTGAATCTGTGATCTCGCGACTCTTGAATGCAAGATATCCCCGATAATAGCCACTCTTAGATTAGAGAACTCTTTCTTTATTTGCCGAATGGTAAACATATCCAGCATTGCTTGAGTCGGATGGGCGTGTTGGCCATCGCCCGCATTAATAACACTAATATGCGGTGCTGTTTGCTGGGCAATAAAATGCGCTGCCCCACTAATAGCGTGCCGCACCACAAACATATCCACAAACATGGCTTCAAGATTGCGTATCGTATCCAGGAGACTCTCACCCTTTGAGGTGGATGACGTTGCAATACTCATGCTCAATACATCAGCAGACAACCGTTTAGCCGCTAACTCAAAAGTCGTTCGAGTTCGGGTGCTATTTTCGAAAAAAAGATTAACAATCGTTTTACCCCGCAATAAAGGGACTTTCTTGATTTGTTGATCGGTCATTCCAACAAAAGACTCCGCTACATCAAGAATTTCTGTCAGTAATTCTTTTGGCAAACCTTCAATGCTCAAAAAGTGCTTTAGTTTGCCTTCTGAATTTAATTGGAGATTGTCTTTCATGATTATGCAGCCACAGTTAATGTTTGTATCTCAATTGCTAAAGGGGTCGGGCCTGTTAACTTTATCCGCTGGCCTTTATTTAAGGTGATACTTGCCCCAACACAATCGGGACTTAAGGGAATTTCTCGCCCATCCCGCTCTATCAATACACCTAAAACCACCTGATTTGGACGGCCATAATCAAAAATCTCGTTTAAAGCAGCACGAACAGTTCTTCCTGTATAAAACACATCGTCTATTAGGATAATATCGCGCCCATCAACTTGAGCCGGTAACTGACTGGGTCTTACATTAGGATTAACCCCAATTTGTGAAAAATCATCACGATAGAAAGTAATATCCAGTAAACCCAAGGGCTCTGTAATTTGTAAGCGCTGATGGATTTGTTCGGCTACCCAAACCCCCCCGGTGCGAACCCCTATCATCAATGGATTAACTAGGTGCCTTTCTGTAATGGTCTGTATTAATTCGGCCTCTAATCTATTCAGTAAATCAGCTATATCTAGCATTTATTAATCCTTTTTATGTTCATTTAACCAAGATTGCAAAATAAGTTGGGCCGCTAATTGATCTTGAACTTCCCAAAGCTTAGTCGCGTTCACACTCACCTCATCAAACAACATTTGTTTCGCTTCAAATGTTGTCAATGCTTCATCCTGCTGATAAACAGGGAGTTGATAACGACCTTCTAATTGGTGGCAAAACTTTATCATACGTGGTGTTACCGGATTATCTGAACCATCGGCTTGCCTGGAAATACCCACGACTAAGCCACAAGGACGCCACTCCTGAATTAATTTACTGATGATTTGCCAATCAGGACTCTGATTAATCGAGCGAATCGTTTGTAAGGGACTGGCTGACCCCGTAATCGTTTGACCAACTGCGATACCTATTTTTTTATACCCAAAATCAAAACCTAAATAGGTTCCAGCGCTGGTTTTTGTCAATAATGGATCTTGCATTATCTAAATTATATTTTTAGAACTACAAACCTGCTTTAGCAATGTCCAGCTTGTGTAGTTAACTGATTAATATTAATGCCTATTTGTTCTGCTGCACCTTGCCAACGTTTATCAATAGGCGTTTCAAATAAAACGTTTTTATTGAAGGGAGTATTGAGCCACGTATTGGCTAATATTTCTTGTTCCAACTGCCCTTCACCCCACCCCGCATAACCCAAAGCTATAAAATATTGCTTCGGTCCTTTATCAACAGCAATCGCCTCTATAATATCTCTGGAGGTCGTTAATGACACTGAATCAGAAACCGGCATAGTGACATCCCATTTTCCTTCGGTTGTATGCAAAACAAAACCATGTTCCTGTTGTACAGGGCCGCCCGCAAAAACAGTCATTTCTGATGCACTTGAAGACGTGACAGGTATTTTCATTTGCATAAAGATCTCACCTAGCTTCATCTGTGTAGGGCGATTAATTACTATACCCAAGGCACCTTCTTTATTATGTTGACACAAATAGGTGACCGTATGAAAAAAATTTGGATCAACCAACGTTGGCATTGCTATGATAAATTGATTATTTAAGTAAGTTGCTTGATTCATGGTTTTTAAAAAAGTTAGGGAGATTTAATCGACTATTTATTGTGTAACCAAGCCCGATTCATCAGAAAACTTCCAAACACGGGTTATTACCAAAACATCAACCTCTTTAAGTAAATCTAACGGTAATGGCGGAAAGGGAGCGCTCATACGAACAATTTTTTTTGCAGCCTCATCAAGCTCAAGGTTACCAGAAGATTTATTAATACGGATACTATAAATACTCCCATCGGCATTAATACCTACATCCATCGTTAATGTTCCTGAAAAATTTTTCTTGGAGGCCGCCTCAGGATAATTAAGATTTCCAGTTCGCTCTACTTTATTTTCCCAATCCTTCATATATTGGGCCGCTACATATTTATGGGTGCTCACTGAATTAATAAATTTAATTTTAGTTTG
>CAIOMN010000106.1 GCA_903859415.1 uncultured Methylococcaceae bacterium
CACCAAGCGGGTGATCAATTCGGAAAGCTCTTCTGTAAATGGGATTGACGGGGCTATCACTTCTTTAATCTCTGTTGGTCTGGGTTATATTCGCAATATCCACCATTATAACGGGATTTTAATGTCTGCGGTATCCCTAAGGTAGTTAAGTGCGTCATAAAAAATAATCTAAACCTTATGTTTTCACAATATTTTCACAATTTTTAGATAGAGTTTACATTATTGATTGTTATAATGATAACAGGACTTAACTTTAATATGAGTAATACATGTCCTAAATGCGGTGCGGAATTGCAGCGTACTAAAAGAAAATTGCTTGATAAAATAATTAGTGCTTTTGTTAGTGTTGGACGTTTCAATTGTTATCACTACGGTTATGGCTGCAACTATACTACTTTAAAAAGAATCGATCAAAAAAGTACTTAGCTCAAAGCAGAAAGCCGATGTAGCTCAGTTGGTAGAGCAATTCATTCGTAATGAATAGGTCACGAGTTCGAATCTCGTCATTGGCTCCATTAATTTTCAAAATCATCATAAAATTCCGGATGAATTGCGGTTTGTTGAGTGGGTAAATTAGGGCAATCTTGTTTTTTTCATAAATGGTTTGTTCAGTATAAGTAGTTTGATTAACGATATTCCTTGAATTTCAATGTTGCTGTATTTCGAAAGTTATTCCGTATTGGACAGGTCAAAACCTTACTGATTAAAACTAGCGATTGCTTATACATAAAACGAATTAACTAGATTTAACATTATGAAAATAACGGTAAGAGAGCTTAAAAAAGTATTAGAAAACGCCTTACTCAATGAAGGAAAAATGGAGCAGGCTTTATTCGAGTACGAGTTTGAAGAGCTAATGGATGAATTATTAGAAAGTCTGATTGCAGATAAAGATGACTACCTGTTCGCTCTTACTACACATAAAAATGATATAACAGGTAATGAAGACACCGCCATGGTGCTAATTGAGCCTACAGGCACAGTATATATCAATGAAGTGGCAAGGGATAAACTCAAAGAAGTATGGGAAAACAATTATGAAAGGAATATAAAGCAATTGATTCCTGACTTTGCCAAACAGTTATATTCCGGAGAAATTCCAATAAATGGCATTAAAACAGTCTAAGGTGTGGCAGTGTTTTCGGTCTATTAATTTTTTTCGATTTTGGAGACGATAAGTTTATCTACACGATTTTGGTCCATATCAACGACCTCAAATCGAAGGTTGCCACTAACGAACTGATCTTCGATCTTTGGTACGCATCCTAAACACATCATTGCAAAACCACCCAGCGTTCGGTAGGCCTGAATATCCTCCCCAGGTAGCTTGGATTCGAATTTCATTGCTTCTCTAAATCGTTCAATTGGAATGTTGCCATCTACCAACCATGATCCGTCTTCTCTTTGGACAATTTCTGGTTGTGACTCGTCTTCGACGGTGGCAACATCACCAACCAATAATTCCATTACATTGTTTATTGTTACCAGACCTTGCGTCTCCCCGTATTCATCAATCACCAAAGCAAGATGTTGACGGTGTTTTTTAAATGCTTCTAGTAGTTCCATCAACTTAAGGGTTTCCGGCACATAAAGTGGCTTGACTGCATCGCTAGTGAAGTCAAAAGATTCACCCTGAAGTAAGGCGTCCAATACTGATTTTGCTCGGAGTACACCTATAGTTTCACTAAGCCCATTTTTGCAGATTAGGAAACGCGAGTGGCCGCTGTTCAAAAGTTTTTGGCGATTAGTTTCGAATGAGTCGGTTAGATCGAAGTATACAATGTCACCCCTAGGCGTCATGATACTTTTAATCGGTTGATCATCTAGTCTGAAAATACGAGAGACCAGCGCCTGTTCGTGTTTTTCGAACACACCTGCTTCGGCTCCTTGCTGCATGAGTATGTTGATTTCTTCTTCAGTGATGGGTGGGTGTAATGGTGTTCTGACTCCGATGAGCCAAAGTACCCTATCAGTGACGAAACTGGTTAATCGTACTATTGGAAATGCGACAACTGAAATAATCTCCATAGGGCGTGCTATGGCACTGGCGATAGCTTCTGGATTTAAAAGTGCTAAGCGCTTGGGCACTAATTCACCGAGAATCAATGAGAAAATAGCTATTCCCGTTACTGGGACCCAGAATGCTAATCGGTCTGCGTATGGCTTGAGCCACGTTATATTTGATAGTTCATCAGCAACTTGCTCAGACAAGGTGGACTCGCCCATTGCGCCGCAGAGGATTGAAATAATCGTGATGCCAAATTGTACAGTAGAAAGAAAATTTGCTGGTTTGTTGGCAAGAGCGAGGGCCCTGTCTGCACCTTTGCGCCCCCTCTCGCTCCATTGCTGCAATCGCGTCTTGCGTGCTGTTACAATCGACATTTCTGACATGACGAGAACACCGCTGATAAGAATCAAAAAAGCAAGAATGATAATGGTCATACAACTTTTTCAGAATGAAATAAAAACATAAATCCGCTACATTAAAGCTAGGTTAACACAGAACAAGCCAACTGTTAGACAAAAGCGGGAAGACCGTTCAATTTAATGGGTTGTTTTCAGAGACAATAGGCTAACAATATCTTTTTTGCCTCTGTCAGGATCAATCACTGTATCAAGAAGAAATACCCGATCATTTTCAATGCCCCCCTTCTGAACAATAAATTGAGCGACAGTTTGTGCTCGATCTGCGGCGAGGTGCTTGAGTCGCTCCTGATCGGGTTTAAGAGTAGAAAAAAGCTTCTGTTTTGCAATTTCATAAATATCACCTTCTTTGGGAGCAATCAATTTTGGCGTACCTAAAAGTGATTGCTCTGTTAGGGCGGGGAATTTTTCCGATAACTCTTTCGCCAATAAGCGTATGTAATCATCAACTGAAAGGTCAATGTATTCAGCTCGGGTTATTTTTTTGCCATTCTTATTAAGTTCAGCCGCTTTTGATTTTTTTAGTTGATCCATTACTGCAACCTCTAACATGGCTGGCCAATCCAGTTCCTGATAAGCGGCACCTTTAATTTCCAGACTTAAGTCAGGCCGATCTTTTAAGGCTTTGGCTAAACTATCGAGTTCATTCATTTCTTGCTGATTTAATGTTGCATCACCGGCAGAAAAGCTGACGGTGCTCAAGTCTTCTTCGCTACCTATCATCGATACTATTGAGCTAAAAGGCGAAGTGATAATTTTGGATAGGAGATTCAGTAAGGCATCGCCAATAAGGTTGCCAATACTAAACTCCGGATTTTCCAGGCTTCCAGTAATGGGGAAATCAATTTTTATTTTGCCATTCGAATCTTTTAACAGTGCAATAGCGAGTTCAAGAGGTAATGAAACTGCATTGGGGTTTTCCACCTTTTCACCCAGTTCAAATTGATCCATCAAAATATGATTGGAAGCAGTTAAATTTTTATCAACTACCTTATATTCTAGTCCTAAGTTCAATTTGCCCTTTTCGATTTTATAACCAGCAAACTGGGCCATATAAGGAGATATAAAAGGCATAGACATGCCTTGGAAATTCATTTCGACATTGTAATTGCCCCGATAGGGACTGATAGAACCCTTGATGTCAACCGGTGAAAAGTCGTAAGTGTTTCCTTTTAAACCTATTGTTATTTCAGATTTTTGATCCGAAGTAATGCCGCTGGCGCTTCCATTCAAGTTTTGAATTTCTGCAGCAAAAGGCAGCACTAGAGATAGGTCGGCAAAATCAGAAGAGCCATCTGTCAACTGAAATTTATCAAGTTTGAAATAAGGTTTGGGTTGTTCAGTATCTGGTTTGACAGTACTTGTTTTAACAGATCTTTCTGATTGGCTATCATCATTAACGAAGATATCGGAAAAGTTTATCGTTTTGTCTTTTCTGATGATAACTCTGGCATAGGGTTTATCGATAACAAGCTCTTTGGCGGTATAGCGGTTTGATAATAAATCGATATCCATATTTTTTAGGGTAAGTTCTTTCCATTTGACTAAGTCTTTATAGAGTTTCCGGTCACGGGTGATTAAATTAGAAATTCCACTCTCACCATTAAATTTAATATCCAGCGTATTATTTTCAGTCCTGCTCAATGATGCTTTACCATTGATATTCAAATTACCGTCAATGATGTCAAGTCGGGCGAATTTATCTACATAGGACTGAAAGTCATCTAAGGCAATTGTTTTGATATCAATGGTTGATTGGATATTCAATGGTTCAATAACAGTATCACCATCAAGATTGATCAACCCCGTTTTATTGATGCCAATGCTAAGCTGAAAAGGGAACTTTATATTCTTTTGGGTACTGAACTTGCTTAGCTTAAAGTTGATGGGCTTTACATTGAAGGATGTGGGTGTCTTAAGAGATTTATCTTCAAATGCTATGCCGAGATTATCTAAAGCTATGTTGTTAACATGAATTATCCAGGGCGCTTTTATAGGTTCAGGCAGCTGGGATTGGACTTGCGTAGAATGAGTGGGCTCAATTGAAGTGGGGCTGAAAAATAGGGGTTGGTAATTAATGAGACCCTCTTGAGTTAGCCAAGCAATAATGTTTGCATTATCGACAGCCAATGAATCAATGCCAATGTCCTGTTTGTTGGTGTTAATGTCCAATTCTCGTAATGCGAAGGAAGGTATTTTGACCAACTGTTTATGTTGTTTGTTATCATATAATTCGAATCCCTTAACATCGAGTTGGCCTTGGCCGCTTGTAAAATCTAGCGAATGATTTACGTAATTGGCTTTGTAATTGGATTTAAATACTAAAGATGGGATTTTAAACGAAACATTATTTGGGCTCAGTTGGGTCAGATTAATGTCATGCAATTCGACTTGTGTGTTATTAGCGTTAAATTGCAGGCTGTTTTTAATATAACTCATGTCATAATCAGCCTCAAATATCGCGGTGCCTTTTAAGTCAAAGGGGAATTCATTTTGTGATATCAGTTCAGAAAGACTTTCCAGCTTAAAATCGATGAGTTTTATTTTTCCTTGAGAATAGATTGGATTAATGCCAAGTTCACCACTCCAATCCAGTTGTCCTCCTGAATTAAGCGCCATAGAGAATGTACCCCGGGATTTCTGATCAGCGTGGGTGCTGAAATGTTCGATTTCGAGATTAACCGGAAGTATGTCTTCTTTTACAGGCTTAGCTAAAAACGGATCTTCAAATATTAGTTTTCCTTCTGTCAGGGATAACTTTGAAATAACCAAGGGAAAGAGCTTGTTTGGTTCATTGGGTTGTTTTTCAGCTTTTTTGGATTTGACTAGATCGTTAAAATTGAACCCCCCGTCTTTTTGTTTAGCGATATGTATAAACAGTTTATTTAGCCAAACTTTGTCGAAGACCAAAGCTGATTGTTTAAGCGATTGCAGCGCATTGATCTCGATATCAAAATTTTCAAAGGAGGCAAAGACTTGGCTATTATGTTCTTGTATTTCAAATCCTTTAAGGTTAGCAGACAGTAAAAAAGGGTTCAATTGGACGTTTTCTAGCTTTATATGTCTGCCAGTTTCTTGTTGAATTAATTCAGGCAACTTCCATTTTATAAATAATGGAATAAGAATAAATCCAAATAAGCTATAAATAGTGATTACGCCACAGGCTAATAAAAAGAACTTAGGTGGTTTTCTGTATTTTTCTGGAATGTTCTTCATAAATGTCCATAATAGTGCCTGAAGGTATTTCAGCTTCATCTTACCATTTTTAAAATATAAATTTGAATAGTGCTCTTAATAACTGGACATGAAATGAACTTGTTGACACAGCTCCATGAAGATATTGAAACGCGAGTAAACGCTATTCGTGCAGATAATCCTGATTGGTTATGCCGCTTGGGCTGCGACATCTGTTGCCGACGGCTCGCCGAAGTTCCTCGACTTACTTCGATGGAATGGGATTTACTTCGTAACGGATTGGCAGCCTTGCCAGCACAACAGCTTTTGGAAATAAGCCAAAGCGTTGCCGCATTGGCAAATCAGTCGGCAAGTCCTATCGTTTGCCCAATGCTTGAGCAGTCGGCGGGAGCCTGTCTGGTTTACGATCATCGCCCGGTGGCTTGTCGTACCTACGGCTTTTATGTTCAACGTGATCAAGGGCTTTATTGTAATGACATTAAATCCCAGGTAGAAAGGGGGGATTGGGTAGAAGTGGTTTGGGGTAATCAGGATGCCGTCGATCGCCGCCTTAACGGTTTGGGCAATACCAAAGATTTAATTGAGTGGTTTGCGAGTTTTATTTGAGTAATGTGATATATAAAACCAACTCTTTTGTTATAATCCTGGCATTTTAAGCAGTCAGTATCATGGATACGATTAGGGTAGTGATAGGCGCAATATTTTTAATTGTTGTCATATCCATAAGTTCTTTACATGCTGGAAGATATGAGGATATTTTAAACGGGAGGGATGATTGGGGCTTTCTTATCGTCTGTATCATTTCCTGGCTGATTGTTGCATTGGTTGTGCATTTATTAAAGCTACAAAAAGTAAGTGGTCATAAGATTATTTCTAAATCGACACTTTATTTAAGTATTAGCTCAGGAGTGTATGACTTTATTCATAATTTATATGACGGCTTAGGGACTGATGGAATTGCCAGCGGTCTTACTGCAGGAGTAGTCACTTATATTATTTTGGGAATTATCAGAATATCATTGCAATTCGTTTCGGATAAGTATTTGAGCGGTAAACGGTTGTTCTAATACTCCTTTATCTGGAACATTTCACTTTCTCATCTATTGGCTATAGTTTAGGTGATGAACGTTTATTACAAAATATTTTTTTGATTCATAACAGGTCGAATATGGATTCCTCAATATCTAACTTAATGGGATTCGATATAAAGTAATGGATTAAATTCCAATTCCTTCAAGTAATGTACCAAATCCTCTTACTAATGGTTGAAATGCGCGAGGAGTTTCACCTTTTTCGCTCGGTTGACGGTGAGAACCGCCTGATAAAAGCGAATAGCGAGGTATTCGTCTTTAAAAAGAGATTCTCAAGCGTATAGTTATTTATTATTTTTGGACAAAGGGCAATGATTTCGACCGATTAATTGGTAAAAAGCACACCAACTAGCCCAACTTTCATAAAAGGTGAAGATTGAAAAACCAAATGCAAGCCAACTACTTTGCCAGTAAGCATAGCCGAGCAGAAAAATAGCTATAGCAATTCGAATAATACGATCTGGCGTGCCCATGTTTGGTTTCATAATAGTCTCGTTTACTAGTTGTTAGTGATTTTATCGAAGATCGATTACTCATTGTATTTTAATACGCGCCATTGGGGTATAAAAAACCTCACTTATTCCCTGAACAGATTAGTTAATATGGCTTTCAACTCCGTAAAGTGAGAATGTGAAAAATCATAAGGCGCATTAGGGTAGGCAAGTTTATAGATTTGTTTATGAATTGCCTTGTCGTGTTCTTTTGACTGAAACTGTGAGCATTTTAAGAAAGATTCTATGCAGTTTCTTTGTGAGTTGGAGATCGTAGATAAAATCAGGGATTCTAAATAGCCGGTTTTTGAGAGAGGGTCGCACATAATATAGGTTACTGCTACATTGCCAAAGCCAAGTTTATTGATAACAGCGCTTAAATTTTCTTCTGTATTATCAAAGCCCCCATGACTAGAATCTGCCGATAGATCATCGGCATCAACCACAAATAATACCTTTCGAATTTGATCAGTACTGATTAACTGCTTCAGTTCTTCATGTTTTTTATTCTGTGCATCAAAAATAAAATTTTTTCCGTTAAACGGATAGAAAGAAGCTCGCTTTAGATCAAGCTCAAGATGGGTAATTAATGTTTCAAAAAACTCTCTGTCAGTTTTCCCTTCGCAAACAATAGCAACCTTTACCATCCTCTTATTTCTCGCTCTTGTTCAATGCTGTCTAAAAGCATCTCATAGTCATGCGTTATGGCTTTAATTTCCTGCTGATTATTCTTAACAAGGGTGGTATAGCTAATATTCTGCTCATCTAGTTTTTTAGCCACTCGAGCAAATGATTCCAGCATTTCTTTGGAATGGGTAACCGCAAAGACTTGGCTATTGGTTTTTTTAGATAGCGTTAAAATGAGTTCCCATAAGCGGTCTAATTGAGTGTAGTGAACGCCGTTATCGATTTCATCAACAAATAAATAACCATTTTTGCATGCGTAAAGTGCGCAGATGATAGAAATATAATGTCTTAAGCCGTCACCAAACTCGACGATGTCGCGGTACTCACCCTTTGTTTTACATTGTGGCTTATTACCTATAATTTTGAAACTCTCAATGCTGTCGTCAAATTCTCTAATAAAGGCATTAAGATTATCTTCTTGATCTTGTTGTTGGATGACTTGATAAGCTTCAGTAAGGTCGTCGTTACACCAGCCAAAGTTATCTATAAAATTAATGGTAGAGTCAGGCTCAGGAATAATACTTAATTCATTGGCATTAATAGTCTTTGAGTGACCATTAATCTTAAACTGATATATTTTTGTGGCATCTTTTTCGATGATAGAAAACTCTGTGTTACCTAAATTAGATGTAGCTGAATAGTTTCGTGTAGCATCTAAGAAGTTTTGATAGTGGCCAGTCGTATTAATTAAGTTGAGGTTTTGAAAGTTGATGGCTGTATTAATTAAGTTGAGGTTTTCTCTTTTATATTTAATATTGAAAATTGCCATTATCATTGCATTTATATTTTTGGAGCTAACATTGATTAGACAAGCCTCCATAAATGCCGTTTTGCCAATGTTATTTTTGCCGCCTATCAAATTAACACGCTTAAAGCCGGTGGCTATAAAATCGGTAAAACATTTAAACTGCTTTATTTCTATTTCAGTTAAAAAGTGTTCATTCATTTTATGACTCCTAAGTAAACTAATTTTAGTTTAAATGAGCTTTGTTGAAACTTCTAGGGCAATAAAAAACCCGCTAAGCCTTTCGACTTGCAGGTTCTTTAAACTTCTTAAAATCTTAAGTTGGTGGAGGCGGGGGGAATTGAACCCCCGTCCGCAAGTACTCCGCCATAAGGTCTACATGTTTATCTCGTTCTTTAATTTAGCTAACAACCACCCGACGAGCCAAGAGTGTTATTAACGATTCCGTAAGGTTTTAGCACATCCATACCGGACAGACTTCAGTGCGATCTTATGTAGATGACCTCTGAGCGTTCAGCAAGCTGAACTCCACCCGCATAAGCACAGATGGTCAAAGGAATGGTGCTGTGTTTAAGCAGCTAGAGCCATTGAGTAGTTTTCGTCATTTGCGAATACTTTTTTTCTGTAGGATTTACGAGGTGTACAGTCCTCGACATGCACTTAAGGTTTCGCTACCCACGTCGAAGCCATGTCGCCCCCTTGTGGTTTACAGACTATAAGATATAGCCTTTACAAATAAGTTCAAGAGCTATTATTAAAAAAATAATACTTCTCAAGTGACTTGTTTGCTTTAAAGCAGATTGTAGAGCATGAATGCTCTACAATCAATGCAACTATTTAGATAACAGTTACGTTTTCAGCTTGTGGGCCTTTTTGGCCTTGAGTCACGCTGAAAGAAACTTTTTGGCCTTCATCTAACGATTTATAACCGCCAGAGTTGTTGATTTGTTGAAAATGTACAAATACATCAGGACCTGAAGCTTGTTCGATAAAGCCGAAGCCTTTATCAGAGTTAAACCATTTAACGGTACCAGTAGTGATTGTTGACATTGTAAAGTCCTGTATAAAATTAGGTAATAGAGCCTTATCGGCCGGTAAAGCAGAGAAATTTAGAAATTACTTAAAGAAACAAGGACGAGCTACTACTAGGAGAAAGATCGAAACGGTAAACAGAGGGTAAATCATATTTTCAAGCTGTGTTCATTATAGGTACTATTTTGGGATTGTCAAAGTATATATTATTAATTTAGCGCGGCGAAACCGTTCTAAACTTCTTGACTTCGATATCCCGATATAACTTTTCGAGAATTCCCTGTCATTCTTAGGTAGTCGAATACTCGTCGTACATTGCGTGCTAGCTTTTCGCTGGTTAGTGATTGTGCCCTTGGTTTTTGAAAATAACTTGCTGTACCATTTGACCTCGTCTGCCCGAGTCGGTAAGGGAATAGCGAAAGACCATCCTTTTAAGGCCAAGGCTGATGCAAGAAAGGCTAAGAATGGCGTAAACAAGACCTTGTTTATAACAAACAAGACCCTTTCTGTAACAAACAAGGTCTTGTTTAAGACAAACAGAGTTCTTCTTGTCGCAAACAAGATCACTTTTAGAGTAAACACGACCTTGAATGCGCTTAGGAGAGCTTGTTTTAGTGTCAACAATGAGTATCGAGGCCGTCAGTAAGCCAGAAATTGGGCATTCTAGGTCTTGTTTGTAGTAAAAGGAACCCTGTTTAGAGCAAACAAGACCTTGTTTGCTGCAAAGCAGGAACCACCTACTCTAAACATTGACACGTTTATTCTGAACATCTTTCCCCTGAGAGCATACCCGTTAGGGTTTAGAGCAAACTAAGGTGGGTTAGCTGTGGTCGTGGATTGGGCTGTGATTTTATATGAAACAACCACATGAATATACAAAATGAATACCAAATGCCAGCTATTCAGCTTAATGAACCTTTTGAGTTGGTCATACTGACTCGACTAACATGACGATGTGGCATGAAACAATTTGACTTAAACTGATTATTCAAATATATCTGGTTCGGTGTCACAGTACGATTGCAATTATTTGGGACGATTCAAGTTTTTAATTAAATTCGAGAGATAATCATGTTAAAAAAATCAGCAGTTACCGGTGTAAAGATTCATGAGATTATACAAAGTCGTTGGAGTCCTAGAGCGTTCGATGCGGATAAAGTCGTCAAGCATGAGGACTTACTGGCATTATTAGAAGCAGCACGTTGGGCGCCTTCCTGTTTTAATGATCAACCCTGGCGTTTTGTGGTGAGCAATAAATCGGATAATGAAGCGGGCTGGGCTAATGCGTTAACAACAATCGTAGAAAAAAACAGATTGTGGTCCAAGAATGCGCCCGTGTTGATTTTGGTTGGGGCTATGGAAAACTTTCGTCACAATGAGCAACCTAATCGTTGGGCTGGTTATGATGCGGGAGCGGCTAGCGTAAGTTTGTGTTTGCAAGCGTCAGCCTTGGGTTTAATTGCTCATCAGATGGGTGGTTTTAATGCAGAAAAAGCCCGTGAAGTTTTTAATCTTCCCGCTGATTTTAACCCAATAGCAATGATAGCAGTCGGTTATCAGGCAGAGGTTGATGTACTGGATGAAAGCTTTAAAGAAGCAGAAGCGTCTGCACGATCAAGGCTGCCATTGAGTGAGGTTTTTTATGCCGGTCAATGGGGTAAGGGTGTTGAATAATTTTTAACGCATAGAATAGCAGGGCCTTTATTGTCAGTTTGGCCCTGCCATTAGAATTAATGTTGCTGTTGCTAGATTTTTGAGGATGCCGCTAGCTTTTTTTCTGAATAGTTAAGACAACTGTAAAGAAAGAACTGGGCTCCAAAAATAAGATTCGCCATTAATAAATGCACGGGTTGTGCAATGGCCGGTACTCCCAGCCTGTCAAGACTGACGCCCGCAAGAATGGCGGTGATGACTAAGGAAATAAGTGTTATTCCAGTACGAACTAATAAATTTCCTTTATCAAACGCTTTATAAATTTTCCAGACTAACCAGGCATTGGTGAAAAGAATAATAGATGAAAATGAGCGGTGAATATAAAAAATAATCGGAAAGTCATCGCGCCAATATTGACGATCAATGTGTGTTTGAGAAATAAAATCCACAGCTTCTCTCACTTGCGTACCCATTGCTATTTGCAATAAAGTCATTATCATCGCAGTAATTAATACTTTTCTAAACTTGTCAGGCAATAAACGGGTATTAATCTCACTGAGATAGTCTCGTTGTGATCGGGCAATGGTATAAATCAATAAAGCGACTATAACCAAAGCCAATAACATGTGTAAGGTAATCATGATGGGTTTAAGGTTGCTCGCCACCACACTGGAGCCCAGCCAACCTTGAAAGCCAACCAGAAAAAAACTGGTTAATGATAACTGGAAAATAGGTTTGTCTGTTTTAATATAAATGCGTGATGACCAGGCCGTCAGGAAAATCAAGAAACCAATGCTGACACCGACTAAGCGATTAGTATATTCAGTCCAGGTTTTGACCCGGTTAAATTGAGTGTTCTCATAACCGCGTTCTGCATAAATTTCGTGATAATTCGCCGGCAACTGTGCTTCTTCTGTGGGAGGTATCCATTGTCCAAAGCAAGTAGGCCAGTCCGGGCATCCCATGCCAGCGCCCGATGCCCTAACAACGCCACCCATAAGTATAACAAGGTAAACTGCGGCGATGGTTAAAATGCCGATACGGCGAAATTTTAAAACGGCTTGTGAGTCTATCATAATGGATGTGTCAATAAGGTAACGTGGGATTGGTTGTCATCAGCTAGTACCAAATTATAGTTATTGTTCTCAGCCAGTTGCAAAACAATTAACATTTTAACCCTCGCCTTTTCGTTTTCAGATGTAATGGGAGGGCGCATTGCCAAGAGTACCTTAGTACTGGTTTGTTCAGTGTTACTAGGGTCCGTGTTGACTATAGCTGAATTGGGTAGGGGAATTAAATTCGTGTCGCATTCAGCGAGGCACAGCGATCTTTTTGCTTTACCCAGGTAATGTGTTCTTGCAACAATTTCTTGGCCTGTATAACAGCCTTTATTATAGCTGATGCCACCCAGTTGATCCAGATTGAGCATTTGCGGAATAAATTCTTCACTTGTTTTAGTCGTTAACCAGGGTAGGCCTGCCATGATATCCAAATAACGCCATTGTTCAGAGGGGGTTGGTATAAATCCTTGATGAGTGACCCAATCCGACCATAGCGTGATCGCTTGATCGACTTCAGTAATTATTAACTGCCGATTGTGTGAGACAGCAATAGAAATACTAAGCTGGTCTTGCTGGGATGTGCTAAAAAGTGTGTTATCAAGGTGTTTAGCTTGCAATAGTCCTATTAAACAGAGTTGATCGGAACAATCAGTTAAAGTCACTGCAGACCTTAATATATAAATCTGTAATCTTTTTTTGACCGTTTCCAGTAATTCTTTGGGTAGAACCATTAGGAAGCCATCGTTAGTTTTTGCCAGCAAAAAGGTAGTGATGGCACGTCCCTTAGGAGTACATAAGGCACCTAGGCTGCTTTGGGTTTCGGTAAGGTCATTTATGTTACAAGTAACTTGACCTTGCAATAGTTTAGCCGCATCGTTGCCATCAATCTTCAGAATCGCCAAATGTGCAATAGGGTAAATTGTGTTATCGCTATCTGAATCTAAAGCAGTCGGGAAAGTAATAAGTGTATCACCTTCAAAATGAGCATCTTGATTGAGTAGAAAGTTTTTCCAGAGTTGATTCATATCATGAATGGAGAGAAATGTTTATTAGTATAGGATTATATCGCAACTGTCTTTAAGTGCAGCAAGCATTAAAAGTGCATTATCCAGGGTGGATGCTAATGGGGTGGTTTGTTTATAGTTAGACTGGGGTATCGACGTGAATAGAGAAGTAAATTTGCCATTGTTATTAACATGCCACCCTTCTAAGTTATTGAGACGAATGGTTGTTTTACTGTATCTGCTGGCACTGGTTGCTTCAATAGCTAATGGATTGAACCTTTTCATCAAAATGAGTCTATTTATTTTTATCATTTTGTATTTTCGAATAGGTGTTCGTCGACTAAATGATATAAATTATAGGATTAAGTATTCTGATGCTTTGGGATGGGCCTTGTCAGCAGGGGGAGAATTTGTCCCTATTGATATCAGTCGATCAACAGTAATCACTACTCAAATGCTGTTTTTGCACTTTAACTATGTGTCTAATCAACCGAAAAGGTTGTTCAATAAGCAAACATTGCTTATTTTGAACGATCAGTTAACAGTAGAGGATTATCGCAGTTTGATTGTTAAATTGAAGATGACAGTAATAAAATAGACTTAAATCAACTTGTCTCTGATAAAATGAAAAAAAGCAACTATGGTTTGTTTAATATAGATTTGTATAGACATGTAATTACAGTTATCTTAAGTCCCAATTAATTAAAATAATAAGGAGAAATCGGATGTCAAAAGGCCAAAACTTACAGGATAATTTTCTAAACTCTTTGAGAAAAGAACATACCCCTGTATCAATTTTTCTTGTTAACGGTATTAAGTTGCAAGGGAAAGTGGATTCATTTGATCAATATGTGATCATGCTAAAAAATACGATTAGCCAAATGGTTTATAAACATGCCATATCAACTATAGTGCCCAGTAAAGCGGTAAAAATATTACGTGATGATGAGATCGTTGATGAGTGATTTGTTACGAAGTAATGTTTTTATAGTGTTATGCATGGAGTATTTTATTGTTTGATCGTCCTGATTCTGGTGAGCGAGCAATTCTTGTTCATATAACCTTTCGTTCCGGTCAAGAAGATCTTTTAGAATTAAAAGAATTGGCTAAATCAGCCGGAACTGATCCTGTTTTTGTTGTTACTGGAGCCCGGAAACGCCCAGACCCCAAATATTATGTAGGCAAAGGTAAGCTTGAAGAGCTTAAGGCCGCAGTCGAAGAATATGGCGCCGATGTGGTTTTGTTTAATCATCCCCTGGCGCCTAGTCAAGAGAGAAATCTTGAAGGCGCGTTAGGCGTGCGTGTCGTTGATAGAAACGGCTTGATATTGGATATATTCGCTCAGCGTGCCCAGTCTTTTGAAGGCAAATTACAAGTTGAACTCGCTCAATTAAAACATCTATCGACTCGGTTAGTCCGAGGATGGACGCATTTGGAGCGTCAAAAGGGCGGTATTGGTTTACGAGGTCCCGGTGAAACCCAATTGGAAACCGATAGACGACTTTTAGGTTTACGAATCAAGCAGATTCAGCAACGTTTAGACAAGGTTGATAAACAAAGGCATCAAGGTAGAAGCAAGCGTAAAAAAGCTGAGATTTCCTCTGTATCTTTGGTCGGTTATACCAATGCAGGTAAATCCACATTATTCAATACCCTAACGGGTGCTGATATTTATACCGCAGATCAGCTTTTTGCAACCTTAGATCCTACTCTACGTAGTTGTCAGTTACCTAATCATAGTGAAATAGTCATTGCGGATACAGTTGGTTTTATTCGACATTTGCCCCATGAGTTAATCGCTGCATTTAAATCAACGTTACAAGAAGCCAGTGAGGCAGATTTACTGCTACATGTTATTGATGCTTATAGCGAAGACAGGGATGAAATAATTGCACAGGTTAATCATGTTCTTGAGGATATAGGCGCTGATAAGGTCAGACAGTTAGAGGTTTTTAATAAAATTGACCTCTTAGAAAATATTCAACCGCATGTTGATAGAGATGATGCGGGTAATCCGGTTCGGATTTGGTTATCTGCTGAAACAGGTGCCGGTATTGATTTGCTTTATCAAGTTTTGGCAGAATTATTTTCGAATACTAAAGTTAAAAAACGCTGTTTTCTGCAAGCTGATCAAGGGAATATCAGGGCAAAACTATTTACTTGCGCAAAAATAATTGACGAGCATATTGATGACTTCGGTGTTACTGAGGTAGTCATCGAAATTGATGTAAGGTATTTAGGGTTGTTAAAAGATGTAAAATGTGAAGACATTACACAGTAAATAGTCTTGGTATAAAGCTAATATTGCTTTAAGCCTTGGGGTGGGTGTTTTCACTTTTTTAGATATTTACGTTAGAATAGAACTATAACATCCTGCGGGATAAATTAATTAAGTAATCCAATATGGAGCATAAGTATGTCGTGGAATGAGCCTGGTGGTGATAAGAAAGACCCCTGGAGTGGTCGAGGTGACCAGAAAGGACCTCCTGATTTAGATGAGGCAATACGTTCATTACAAGAAAAATTAGGTAAGTTTTTCGGGGGAGGCAATGGGGATAACGAAGGTACACCTAGAAACTTCTCCACTGGCAGTTCAAAGAAAAATGCTGGTTTTATTGCAGGAGGTGCACTTGTAATATGGAGTCTGAGTGGCTTCTATATCGTTGATGAAGGGAATCATGGCGTTGAAACTCGTTTTGGTAAGTATGTTGGAACCACGCAATCTGGTTTAAACTGGCATTTGCCGACCCCTATTGAGCGTGTTGATATTGTTAATGTCAAGCAACAACGCTTTATTGAAGTAGGTTATCGCAGTAGTGGTGGTGAACAAATAACGGGATCAGTACCTAAAGAAGCCTTAATGCTGACAAAGGATGAAAATTATGTAGACGTGCGTTTAGCGATTCAATATCAGGTTAAAGATGCTAAGCAGTTTATTTTTAATGTCGTCAATCCCGCTTTAACTTTAAAGCAGGTTACAGAAAGTGCGTTACGCGGTGTGGTGGGTAGTAGTACCATGGATTTCGTGTTGACCCAAGGCCGTAGCGAAATTGTCACCTTGATTAAAAAAGAAATCCAAGACGTAATGGATAGCTATAATTCAGGTATTCAAGTAACCAGTGTTAATTTACAAGATGCTCAGCCGCCAGAACAGGTTCAAAATTCCTTTGAAGATGCCATCAAAGCACGTGAGGATGAGCAACGTCTAATCAATGAGGCTGAAGCTTATTCTAATGATGTGGTGCCAAAAGCAAGGGGTGCAGCAGCCAGAAAGATTCAGGAAGCTGAGGGTTATAAAGAGCAGGTGATTGCACAGGCCCAAGGTGAGACCAGTCGTTTTTCCCAATTGCTAACTCAGTATGCAAAGGCCCCCGATGTCACTCGTAAACGGTTGTATATCGAATCAATGGAATCTGTGATGGCTGAAACAAACAAGGTTTTAGTTGATACTAAATCGGGCAATAACTTACTTTATTTGCCTCTCGATAAAATGGCGCCACATCAAACTATATCTCAGGCACCAGGATCAAGCTCTTCATCTGGAGCAAGTGATCAACCGCAATCTCAACCCCAATCTCAGCCACAAGTGCAACAGACAATCGTTCAAGAGCCCGTTGTTGAGCGTCCATCCACTACTCGTAGCCGTGATGCAAGGGGAAGATAATGACACAGAATAAAATTTTAGTCGGTTTAGCTGGATTGTTATTGCTGGGTGTAATGAGTGTGTTTTCAGTAAGTCAAACTGAAAAAGCTATTAAGTTTCGTCTGGGTGAAATTGTTAAAAACGATTATGAGCCTGGATTGCATTTCAAAATTCCCTTTATTAATAACATTAAAAAGTTTGATGCCCGTATTCAAACAATGGATGCCAAACCCGAGCGGTTTTTAACCGCCGAGAAAAAGAATGTAATTGTTGATTCTTTTGTTAAATGGCGCATAGGTAATGTGAGTACATTTTATACGACAGTTGCCGGTGATATTGATCAAGCGAACTTACGCCTGGATCAAATCATTAAAGATGCGTTTAGAAGTGAATTTAGTAAGCGAAATATAAAACAGCTTATCTCAACGGATCGTAGTGCTATCAGAGAAATTTTAACTAACAATTCTAAGGCTGTTGCTGCTGAATTAGGCATGGAAATTGTTGATGTGCAGGTTATGCGGATTGATTTGCCACCTGAAGTCAGTAGTTCGGTTTTTCGTAGAATGGAAGCAGAGCGTGAACGGGTTGCTCGTGAATTTAGATCTCAAGGTGCAGAGGCGGCTGAAAGAATTCGTGCTGATGCGGATAGACAGAGGGTAGTGACTTTAGCGAATGCGTTCCGTGATGCTGAAAAGTTACGCGGTGAAGGTGATGCGGCTTCTGCAGAAATTTATGCGACGGCATATGGTGCAGACGCAGAGTTCTTTACTTTTTACCGTAGTCTTAATGCGTATAAAAAGGCCTTTACTAATTCAAGTTTGATGGTTCTGGACCCTGATTCTGATTTTTTTCGGTATTTTAATAAGCAAAAATAGCTTGGGATAGCTTTAACGTGGATTAAGATCGCACTTGAAACTATCGGTTTGACTGAACTAGACTTTTAATAAAACAACAAAACGCCCCGCCTAGGTGGGGCGTTTTGTTTGAGTGGATATACAAAAATGCAACAAAAAGACTCCTGGCTTTTGCCTGAAGGGATTGATGAAATTTTGCCGGAAGAGGCTAAATATCTGGAAAGCTTACGTAGTAAGTTACTGGATTTGTTTGCTTGTTGGGGGTACGATTTAGTCATTCCTCCTTTTATTGATTTTTTAGATTCTTTGTTAACGGGTTCAGGTCATGATTTAGACTTACAAACGTTTAAGTTAACCGATCAGATCAGTGGTGAAATGCTCGGCGTAAGAGCTGATATGACGCCACAAGTCGCTAGAATTGATGCTCATAATTTAAAACACGAATGGCCAACGCGGCTGTGTTATGTTGGAACTATCCTTCATACCCGTGGTGATCCGCTTCAAAAAACCCGAAGCCCTATGCAAATTGGTGCCGAGCTTTATGGGCATGCCGGCAAAGAAAGTGATGTTGAAGTGATACGTCTTATGTTGGAAATGTTGGCTATCACTGGGTTAACTAATGTTCACCTGGACTTGGGGCATGTGGGTATTTATCGTGCCTTATCCAGACAGGCTAAATTAACAGATGTTCAAGAGAGTGAGTTATTTGATGTCTTACAGCGTAAAGCAAGGCCTGAGCTTCAGGGTTTATTAGCGACTTATGACATAGATGCTGATCTTAAAGCTATGTTGTTGAAATTGCCTGAGTTAAATGGCGGTAAAGATACGATCAGTAAAGCCCGATCTATTCTGGCAAAAGCTAATGATGAAGTCAAAAATGCGCTGTTAGATTTAGAAGCCATTGCAGAAAAATTAACAAGCTATTTGCCGTGGTTACCGATTAGTTTTGATCTCGCAGAGTTGAGGGGTTATCACTATCACACCGGAATAGTATTTGCTGCTTTTGTGCCTTCAATAGGGAGAGAGATCGCTAGAGGTGGACGTTATGACAATATTGGTGGCGTGTTTGGGCGAGCACGCCCCGCAACAGGATTTAGCGCAGATTTGAAACTCCTTTCATCATTAAGTAAACGAGTTAGCCAAGCCCCACAGAGAGAACTTATTTTTGCACCGTTTGGTAATGAGAGTGCACTCAATGAAAAAATCAGAGATTTGCGTGCTCAGCAGCAGGCTGTTGTGCAAGAATTGCCAGGACAAACCGGAGGTGCAAAAGAGCTAGGCTGCACTTCTATTTTAGTACAAGATAATCAAAATTGGGTCGTCAGACCTTTAGCTTAAGCCGGGATAATTATGGGAAAAAATGTCGTTATTATCGGCACTCAATGGGGTGACGAAGGAAAAGGTAAGTTGGTTGATTTATTGACCGAGCAAGTGAGCGCAGTCGTGCGTTTCCAAGGAGGTCATAATGCTGGACATACTCTGGTTATACAAGGGGAGAAAACAGTATTACATCTTATTCCTTCAGGCATACTCAGAGAAAACGTCTTGTGCATGATAGGTAATGGCGTGGTTTTATCGCCAAATGCACTCATGGAAGAAATTGAATTTCTGGAAAAAGCCGGTATTGCTGTTAGAAATCGTTTGTTAATTAGTGAAGCCTGTGCACTCATTTTGCCAGTTCATGTCGCTATAGATCAGGCTAGAGAAAAGGCCCGTGGTGGAAAAGCAATTGGTACAACAGGGAGAGGTATTGGGCCAGCGTATGAAGATAAAGTGGGGCGTAGAGGTTTACGCGCAGGTGATTTGCTGGATGCAGAGAGTTTTGCTGAAAAACTTAAAGAGCTAGTAGATTATCATAATTTTATGCTTACAAATTATTATCATACTGAAGCTGTTGATTATCAGGAGACTTTAGATGAGGCTCTTCGTCTAGGTGAATTAATTAAGCCTATGCTGACTGATGTCAGTGAAGAACTTTATAAGTTTCAAGCGGAAGGGCAAAATCTGTTGTTCGAAGGTGCTCAAGGTGCATTGCTTGATATTGATCATGGTACTTTTCCTTATGTGACCTCGTCCAGCACAACCGCTGGCGGCGCTGCAACCGGTAGTGGTATTGGGCCATTGGATCTTGATTATGTGCTGGGTATTACCAAGGCTTATTCAACACGGGTGGGTAATGGTCCATTTCCATCCGAGTTACATGACGCCAATGGTGATCATTTAGGAACCAAAGGTCATGAGTTTGGCGCAACAACTGGACGTAAGCGCCGTACCGGCTGGTTTGATGCTGTGTCAATGCGTAAGTCTGCAAAACTGAATAGTCTCAGCGGTATCTGTTTAACCAAGTTAGATGTTTTGGATGGGCTAGAGAAGATTGGTATTTGTACCGCTTACCGGATTAAGGGTGAGTTAACTGAAACTGCACCTTTGGGTGCTGATCGATATGAGCAATGCGAAGCAATTATTGAAGAAATGCCTGGCTGGACTCAAAATACAGTAGGTATTACCCATTATGATGAGTTACCTGATAATGCCAAAGCCTATATTAAGCGTCTTGAAGAGTTGGTAGGCGTTAAAGTGACCATTATTTCTACGGGTCCGGATAGGGATGAAACAATCATCCTGGAACATCCATTCGCTTGAGCAGGCTGAACCAAAGTTGTTTTTGAAGCGAGTTCTGCTATGGAAAAAATAAAAGTTTTATTTGTTTGCATGGGTAATATTTGTCGCTCACCGACTGCCGAAGGTGTTTTTGCAAAGTTGCTTAAAGAGCAAGTGTTAGAGAATGATTTTTTGATCGATTCAGCGGGGACTCATGCCTATCATGTGGGTGAGCCCCCTGATCCAAGATCACAGCAAGCAGCTTTAGAGCGGGATGTTCAATTAGCTCATTTAAGAGCTAGAAAAGTGATTATGGGTGATTTTGATGACTTTGATTACTTGCTCACAATGGATGATGATAATTATGTTACGTTGATGAACGCTTGTCCGGAAGAGCATAAACACAAAGTTCGTTATTTTCTTGATTACGCTCCCCAATTGAAAGTGAGAGAAGTGCCAGATCCTTACTATGGCGGCACATATGGCTTTGAGCGGGTACTGGATATGATAGAACTCGCTTCAGAAGGTTTTTTGGATATGCTCCAAAAAACGGGGCGCATCAAGAATAAGAAGGTTAATCCTTAAGGTAATGTTATGGCGATAATTTCAAATACAGTGGGTTATTTGGATGGTGATGTGTTGTTGGAAGCTTTCTTTGCTTTTGATGATTCTATATCCGGACAAAGACCAGCAGTTTTAATCAATCATACTTGGGCCGGTCGAGATGAGTTTGTTGCAGAAAAAGCCAAAAAGCTAGCGGCTTTGGGTTATGTTGGTTTTGCAGTTGATATGTACGGTAAAGGGATTTTAGGTTCGGATGCCGAAGCATGTGCAGCTCTAATGCAGCCTTTTATGGCAGATAGACAATTACTCAAAAAACGCATGCAAGCGGCTTTATCTGCCGTTAAATTAATGCCTTGGGTGGATGATCGTCAGATTGCCGCAATTGGTTTTTGTTTTGGTGGTCTGTGCTCACTGGATTTGGCGAGAGCCGGAGCCGATCTAAAGGGTGTGGTTAGTTTTCATGGATTATTGGGTGCGCCTGATAATGTTGATAGTGTACAAATTACTGCAAAAATTTTAGCATTACAGGGTCATGATGATCCTATGGTTCCTGTTGAGCAAGTGGTGGCTTTTGAACAGGAGATGACAAAAGCGGGTGCTGACTGGCAGTTACATACTTTCGGCAATACTCAGCATGCCTTTACCAATCCACTCGCTAACAATCCTGATTTTGGTACTGTATATCAGCCTGATGCGGACAACCGTTCGTGGAAATTAATGGAAAATTTCTTATCTGAAATTTTTACACCATCATAAAGTATCAACACCTTCGACTCACTATCGACTATTTGCTATAATTAGCAGGTTATTTATAGTTATGTCGTAGCGCTCAACAAACGGAATTGGAAACGTTGCGGCTATATTTAGTCAAAAAACCATGCCAATGGCCTTGTTGTTGGTAAACAGTGTATATAGGGATCAATGTCAAACTTCGCTAAAGAAATCATTCCAGTTAATCTCGAAGATGAGATGAAGCAGTCCTATCTCGATTACGCTATGAGCGTTATCGTGGGTCGAGCTCTACCAGATGTCAGAGATGGTCTAAAGCCGGTTCATCGTCGCGTGTTGTACGCAATGAGCGAATTAGGTAACGATTGGAACAAGCCGTATAAGAAATCCGCTCGTATCGTCGGTGATGTGATCGGTAAATACCACCCACACGGTGACACGGCTGTTTATGACACAATGGTGCGTATGGCTCAGCCTTTTTCCATGCGTTATATGTTGATTGATGGTCAAGGTAACTTTGGTTCTGTGGATGGCGACCCTCCAGCGGCTATGCGATATACCGAAGTTCGCATGGCAAAGATTGCCCACGAGTTATTAGCGGATTTAGATAAAGAAACCGTTAACTTTATCCCTAACTATGATGAGTCTGAAATTCAACCTGAAGTTTTGCCGACCCGTGTACCTAATTTATTGGTGAATGGTTCATCAGGTATTGCGGTTGGTATGGCTACCAATATTCCGCCCCATAATATGGGGGAAGTGGTAAGTGCCTGTTTAGCTCTTATTGATAATCCAGATGCGACCATCCATGAATTGATGGCCTATATTCCTGGTCCCGACTTTCCAACTGCTGCCTCTATTAATGGTGCGGCTGGCATTTATAATGCTTATACCACGGGACGCGGTAAGATTTATCTACGTGCTCGTTGTCATTTTGAGAACATTGGTGATAGTAGTCGCCAAGCCATTATCACGACCGAATTGCCGTATCAAGTCAACAAAGCACGATTGCTAGAAAAAATTGCCGAATTGGTTAAAGAAGGCAAGTTAGAAGGTATTTCAGGGCTACGGGATGAGTCTGATAAAGACGGTATGCGCATGGTGGTTGAATTGCGCCGTGGTGAAGTGCCTGAAGTTGTGCTTAATAATTTGTACAAGCAAACCCAATTCCAGACAGTATTTGGTATCAATATGGTGGCCTTATTGGATGGTCGTCCACATTGTATGAATCTTCGTGATATTTTACTGGCTTTTATTGATCATAGGCGTGAAATTGTTACCCGTAGAACCATTTATAATTTACGACGAGCTCGGGAAAGAGCGCATGTCTTAGAAGGTTTAGCGGTTGCTTTGGCGAATATTGATGTGATGATTGAGTTAATTAAAAACTCTCTTAATCGTGAAGAAGCCAAAGTTGGATTATTATCAAGAGACTGGAATGCCGGTTTAGTTTCAAGCTTGCTTGAAAGAGCGGATGCGACCCGTTCCAGGCCGGAAGATCTTCCAGAGGAGTTTGGAATTCATGACGGGCTTTATCGACTCTCTGAAACTCAAGCGCAAGCCATTCTTGATTTAAGATTACATCGTTTAACAGGTTTAGAGCAAGACAAGATTGTCAGTGAATACAAGCAATTATTAGAACAAATTGATGAGTATTTATATATTTTAGGTAGTGACATTCGGCTGATGGAAATTATCAGAGAAGAATTGGTCGCCATTAAAGAAGAATATGCCGATCCACGTCGTACGGAGATTGTTCAAAACCAGCTTGATTTATCCGAACAGGATTTAATTACCGAAGAAGATATGGTGGTCACCATGTCTCATGAAGGCTATGTTAAATCACAACCGTTAAGTGATTATAAAGCCCAGCGACGAGGCGGGCGGGGTAAGTCTGCGACAGCCACTAAAGAGCTCGATTATGTTGATAAGCTGATTGTTGCTAATACGCATGACACTATTTTGTGCTTCTCTTCTTCAGGTAAAGTGTATTGGTTAAAAGTTTATCAATTGCCAGTCGCAAGTCGTGCCGCAAGGGGTAAGCCGTTTGTTAATTTATTACCATTGGAAGAGGGTGAGAAGATTAATGCCTTATTGCCGATTCGTGAATTTACTGAAAATAAATTTATTTTCATGGCAACTTCGGCGGGTACTGTTAAAAAGACTCCTCTGAATGAGTTTGAGCGTCAACGTGCGAGCGGAAAAATTGCCATTGATTTAAAAGAAGGCGATACCCTGGTGGGTGTTGCGGTAACGGATGGTAAACAGAACGTATTGTTATTTGGTAGCACTGGAAAAGCGGTCTGCTTTAATGAAGAAGATGTGCGGTCAATGGGAAGAACAGCATCTGGGGTGAGAGGTATGCGCTTACATGAAGGCCAAAAAATCATTTCATTGATTATCGCAACAGAAGGAACGGTACTTAATATTACTGAAAATGGTTATGGTAAGCGGACGAAACTGGAAGAGTTTACTTGTCATAAACGCGGCGGCCAAGGCTTAATCGCCATACAAACCTCTGAGCGTAATGGCTCCGTGGTCGGCGCTGTTTTGGTCAATGATAATGATGAAATCATGTTGATTACTGATGGTGGTACATTGGTTCGTACCCGAGTCGACGGTATCTCAGTTGTGGGTAGAAATACTCAAGGCGTCACTATTATCCGTTTGGATAAAAAAGAAAAAGTGATTGGCGTTGATCGCATTGAGGGCTTAGCCGGTGTAGATGACGAAAATGACGATGATATTGATGCTGCTGTCGAAGCAAATGAGGACGTTGATTTAGGGTCTAGTGAAGATGAAGATAATGAGGCGTAAGCTGGAGATTTTAAGATAAATAATTTCGACATAAACCGATAGCATTCTTTGAGATGATTGATATCGGGCAGATTTATTAATAATTACTTTTTAACTTTACTTTAATCCTGGTCAAGAGAACCTAATGTCCAAAGTTTATAATTTTAGTGCGGGGCCATCGGTGTTCCCTAAGTCAGTATTAGAGCAGGCAAAGGAAGAGTTGTTAGATTGGCAGGGCAGTGGCATGTCTGTTATGGAGATGAGTCATCGTGGCAAGCATTTCTCAATCATTGCAGAGGAACTGGAAAGTGATCTAAGAAGTTTAATGGCTGTGCCTGACAACTATAAGGTTTTATTTTTGCAAGGTGGGGCTTCTGCGCAATTTTCATTAGTACCGCAAAATATCTTAAATGGTAAAACAAAGGCTTGCTATGTTCAGACGGGCGCTTGGTCTGAAAAAGCAGTCAGTGATGCCAAGAACTACTGTGATGTCTTGGTGATTGCAAGTTCAGAGGATAGTCATTACACGACTATTCCTGATGAATCTGATTGGGTTATAGATCGTCACGCGGCTTATTTGCACTATACTTCAAATGAAACGATACATGGTGTGGAGTTTCAGAAAGTACCCGACGCTAATGGCTTAACATTAATCTCTGATATGTCATCTAATATCTTATCGAGAAAGATTGATGTGGGTCAGCATGGTTTGATTTATGCGGGGACTCAAAAGAATATGGGGCCAGCAGGCGTTACAGTTGTTATCGTTAGAGATGATTTAATCGGAAATGCAAGTAAAACAACTCCAGCAGTCTTTGATTATGCAGAGCAAGCTAAAAGTCAATCCATGTTAAATACCCCCGCTACTTACAATTGGTATTTAGTGGGTTTAGTCTTAAAATGGTTAAAAGCACAGGGTGGTGTTGAAGCAATGGAGCAACTTAATATTGCAAAAGCCGCCAAGCTATATCAAGCCATTGATCAGTCTTCTTTGTATTCTAATCCTGTTGCAGCCCCTTATCGATCACGTATGAATGTGCCCTTTAATTTACAGGATACAAGCTTAGATCAGCAATTTCTTATTGCTGCAGAAGCGAATGGCTTGTTTGAACTAAGGGGTCATCGATTGGTTGGCGGTATGAGAGCAAGTATCTATAATGCCATGCCAGAAGCCGGTGTGTTGACATTAATAGATTTTATGGCTGAATTTGAACGTACCCATTAAACGAAGCAACCTTTTACAGAGCTGTAATCATGTTATCAGTCACGCCACTTTCTGAACTCAGAGATAAAATTGATGCAATCGATGAGCAAATTTTGCAATTGATTAATCAACGCGCTACCTATGCAATTGACGTTGCTAAAACCAAAATTGCTCAAGGAGAACAAGGTACTTTTTATCGCCCAGACAGAGAATCACTGGTATTAAGACGAATCATGGAATTAAATCAAGGGCCATTGCCTGATTTAACGGCAGTGCGTTTTTTTAGAGAGTTGATGTCTGCTTGTTTAGCGCTAGAAAAGCCAATGGATATTGCTTTTTTAGGGCCTGAAGGTACGTTCACTCAACAAGCGGTATTTAAGCATTTTGGGCACGCGGTTAAGACCATCCCGGTCACAACCATTAATGAGATATTTAGTGCAGTAGAATCAGATAACTGCCAGTTTGGTGTGGTTCCTGTTGAAAATTCGACAGAAGGTGTGATTAGTCATACGCTGGATCGTTTCTCTACCTCGCCCTTGCAAATTTGCGGGGAAGTTGAAATTAGAGTTCATCAAAATTTGATGGGTAATATAACTAGCTTAGCTGAAATTACAGAGGTATATTCTCACCAGCAATCATTAGCTCAGTGCCGTCAGTGGTTAGATAATCATTTGCCAGGTGTAAAGCTGACTGCAGTGAGTAGTAATGCTGAAGCAGCTCGCTTGGCATCTATTAATAAGCAAACAGCTGCCATTGCCGGAATTGTTGCTGCTGAAGTCTATCACTTAGAAATTCTTGAAAAAAGCATTGAGGATGAGCCAAATAATACCACCCGATTTATTATTATTGGGCAACAATCTCCAACTCCAACGGGTAATGATAAAACCTCGTTGCTTGTTTCAACAGGCAATCAACCTGGGGCGCTTCATAAAATACTTGAACCGTTTGCCAAGTTAGGTATTGGGATGGTTAATATTGAATCCAGACCTTCACGCCAAGGCTTATGGGATTATCTCTTCTTTATCGATATAGAGGGTCATAGTGATGATGTGGTGGTATCTCAAGCATTAGATATAGTCAAAGACAGTGTCAAAATGTTTAGATTGTTAGGGTCTTATCCTAAAGCAGTACTTTAACTTCTATTTGCTGCAGTAATAATCAAATCTTAATTTAAAACGTATGAATAGCAATAATAACATTTACAATCTTGCTGCAGTGGGTGTCCAACAGTTAATCCCTTATAAAGCGGGTAAGCCAATTGAAGAGCTGGAGCGAGAGTTAGGGCTTACAGAAATCATTAAACTGGCATCTAATGAAAATCCTTTGGGGCCTGGTAAAAAAGCAATGGCCGCAATCCAGGAAACACTATCGACTCTAGCTTTGTATCCAGACGGTAGTGGGTTTTCTTTAAAAAAAGCATTAGCTAACAAATATGGGGTTGTCGAAAGTCAGATTACCTTGGGTAATGGCTCCAATGAGCTACTTGAGCTGGTGGCAAGAGCTTTCTTAACGCCTGAGTTTGAGGCTGTTTTTTCTCAGCACGCTTTTGCTGTTTATCCTATTGTTACTCAAGCGGTAGGTGCAAAGTCTGTGGTAGTGCCAGCGCTTAATTATGGGCACGACCTGGATTCTATGCTAAAGGCTGTCACCGAAAAAACACGTCTGGTTTTTATAGCAAATCCTAATAATCCAACTGGAACCCTACTCAGTCAGTCGAGCCTGGAGTCATTTATTGGTGCATTGCCTGATACCTGTGTCTGCGTGCTTGATGAAGCTTATTTTGAATTTGTTAATCGTGTAGAGACTGTTAACTCCATTGATTGGCTAAAAAAGTTTCCAAACTTATTAATTACTCGTACGTTCTCGAAGGCTTATGGTTTGGCAGGGTTACGTATTGGTTATGGCTTATCAAGTTCAGAGATGGCCGATATTCTTAATCGGGTTCGTCAGCCATTTAATAACAATACCTTGGCACTTGTCGCTGCCGAAGCGGCTTTGGGTGATGATGAGCATCTACAACAAACCATTGCAGTCAATGAACAAGGTATGCAGCAATTGACAGAAGGATTTAAACAATTGGGGCTTGAATGGATTCCTTCGGCGGGAAACTTTGTTTTGGTTGATTTAAAGCAGGCGGGTCAACCTGTCTATGATGCCTTATTGCGCAGGGGTGTTATTGTTAGGCCGGTAGGTAATTATGAATTGCCAAATCATTTGCGTATCAGTATAGGGACTGCGGCGGAAAATCAACAGTTTCTTGAAGCGTTAACCAATACGTTGGCTAATGTTTGATCGGCTTTGTATTATCGGTGTCGGCTTAATTGGTGGTTCTGTTGCACGAGCTGCAAGGCATTATGGGTTATGCAAGCAGATAGTCGGATATGGTCGTCCGGAAGATAAACACAATTTGGAAACAGCAAAAAAGTTAGGCGTTATTGATGACTACTATTTGCAGATAGAGCCCGCAGTATCAAGCGCTGATTGCGTTGTTATTGCAACGCCAGTGGCATCCTTAGAAAGTATTTTTGCAGCGCTTAAACCTTATTGGTCTGAGACTACTATTTACACTGATGTAGGCAGCACTAAAGTGAGTGTTGTAAAGGCTGCCCAACAAGTATTTGGCGAGGTGCCGGATAATTTTGTGCCAGCTCATCCCATTGCCGGTGCAGAACAAAGTGGTGTGGAGGCGTCTTTTTATGACTTATTCCTAAATAGACGGTTGATAATTACACCCCTCGAAAATACATCCAAAGAGGCCTTAAATAAAGTGCAATCTTTTTGGGAGCGGTGTGGTTCGGTGGTGTCGGTCATGGATGTGAAGCACCATGATTCAATATTAGCTGCTACGAGTCATTTACCGCATATTTTAGCGTTTGCGCTAGTAAATATGTTGGGGCATAAAGACGAACAAAGTGAAATTTTTAAATATGCGGCGGGTGGCTTCAGAGATTTCACGCGGATTGCATCCAGCGATCCAGCAATGTGGCGGGACATCTGTTCAGCCAATAAAAGCGAAATAATCCCCTTGTTACAACAGACAAGGGAACAACTGGATACACTACAGCATTTGCTGGAAAATGATGAGAGCCAGCAACTTTTAACCATCTTTGCGTATGCCAACACAGCGAGGCAGCGCTTTCTTACTCAGTTTGAAGGAAATATGTCAAAATCAATCACATTTCAAGTTCAGCCAGGCGGCCTATTACAGGGTGAAGCACGTGTTCCTGGTGATAAATCCATGTCGCATCGTTCTATTATGCTGGGTTCATTAGCGAATGGCGTTACTCATGTTAAAGGTTTTCTTGAAGCAGAAGATGCCTTGGCAACATTACAGGCATTTCGGGATATGGGGGTTGAGATTGAAGGGCCTGTCAATGGTAGCTTGACGATAAAGGGTGTTGGCAAACATGGCTTAAAGGCGCCTAAAAATGAGTTGTATTTAGGAAACTCAGGCACGTCTATGCGTTTGCTGAGTGGTTTGTTAGCGGGTCAGCCTTTTGATTCCGTGCTAACCGGTGATAAATCTTTATCTGGTCGACCTATGAAGCGTGTTACAGGGCCTTTGGCTGCCATGGGTGCAGATATTAAAACCACAGAACAAGGCACTGCTCCGCTTTATATTACAGGTAAATCAGGCCAGTTAAAAGGGATCGATTATGTGATGCCAATGGCGAGTGCGCAAGTTAAATCCTGCTTGTTACTTGCTGGAATGTACGCAGATGGAGAAACTAGTGTTACCGAGCCTGCGCCAACTCGTGATCATACCGAGCGGATGTTATCCGGGTTTTCTTATCCAGTGACCAAAGAAGGTAGTAAGGTTACCATCAATGCAAATGGAGACTTAACCGCTTCTGATATTGATGTGCCTAGTGATATTTCATCGGCCGCATTTTTCCTGGTAGGGGCTTCAATTGCTCCGGGTTCTGATCTTACATTGAGACATGTGGGGATTAATCCTACGCGCACCGGTGTTATCGATATTTTAAGATTGATGGGTGCAAAGATTGAAGTGCTTAACGAGCGTGAGGTGGGCGGTGAGCCGGTTGCCGATCTACATGTAGTCTATAGTCCACTTAAAGGCATAGATATTCCTGAACACTTAGTTCCGCTAGCGATTGATGAGTTTCCTGTGTTGTTTGTGGCTGCAGCTTGCGCAGATGGACAAACCCGTTTAAGTGGTGCAGAAGAATTACGGGTTAAAGAGTCTGACCGTATACAGGTCATGGCGGATGGATTGCAAATATTAGGTGTCGATGCTCAGCCAACTGCTGACGGAATGGTTATTCAAGGCGGTTCTATAGGCGGTGGGGTTGTAACATCACACGGCGATCATCGTATTGCGATGTCATTTTCAATCGCTGGCTTACGCGCTAATGCGCCTATTACGGTGCTGGATTGCGCTAACGTGAATACCTCATTTCCAGAGTTTAAGGATTTGGTTAAGCGTTTAGGCTTGGATTTGGTTTGTGAGGAGGCATAATGCCCATTCCTGTTTTGACGATTGATGGTCCTAGTGGTGCAGGTAAGGGTACTGTTAGCCGGCTGATAGCCAAAAAACTTGGCTGGCATTATCTTGATAGTGGCTCTATTTATCGTTCTTTAGCTATTGCAGTACAAAAGGCATCCGTTGATCTAGCAGCGGTCGATAAGATTGTCAAAGTAGCTCAGGGCTTAGCGTTAGAGTTTGAGTGTGGCGATGAGTTGATCGTTAGGCTTGATGGTGAAGATATCACCAATCAATTAGGTCTTGAACAGACCGGTGGAATGGCCTCTCAAATTGCTGCCTTACCTGCGGTAAGGCAGGTATTATTAAAGAAGCAGCAAGACTTTAAACAATTACCAGGGTTAGTCGCTGACGGCAGAGATATGGGTACGGTGGTTTTTCCGGATGCCGAAAATAAAGTGTTTCTAACAGCTAGTGCTGAAAAAAGAGCACAAAGACGGTATAAACAGTTGATAGAAAAAGAAATTGATGCTAATCTTGTACAGATAATAAATGAGATTGAAGCACGTGATCGCCGCGATATGGAACGGGCAACCGCTCCATTAGCTATGGCGAGTGATGCGCTTTACATTGACTCTTCCGACATGACTATAGATGCCGTGGTTGAAGAGGTATTAAATTTAATCCGTTAAGGGTTTTAGTCTGGCCACATTATTTGGATGTGGTTTTTTTTAACTTTGATAAAGAAAAGGTTTGTTCGAGTTTCGACAAACTTGGGAAATAATATAATGAGCGAAAGCTTTGCTGAGTTACTTGAAGAAAGTTTAACCAAGACCAAAATGAGTCCTGGTGCCATGTTGATTGGTACAGTTATCGATATCGAAAATGATATGGTTATCGTTAGTACACACTCAAAGTCAGAAGGCGTCATTCCAAAATGGCAGTTTTTAAACAACGATGGCGAATTAGAAGTATCAATTGGCGATGAAGTTGAAGTTGCCCTGGATTTATTTGAAGATGGCTTGGGTGCAACCCTTCTTTCAAGAGACAAAGCGAAGAAAAACAAAGCTTGGTTTGAACTTGAAACAGCCTTTGAAAAAGAAGCGACTATTATTGGTCGTATTACTGGCAAAGTCCGTGGTGGTTTTACTGTTTCTGTTGGCGCATTACGTGCCTTCTTACCAGGTTCATTGGTTGACGTTCGTCCAATCAGAGACACTACATTCCTTGAGAATCGTGATCTTGAGTTCAAAGTTATCAAAATTGATCAAAAACGTAACAACGTGGTTCTGTCACGTCGTGCAGTTGTTGAGAAAGAATACAGTGCAGAAAGAGAAGAATTACTCAAAACACTGGAAGAAGGTGCAATCGTTACAGGTGTAGTTAAAAACTTAACCGATTACGGCGCATTTATCGATCTAGGTGGTATTGATGGTCTGTTACACATTACCGATATGGCATGGCGTCGTGTTCGTCATCCGTCTGAATGTGTAGAAATCGGTCAAGAAATTAAAGTTAAAGTCTTGAAGTATGACAAAGACAAAAACCGTGTTTCTTTAGGCATGAAGCAAATGGGTGAAGATCCATGGCAAAACATTGCCCGTCGTTACCCAGCAGGTACACGTGTATTCGGTAAAGTTAACAACTTGACTGATTACGGTTGCTTCGTTGAAATTGAAGAAGGCGTTGAAGGTTTAGTTCACGTTTCTGAAATGGACTGGACTAACAAAAACGTTAACCCATCTAAATTGGTTCAATTAGGTGATGAAGTTGAAGTCATGGTTCTTGAGATTGACGAAGAACGTCGTCGTATTTCTTTAGGTATGAAACAATGCAAAACTAATCCATGGGATGAATTTGCAGCGACTCATAACAAAGGCGACAAGATCTCAGGTAAAATCAAATCTATCACTGATTTCGGTATCTTCATCGGTCTTGATGGTGGTATTGATGGTTTGGTTCACATGTCTGATATTTCTTGGGCAGACGAAGGTGAAGCATCAGTTCGTGAATTCAAAAAAGGTGACGAGTTAGAAACTGTTATTTTGGCTGTAGATTCTGAGCGTGAACGTATCTCTTTAGGTATCAAACAGCTTGAACAGGATCCTTTCCAAAACTTCTTGGCGACCCATGAAAAAGGTAGCTTAGTTAAAGGTACTATCAAAGAAGTGGATGCTAAAGGAGCCATCGTAACTTTGGCTGATAACGTTGAAGGCTACTTACGTGCTTCTGAAATTCAACGTGACCGCGTTGAAGATGCGCGTACCTTATTAAAAGAAGGTGATCAACTAGAAGCTAAATTCATTGGTGTTGATAAGAAAAGTAAATCAATTTCTCTATCAATAAAAGCGAAAGATCAAGACGAAGAATCACATTCAATTAAAGATCATTCTCAGCAATCAGTAGGTACACCTACTATGGCTGACTTATTTAAGCAATTAGAAAAATAAGGATTATACAAAGAGGGTATGTTCGTTTACATGCCCTCTGATTTTTCTTTTTCACAGGATAGAATGTGACAAAATCAGAATTAATTGAAGCGATTGCTAAAAGACAACCGCATCTGGCACTTAAAGATGTTGAGTTGTCAGTAAAGTGCATCATTGAAAGAATGAATCATGCATTATCTACTGGCAAAAGAATTGAGATTAGGGGTTTTGGCAGTTTCTCGTTACATAAACGTCCTCAACGCATGGGGCGTAATCCAAAAACAGGTGAATCAGTTGCATTAGCTGAAAAGCACGTGCCACACTTTAAGCCAGGTAAGGAGTTACGAGATAGGGTCGATTCTGCTAGTCAAGAGTACGAAATAACGGACTAACACATCAGAGAGTAACAACAAGATCAATGAAATAGTAAGACCAGATTTCAGCTCTTGTTGTTACCTTGATTTTTCCTCTGCACGACCTCAATAACTATCTAAGCAGGAAATCAGTTTATTAAATGATCTTCCGCAAATACCTTCAAATTAGCTAAAAGCCTATTCAACGTGTTTTAATCACAAAACTTTATATAAAGAGTCTAAGGTTATGTGAGCAATAGGTTTACTTTATAGTGCAATTGATACATCCAAATTGTCGTAGTCTTTTTATATTGTCATTAAATGTCGAATTTTGAATCTAACTCGTTTTGCATGATTTGAATTGTGTGATATATTCAATTGATGAGAATGATTATTGATTCCTGGCTTCCAAGGAAGTTTCACCACTGAACTATTCGGGTAAATTGATGGCTATTACTTTTAAAAATCTTGCAGTAGGTGATTTAGGAAAGATAGTGGGGTTTGAACAGACCGGTAAAGCCTATCGCAAGCGCTTGCTGGCAATGGGTTTAACTCCGGGTACAGAATTTAGTGTGACTCGCTTTGCGCCTATGGGAGACCCCGTTGAAATTAAATTACGAGGCTTTTCTTTAACCTTGCGCAAAGATGAAGCTGACATATTACTCATTGAGAAGTTGTAATGAAAACTGACTTTACAGTTGGCGTTGTTGGAAATCCTAATTGTGGAAAAACCACGCTGTTCAATGTACTCACAGGGTCCAAGCAACATGTCGGAAATTGGCCAGGTGTTACCGTTGAAAAAAAAACGGGTGAGTACGTTCATGCCAATAAATTAGTAGAGCTCGTTGATTTACCAGGTACTTATTCATTAGAGGCAGCAGATGATCAGGTCTCACTCGATGAGAAAGTCGCGAGAGATTATGTTGCTTCTAAAGAAGCTGATTTAATTATCAACATAGTAGATGCTTCAAATATAGAACGTAATCTATATTTAACCTCTCAGCTGATTGAAATGCGCGTTCCCATGATATTAGTGCTTAATATGATGGATGCAGTTCGGCAAAGAGGCATTAAAATAGATGTCGATTTTTTAGCTGAACAACTTGGCTGTCCTGTTATTCCTATTACTGCTTCGACAAAAGAGGGTATTACAGCGTTAAAGACAATGATCAATCAAGCAGCGATCATCAAGCCAGTACCCAATGTTATCATCCCATATCTCCCAGCTTTAGAAGAAGCTATTGATGAGATTTCGCCTGCGTTAATAGATATAGCAAAAAAATATAAATGTGATTTACGTTGGTTGGCGCTTAGGTTATTAGAAGATGACACCTTAGCCAAATCGTTTGCAGGTGATGCTTTAATGCCTTCCGTTGAGCAGTTACAGCGCGAGGTAGAGATTGAAACAGACGATGAAATAGACATACTAGCAGCGGATGCACGCTATGGTTTTGTTAATACCTTGATTCAAGGTTCAGTCTGTCGGCTTGATGAAGTTAGTCGTCATACGACAGAAAAAATAGATACGATTGTATTAAATAGATTTTTAGGTATTCCTGTCTTTTTGTTAGTCATGTATGCCATGTTTATGTTCACTATCAACATAGGCACGGCCTTTGTTGATTTCTTTGATCAAGCCGTTGGCGCTTTATTAATCGATGAGTTAGGTTTAATTCTGAATGACTTAAATTTGCCGCAGTGGCTGATCGTTATGATCACTAAAGGGATAGGTGGCGGTATACAGGTTGTTGCTACGTTTATTCCGATCATAGGTTTCCTGTTTATGTTCTTGTCCGCACTAGAAGACTCAGGCTATATGGCCAGAGCCGCTTTTGTCATGGACCGGTTTATGCGCATGATCGGATTGCCGGGCAAATCGTTTGTACCTATGATCGTGGGATTCGGTTGTAATGTGCCCGCTATTATGGCGACTAGAACACTAGATAATCAGCGAGACAGAATCTTGACCAACCTGATGAATCCGTTTATGTCGTGCGGAGCTCGGTTACCCGTCTATGCATTATTTGCGGCTGCATTTTTTCCGGTGGGTGGGCAGAATTTAGTGTTTGGGCTTTATTTTTTGGGGATTGTCATAGCTGTTACAACAGGGTTGATAATGCGGCATACCCTGTTTAAAGGTGAGTCAGCACCTTTTATCATGGAGTTACCCGCTTACCACTTACCAACCTTACACGGTGTATTTTTTAGAACATGGGATCGGCTTAAGTCATTTATACTCAATGCTGGAAAAGTCATCATCCCGATGGTGTTAGTATTAAACTTTCTTAATGCCTTAGGCACCGATGGTAGTTTTGGCCAGGAAAATAGTAACAAATCCATATTAAGTGCCATAGGCAGAAGCTTAACTCCGGTCTTTAAACCGATGGGAATCGAAAAAGATAATTGGCCGGCGACGGTTGGAATCTTTACGGGAGTGTTAGCAAAAGAAGCCGTGGTCGGTACGCTGGATGCATTATACAGTCAAATTTCAGCAACAGAATCTACAGCTAGCCCCCCGTTTAATCTAGCAGATGCGTTATTGGCTGCTTGTGCAACAGTGCCCAATAATTTAAATGCCATTGCCGATAATTTATTAGATCCTTTAGGTTTAAACATTGGAACAGTGACAGATTTGTCATCGGCAGCCAGTGAGCAGGCCGTTAAAACAAATACCTTTACAGCTATGCAGCATAGTTTTGATGGTAAGGCTGGAGCCTTTGCCTATTTGTTGTTTATATTACTGTATGCACCTTGTGTTGCAGCAACGGCGGCTATCTATAGAGAGACTAGTGCTGGATGGACCGTGTTTGTGGTTTTTTGGACTACAGGCATTGCTTACATGGTCTCGACAATTTTTTATCAATTGATGACATATAGTCAACATCCGAGTTATTCCCTAGCTTGGGTAGTTGGCTTATTAACCGCATTCTTACTGGTATTAATGAGCTTATGGCTCACTGGGAAAAAAACCATAACAGCGACTGTGCATTAGGAGACTTCTGTGATTCTGGATGACTTAAGACAATATTTAAAACAGCACCCTAGAGTTGCGCTGGCGGATTTAGTTAATCATTTTAATGTCGATGCTGACGCCTTGCGCGGTATGTTAGGTCGATGGATTAGTAAGGGTAATGTGCGAAAGACTTCTCAGGAGACCGGTTGTGGAACCAGTTGTTGTAAATGTGATCCTGCGTTGATCGAATTCTATGAATGGATTGAAAGGTAGCTAAACCTTAAGCCTTAATGCTTGCTGAGCCGACAAATTGCCTGTTACAGGAAGCTAAACACGGCAATTTATGGTAGAATTCTACAAATGCCCCGATAGCTCAGTAGGATAGAGCGGTCCCCTCCTAAGGGACAGGTCGGTGGTTCGAATCCACTTTGGGGCACCATATAAATCAATTAGTTACAGAAAAATTAAATCTCTTTTTATCGTCTTAAAATAAACTTTTCCCAATTTCGTCCCATTTCAAAAAAATCATCATAATAAACTGCAACACTTGCCGCTAATTCAGGCATAAAAAAGCCGCGTGGTTAGAGGCTAGTCTGGTGTCTTATCAAATTTTATTCACAATTACCTAATGATTCCGGCGGAATTAAATTATTCCATATTGATGGACTTGCTATTGCCTTAACCTTTTCTAAAATCTGCGGTGTTTTGCAATAGTTTGGCAAGTTATCCCATAGCTCAATAATTTCAAGTTCATTTGATGTTGCGTCTACTTTTGAATCATCTGAGTTAAGATCGAAGTCATCTTTTTTAGCCATGTGTAACACCTAAAATTTTTTAAGGATTTGTGAGGCGCATTTATTTTAAAAAAGTTTTACGAAAAAAAGCCTGTTTCAACCAGCCTTGTTATTTGCTACTGCTTTATCTCTAGGACACTAATTGAATTGAAATCGCTCTATTTATGCCCTTAGTTTGCCATCAAGTAATTACAAGTAACTGACAGGTATTCAGCAACTCAGAGCATCATAAAAACTCAGCAAAGCGATCTTCTACCTTTTTATTCCGAACATACGCTCGCCTCTCCAGGGCTAGAGTCAGCAATACTTCGCTATCATGGGTGGAAATTTGGGTGAGG